>CALJKJ010000017.1 GCA_937973685.1 uncultured Flavobacteriales bacterium | reverse complement strand
AAAAAAGCGTGTAAATCTAGTATTTACACGCTTTGTCTCAGTTTGTCACTGACTTTCTGCGGAGAGTGAGGGATTCGAACCCCCGGTACCTCTCGGTACAACGGTTTTCAAGACCGCCGCAATCGACCACTCTGCCAACTCTCCGGGGCAAAAGTACTGCACTTTTTTGTTTTAGCAAGTATTTTCTCAAAAAAATACCGATTTTTTTTCTTTTCAATTGAAAATCAATACAATTCATACGAACTATACTACTCTTCCCTATTTATTTTCATGATGAAACAAGTAAATTCATTAATTTTAGTGATTCAAAACATTGAAATGAAAAATTGGTTCACTACTTTTTTCCTGAGCATACTTCTGTTTACCGTTGGGTTTTCTCAAAAAAAACAACTCAAAACATTCATAGACCAAAAAGTGTTTTTTGTTCCTGAAGTCGGTCAACAACTGGAAATTCACTTTCAATTTGTTGCTTATTCATTAAAATACCAGCAAAAAAATCAAGGTCTCCAGGCAGCAATCAAGCTCAACACAGCAATTTTAAATGAGAAGGGAGACACATTAAAACAACAAGCTTATGTTTTAGAAAGTCCATTTGTACGTGATTCGATTTTTGAAGATTTCTATGATATCCAGCATTTTACGTTGCCCTCTGGAAAATATTATGCAGCAATTGAATTAACTGATTTGATAGCTGGCGATAAACCCATTAAAGGTATGATTGATGTCGTTATTCCTGAGATGAACAATGTAATAAGCACTTCAGATGTATTAATGATTGAATCGGCAACAAAAAATACAAGTAGTGAAAATGATGTACCGACGGTCTTCACGAAAAGTGGTTATGAGATTATCCCGCGTATTTCTAATTTTTATGGACAAGAACTGGCCAACTTTCCTTTTTACATTGAAATTTACAACACCAACAAACTAAACGATACCGTTTTTGCTATTAAACAACGAATAATCGAAACAAAAACGAACAAAGAATTAGAGGGATTTTCTAAGTTTAATAAAATCAAAACAGCGCCTGTTGTTCCTTTTTTACGTTCTCTTGACATCAGTAAATTGCCCAGTGGTTCTTACCGATTTGAAATCGAAGTGATTGACAGAAACAATACGAAACTTTGTCCCATTTCGCTTTATTACTTTGAGCGCATCAATGAATTTTCAGCAGATATTACGCTAGAAACAATAGTACTGGATCCAAGTTTTCAAGCATCAGTTTCAGATGATTCACTGCATTTTTATTTGGCAAGTTTATTGCCTATCGCCCGCCCAGCAGATAGCAAACAAATTCTTCAGACATTAAAATCTAAAAACTTGGAAAATTACCGCAAACATTTACAACAATTTTGGATTCAAACCTCTGGTACTGGTGCGACAGATGCTTGGTTGAACTACAAAAAACAAATTCTTTTGGTACAACAATTATATGCGAACAATTTCCAAGACGGTTACGAAACGGACAGAGGTCGTGTGTTTTTGCAATACGGTCAACCGAGCATGATTATTCAACGCGAAACGTCTCCGAATGAATATCCGTATGAGATTTGGCAATACGACAAAATAAAAAACTTCAGTAACAAACGTTTTATTTTTTATAATCCCGATTTAGTAAACAATGCTTACCGCTTGCTGCATTCAGATATGATTGGTGAATTGAAAAATCCAAATTGGCAAAAAGCTTTGGTCAAACGTGATGGTCAAAGTAATGATCCAGACAGTACTTTGCCAAGTACGTATGGTGGAAATAGCAACCAATATTACCGTCAATACTAACATGGAAAAAGAAACTGTTGCCGTTGTTATTCTCAATTGGAATGGTGTTGCGTTTTTGCAAAAATTCCTTCCTACTGTTTTGAAATATAGCCAGGAAAGTACCGTAATCATTGCTGATAACGCCTCAACAGACGAGTCTCTCCATTGGTTGACTACTAATTACCCTGAGTTAACAATCGTACAAAACAATGAAAACGGCGGTTTTGCAAAAGGATACAACGATGCACTCAAAAAAATCGATGCAACATACTATTTACTCCTCAATAGCGATGTTGAAGTGACAGAAAATTGGTTAGTTCCTTTAATCTCTTATATGAAGGATCAATCGATAGCCGCTTGTCAACCCAAAATCAATGCGTTTCACGATAAAACGCTTTTTGAACATGCTGGAGCTGCAGGAGGATATATCGATCAACTCCACTACCCTTTTTGTAGGGGAAGAATCATGAATCATGTTGAAAATGACTCCAACCAATACGATTATCCAAGCAAAGTTTTTTGGACAAGTGGCGCATGTATGCTTATTCGATCGGAAGTATACTGGAAATTGGAAGGTTTCGATGAACGCTTTTTTGCACACATGGAAGAAATTGATTTGTGTTGGCGTATTCAGCGTTTGGGATATACCTTAATGGTCGTGCCCTCCTCATTAGTTTATCATGTTGGAGGTGGAACATTGAATTATAATAGCCCGAAAAAAACATTTTTGAATTTCCGAAACAGCTTGTTGATGATTCACAAAAACCAAGCTTCGTTTGTTGGTTTGGTAATACTTAGAAGGCTTTTACTCGATGGAATTGCTGGAGCAATGTATGTTGCTAAAGGTCAATTCAATCATTGCTTTGCAATCATAAAAGCTCATTTTTCATTTTATAGTATGTTGCCTTCATCCTTGAAAGAACGCAAAAAATGGAAACAACTTCCCAACAAAGCCACTAATGGTATTTACAAAGGAAGTATCCTATGGGCGGTCTTTTTTCAACGCATCACTACTTTTTCAAAATTGAATCAACGCAAACTGAACTAATGGATTACCTTGCAATCAATAAAGAACTTTGGAACGAAAAAGTCGCACATCATGTTGTGAGTGATTTTTACGAACAAACAGCTTTCCTTGCAGGGAAAAACTCCTTAAAACCAATCGAACTAGCTCTTTTGGGCGATGTTTCAGGAAAACGAATATTACATTTACAATGCCATTTCGGGCAAGATTCGTTGTCATTAGCTCGTATGGGTGCACACGTAACTGGTGTTGATTTTTCAGAAAAAGCTATTGACCTTGCAAACGATTTGAAGGAAAAACTCAATCTCTCTGCGGAATTTATTTGCTGTGATATTTATAATTTACCTGCATTGCTCGACACCCAATTTGACATAGTGTTTACTAGTTATGGAACAATAGGCTGGTTACCTGATTTGGACAAATGGGCTGCTGTTATCCGACGCTTTTTAAAACCTGACGGCCAATTTATCATGGCAGATTTTCATCCAGTTGTTTGGATGTTAGACGATGATTTTAGTGCTATAACTTACCGCTATTTCAAAGACGAACCAATCGTTGAAACAGTAGCAGGAACCTATGCAGACAAGCATGCACCAATTAAAAAACTATCAGTAGGTTGGAATCATGGACTTGGAGAAATCTTTCAAGCACTTAAAAATAATTCCATCCAAGTCATCGATTTTAAGGAATATGATTATTCACCTTACTCCTGCTTTCGTCATTTAGAAGAATTTGAAGCAGGAAAATTTCGTGTAAAACACTTAGCGAATAAAATCCCAATGGTTTACTCTATTATAGGGAAATAGTTATTTCTTTTTACCAAAAGGGTATTGAAAACCGATACTCACATTGTATTGAGAGAAAAAGAAATGTTGACTTGCCCTGTCCGCTTTGAATTGAGTTGTTCGAATATCAGGCATATTGATATAACCACCCTTTAATTCTCCTTGTACAAAAAAGTATTTATAAAAAGTAAGATTCAAAGCACCAACTATTCCCAATCCGAAACCTGCTAAGTGAAATTGATCATTGCGTGCATTATTTAATAACGTGCAATTTGTTTTGGGCATCAACGCTCCTATTCCTCCGCCAAATTGACTACTAATGATTACTTTATTCTTTTCCCACAGCACATCAGAACGACGAATTTCTGTGTTTAAATAATTTAATCCATCGGTATGTTCGAATAATAAAAAATTGGGCGCGACTACAAATTGTTGGTGGTTATAAATCCCATCATAAGCAGTTCCTGAATTGGCAATCGTTCCATTTATTTCTGCTGTTTGACCACTCAACATAACGTATTTCATGTGATCAACACCGATAGATAGTTGGTAATTATCTTTGAAATAATACCCCAAACGCATGTTTGTTTGAGGAATCGTTAAATTCTTAGGATTCAAATAAATCTTCGTAGAAAAGGGTGACTGACGGTCGTTTGCAATTACATCATACAAGGTAAAATCATAACTTGTTCCTTTGAAATGAATGTCCGATTTCGTATAATCAGCTTTATTCCATCCCCAATAACAATAAAAATTTCCTTTTTGATTGGGCTTGAAAGCAGCGGGTTGTGCTTGAAGTGTTAACGTTGCCAGTATAGCAAGTGTGAGTAGAATGCGCATACAATTGTTTTCAAACAAAAGTAAAGCGATTTAAATTACAAAATTATGACTTGTATCAGTATTTCAATAGAAAGACTTCAGTGCCAAACGGTAACCTTCCAAACCAAATCCCATAATTGAACCTTTGCAAACTGCTGTAATGAGTGAATCATGACGAAACGATTCACGTTGTGCCAAGTTGGAAATATGGACTTCAACCACGGGTGTTACAATCGCTGCAATACAGTCGCGAATGGCTACACTGGTATGCGTATAACCTCCTGCATTGAGAATAATACCATCCGCATCTGTTTTTTGCATGCGATCAATCAATTCACCTTCAATATTCGATTGAAAATAAGTAATGTCCCCTTCAAATTCACGCTTCAAATCACTTAAAAACGACAAAAACGATTGTTTTCCATAAATTTCAGGCTCTCGTTCACCTAAAAGATTTAAATTCGGGCCATTGATAATAAGAATGTTCATATATGAAGGATTGGGAACGCTATATTAAACAATTTGTTCATTACTTGAAAATAGAACGCGGATTAGCGGAAAACTCCATCTTTGCCTATCAACAAGATGTTGTAAAGTTAAAAGACTTTTGTGAATCTTATCAATTATCACCCATACATATTCAAACGGGACATTTAAAACAATTCATTGCCGCTTTATTTGATCTTGGTTTAAGTGCTCGTACACAAGCACGTATTATCAGTGGATGGAAACAGTTTTTTGATTTTCTAATATTAGAAGACTTGCGAAATGACGATCCTTCAGAAGGATTGGAATTACCAAAAATTGGACGAAAATTACCCGAAGTGTTGACCATCGAAGAAATTGATCGCATTATTGCGCAAATTGATTTAGCAACGGCAGAAGGTCAACGCAACAAAGCAATCATCGAAACCTTGTACAGTTGTGGTCTTCGCGTATCTGAGTTGGTCAATTTACGATTCGAAGATTGTTTTTTTGAGGAAGGATTTATTCGCGTAATTGGGAAAGGAAACAAAGAACGGCTGGTTCCTGTTAGTACAAGTGTTGTGACAGAAGTGGGGACTTATGTTACTACCGACCGTTCCTTTTTAGCTATCAAAAAAGGACAAGAGGCGTATGTTTTTTTAAACAGAAGAGGTGCACAACTGACCCGAGTAATGATTTTTACGATTATAAAAAACTTAGCGCTTCTTGCTGGTATTGAAAAAAACATCAGTCCACATACCTTTCGCCACTCATTTGCAACGCACCTCATCGAAGGCGGGGCCAACTTACGCGCAATACAAGACATGTTGGGACATGAAAGTATTACCACTACAGAAATTTACACGCACTTAGACCAGCGTTTTCTGCGTGAAGCTATCTTGAGTTTTCACCCAAGAAATTCGGAATAAAACTCCTCTTTTTTCTTAATTAGAATCCCTCCAAATAAACTTGAAATTTCAGAAATTATTTCTTGTTGTGTTTTTTTTTCGAATTTTACAATCGTAACAAATGAAGAAAGATCAGAACATGAAGCAACAATTGGAATTAATGGCTCCTGCAGGTTCGTATGAAGCATTAAACTCAGCCATCAAAGCAGGTGCTAATTCAATTTATTTTGGTGTCGAGCAATTAAACATGCGGACAAAATCGACCCATAACTTTACTTTAGAAGATCTTCCTACAATTGCTGAAACATGCACAAGAAATGGATTAAAAAGTTACCTTACGCTAAATACCATTGTTTACGATCATGACATCCAATTAATGAAACGGATCATTGATGAAGCAAAATCAAGTGGTATAACTGCCATTATCGCTTCAGATCACGCTGTCATGAATTATTGTCGAAAAATTGGTGTAACCGTTCATATCTCAACACAAGCAAATATCACAAATATCGAAACCGTTGAGTTTTATTCGGTTTTTGCAGATGTAATGGTCATGGCTCGTGAGTTAAGTTTATTACAAGTGCAAACTATTAACAAAGAAATTGAACGAAGAGAAATTACTGGACCTTCTGGTAAATTGGTACGAACAGAAGTATTTGGACATGGTGCTTTATGTATGGCGGTTTCTGGAAAATGTTACTTGAGTTTACACACCAATTACTCTTCAGCTAATCGTGGAGCATGCATTCAAAATTGCAGAAAAAGTTATATTGTTATGGACAAAGACGAAGGAGTTGAATTTGAAGTTGATAACGAATTTATCATGTCCGCAAAAGATTTATGCACAATCGATTTTATTGATAAAATAATTGATGCAGGAATTACCGTTCTCAAAATTGAAGGTCGAGGTCGCAGTGCAGATTATGTTTATACGACGACTCAATGTTATCGAGAAGCGATTGATACACATTATGAAGGAAGTGTGTCACCAGATAAAATAGCCAATTGGAAAGCACGATTGAGCACTGTTTTTAATAGAGGATTTTGGGACGGTTACTATTTAGGTCGTAAAATGGGTGAATGGAGCGATAATGCGGGTTCAAAAGCTACCAAACGAAAAGTTTACATCGGAAAAGGAATAAAATACTACGATGGAGCAGGTATTGGTGAGTTTCTCATTGAAGCACAAGGTGTTGAAGTTGGCGATGAATTAATTGTTACAGGGCCAACTACTGGTGTTATCGAAACCGTATTACATGAAATGCGTTGTGATGATGAACCTGTACAAGTAGTAAAACGAGGTGTTACCATTACTTTTCCGATCTCAGAAAAAGTGCGCCCCTCTGATAAGTTATACAAATTAATTCCAGTCGAATGATCCGTGTTATTCAACACCGTCACAAATGCATTGGTTGCAATGCATGTGTAGAAGCCGATAAATTTCGCTGGCGTGTCTCCAAAAAAGATGGAAAATGCACCTTGATTGGAGCTGTAGAAAAAAAAGGTTGGTTTTCTGTACTCGTTGAAAATGATGAACAGCAATCATTAGAAGCTGCAAAAGTACATTGCCCAGTTAATATTATTCGCTACGAAATATTGGATAAGTAAAAAACCGTTATCAAATAATTTTTCCGTACAAATCATAGTGATCAGCTGATGTTATCGTAACTTGTGCAAAGTCACCTAATCGAACAAAACCGTCTGCTTTTTTCACCAAAACTTCATTGTCTACTTCCGGCGAATCAAATTCAGTACGCCCAATGAAATAATCACCTTCTACGCGATCGAATAACACGCGGAACGTTTTACCGATTTTTTCTTGGTTCAATTCGTAACTAATTCCCGATTGCGTTTCCATGATTTCATCTGCTCGTTGACGTTTCACCTCTTCTGGCACATCGTCTTCTAAGGTATGAGCATGGGTGTTTTCTTCGTGTGAATACGTAAATATTCCCAAACGATCAAAGCGCATGCGCTCGACAAAATCCCTCATTTCTTCAAAATCAGCTTCGGTTTCTCCAGGATATCCCGCAATTAATGTAGTACGAATAGCAATTCCAGGTACTTTTTCACGAATCGTTTGCACCAATGCTTCTGTTTTTTCACGGGTGATGCCACGACGCATGGATTGCAATATTTTTGTAGAACCGTGTTGCAAAGGCATGTCTAAATAATTACACACCTTTGGGTGTTGTACCATTGCATCCAACACATCCATAGGGAAACCTGCTGGAAATGCATAATGCAAACGAATCCATTCAATTCCTTCAACAGCTGCTAGTTGATCAATCAATTCAGCTAAATTGCGTTTTTTGTAAATATCTAAACCGTAATAGGTTAAATCTTGTGCAATCAATAAAATTTCTTTTACACCTTGCGCTGCCAAGCTTTTAGCTGATTTAACCAAATCTTCAATTGGAGTTGAAACGTGTTTTCCACGCATCAAAGGAATGGCACAAAACGAACAAGGTCTATCACAACCTTCTGCAATTTTGAAATAAGCATAATGCGTGGGAGTCGTTAACAAACGTTCTCCAACCAATTCGTGTTTGTAATCAGCTTTGAGTGTTTTCAATAAACGTGGTAAATCGCGTGTACCAAAAAACGCATCTACTTCTGGAATTTCTTTTTCCAAATCGTCCTTGTAGCGCTCCGACAAACAGCCCGTCACATATACTTTATCAACCAAACCATCTGCCTTTGCTTCCGCATAACGCAAAATAGTATCGATCGATTCTTGCTTTGCATTGTCGATGAAACCACAGGTATTGATTATAACTATTTCGGCATCATCGTTCATTGATTCGTGCTCAACATCAAATTTATTTGCCTTTAGTTGGGCCATCATCACTTCCGAATCGAAGGTGTTTTTAGCACAACCTAGTGTAATTACATTGACTTTATTTTTGCGCAGCGTTTTCGTTTTCATGTGTCTGTTTTTTCGGGTATTCCGAAGTTAATTGATTGCTTGTTGTTTATTCGCTTTCACGATGAGATAAACCCCAATAAGAATAAAAGGAATACTTAATAATTGGCCTGTATTCAAAACGGCATGTTTGTCAAATTCAGATTGACCTTCTTTCACAAATTCTATGAGAAAACGTGCAGACCAAACAAGGATCATAAATGCTCCAAATAATTTGCCTGGTGTTTCTTTTGCTCTTGTTTTCCAATACATTCGCAACAAAATGAAAAACGTCAACAAGTACATACTTGCTTCGTAAATTTGAGTTGGATGACGAAAAACATTCTTACCATCAACTAAATATTCTTGTTGAAATGCTAATTCTGAAAAACGGAATCCCCAAGGCAAAGTCGTTGGAATACCTACTATTTCTTGATTCACCAAATTTCCCAATCGAATAAAACATCCTGCAATAGCTATCGGCGCTACAATGCGATCTAATATCCACAACATGGGTTGTTTAGCAACGCGTTTCGAGAAAATATAAAGCGCAATTAATATCATAATTGCTGCTCCGTGACTCGCTAAACCTCCTTCCCAAACTTTTGGAATGTCCGCTAAATGATTTTTATAATACGACCAATCATAGAAAAAAACATGTCCCAAACGCGCACCAATTATTGTTGCTGGTACGATGTACATGATCAAGGTATCCAATTGCTTTTCATCAACACCTTCGCTACGAAACATCTTACGAATGACATAATAACCTATGATCATTCCGGTGACAAATAACAAACCATATAAGTTTGGTGTCGATCTTCCTTCAATCAATTGGGAAGTCATCGTAAAATCAATTCCTAATAGCATCTTGTTCCGTTTTAAAGGTTGAAAGTTACGCTTTTTCGTTGTTCTTTTTGTACGTCAAATGCGTTGCACGTCCTTTTTTGAAAATTTTGTTGGAATTCTGCAACCCTTTGCGCAATGCACGTTGTTCTTCGATTGGCAAATGAATGACTGATTGGCAATCATCCGAACAACAATTTTCGTGCGCTGCTTTGCAACTATCGCATTGAATGAACAACAAATGACAGGCTTCGTTCGCACAATTTGTATGTACGTCAGCTGGAGCGCCACATTGGTGACATTGTGCGATAATATCTTCCGAAACGCGTTCTCCTCTTCGTTCATCAAAAACGAAATTCTTTCCGATAAATTTATTTTCTAATCCTTTTTCTCGGCATTCGTTGGCGTATTTAATAATTCCGCCTTCTAACTGATGAACGTTTTTAAAACCGCGGTGCTTGAACCAAGCTGATGCTTTTTCACAGCGAATTCCCCCTGTACAATACATCACCAAGTTCTTGTCTTCATTCCCTTTCAAATAGGTTTCTTCAATCAACGGTAATGATTCGCGGAACGTATCAACGTCGGGTAGAATTGCATCTTTAAAATGTCCTACTTCGTGTTCGTAATGATTTCTAAAATCAATCAAAATGGTGTTTGGATCGTTCGTTAACTCATTGAATTCCTCCGCTTTTAAATGTTTCCCGATATTGGTTACATCAAAGGTTTGATCGTTCAATCCATCAGCAAGAATTTTATTTCTAACTTTTACTTTCAATTTCAAGAAAGGGAACGGCACACCCGCTTCTTCCACCGCGATGTTCAAGCGAACACCATTCAAAAAGTCGATGCTGTACAAATCAGCTTTGAATTGATTGAAATGATCTGTCGGAACAGATATTTGAGCGTTAATTCCTTCAGAAGCGACGTAAATTCGACCAACGACACCATTGTTATCTAATAATTGGTACAAATAATCTCTGAAAAGTTGAGGATTGGAAATCTGATGGTATTTGTAAAACGAAACCGTAACAAAATGATGTCCAGCTTCACGCAAACGTTGTTCCAACTCCTCTTTACTATACGTATTCCACAGTTGCATGCTATGTTGTTTTAATGTAAAAAGTTGTGCAAAAATAAGAAAACCAAAGAAAAAAAATAATGAAAACTTAAAATTGAATGAATATTATTAATTCAATTATAAACATTATTTTAAAATATTACTATTTCAAAACACTTTTATTATTATAATTATTTTATTGTGATTAATATAGAATTATTAATATGTTTGTTAGAAAATCAATCTAATGAAAATATATTTAGTTCCATTTATCATTCTAAATTCATTAATTTCTTTTAGTCAATTAGAAAATAATATTTGGTATTTTGGGAATAATGCAGGATTAAATTTTTCAACAACACCACCAACTCCAATAACAGGTTCATTAAGTGCTTTAGAAGGAACCGCAAGTATTAGTAATAGTTCAGGTTCTTCTCTTTTTTATACGAATGGCGTTACTGTTTGGAATGCAAATCATTCAGTGATGCTAAACGGAAATGGGATACTAGGAGGCGCATCATCAACACAACCTGCTTTAATCGTTCCAATACCACAATCATGTAAACGGTATTATTTATTTACAACCGAAGATCATTTAGGCTCTCAAACTTTCAGATATTCAATTGTTGACATGTGTTTAGATGGAGGATTAGGTGGAATCGATCCTGCACATAAAAATATTATTCTTGCAAATAATATGTCAGAAAAACTAACATCTGTAATGCACAGTAATGGAACAGATGTATGGATAATTACTCATGAAATGTCATCTAATATTTTTAAAGTATTTTTAGTTAATGCTAATGGAATTCAAGCGCCTGTAAATAATGCTGTAGGTTTCGTTTATAGTAGCAGTAACTTTATTGGACCTGTAAAAGCATCCGTTTCGGGAACAAAAATTGCTGCAGCAACTACATTTACTCCCACAAGTTGTCAATTATTCAATTTTAATCCAGTAAATGGATCAATGCAATTTTCTCAAAACATTTCATTAAATGGGAATGCAATTGGCGTTTATGGTCTAGAATTTTCCCCAAACGAGAACTTTTTATACATTTCTACAATATGGGGCAATAACATTTTATATCAATACAACATCTCAACTGGCTCTACCGTTCAATTAGGAAATGTAAATGGTAATTACAGTTTTGGAGCGCTTCAATTAGGATTAGACAACAAGATATATTTAGCAAGAAATAATCAGAATTTCATTAGTGTAATAAATAATCCTAATAATATAGGTACGGCTTGTAATTATGTTAGTAATGGTTTAACACTTGCGGCTGGATCAAACAGCACCTCTGGATTTCCGAATTTTAGCGCTTATTCATTTTTTGAGCAACCCCAAAACAATATTTTGGATGACACGTTAGTTTCTATTTGTCCTCAAAACCCCTATTTAGTGGACATAACGTTAGATTGTAATTCTACTATTTTATGGAACACTGGAAGTACAAGTCCTACTCAGGCGTTTTCAATACCAGGGATTTATTCTGTATCAATTCAAAATAGTTGTAACACAATTTCAGATACAATCACAATTATATCAAATGGAGGAACCAACTTCTTACCAAATGACACCGTAATTTGTGATTTATTAAATAATCCATTAACAATTATACCTGTTAACTATAATTCTGCAACAACATCATTTTTATCGTGGAATACAGGTTCTACCTCTCCTACTCTTAACATTACAAATTATGGCACTTATATCGCAAGTTTTTCAACGATTTGTGGTGTTGTAAATGACACAATCTTAATTTCAGATTTTCCACATCCAATTATTTCAGGACCAAGCAATATATCGATTTGTGACAACTCTAATGCAACCTTAACATTTCAAATTCAAAATTCTGATGCTATAATTTGGAATACTGGTGAAAACACAAATTCAATATTAATTAACGCTGCTGGTAATTATACAATAACAGCTTCAAACACTTGCTATATAGATTCTGCAACGACAATAGTTGGTTTGATACAATCACCTGTTTTAAATCCAATTTCTAATATTGATACATGTTTATTTTTAGGACAATCAATAAATCTAATTGCAACTGGAAATAACTGTACTTCATTTCTATGGTCGACGGGTTCACAAACTAATCATGAAGATTTCTCTAATTCAGGAATCTATACTGTGAATGCATTCAATGTGTGCGGTGAAGATTCTTTAGAATTTGAAATAACGATTTCTAACTTCCCGCAAATAAATCTTCCAAATCAAATTGATACTTGTTATGATGATATTGGATTTTTATTTGAAATACCTGGTTCTTCACAAAATTATATTTGGAGCAATGGTCAAACTGGAAATAGTGTTATTATAAATGCAGAAGGATGGTTATTTTGTGAGCTTAGCAATAGTTGTGGTACAACAACAGACTCAATACTAATTAATAGAATATCAAATGTAAATTGGTTGTGTCCGTATGATTCAATCTCTTTTTGTAAAAATGGTATAAAAGCTTTTGAATTAAGCAATATTATTAATAATCAAGATTTACAATTAACTTTTGAAAATTCTCTTGGAAATGTATTTTATCAAAATGATTACTTATCCGAATCTGGTTGGTATATAGTTAACGTAATAAGTAATTGTAATTCCATTCCTGACACTATTTTTATAGATTTTACAAAAAAAGAATCTGAATTATATCTTCCAAATTCATTTACTCCAAATGGCGATGGCGACAATGACATCTTATATCACAAAGGATACGGAATCAATGTTTTAGAAATCACAATTTACAATCGTTGGGGAGAATGTATTTTCAAAGAAACAAATGGATGGAAAGGTTGGGACGGTAAATTTAATGAAGAAGAATGCCCTGATGGAGGGTATCAAGTTATTATTATTTATGAGGATTGCACTGCTTATCGTCAAGAATTTATCGGACATGTAAATTTACTTAGATAATTTCTATGTCTTACGTTTTTGTTTTTTTGCAGCGGGGAACAAAATGTTATTCAAAATCAAGCGATAGCCAGGTGAATTTGGATGAAGGTTTAAATCTGTTGGAGGATCACCGACCTTGTGTTGGTAATCTTCCGGATCATGTCCACCATAAAACGTCCATGTTCCTTGTCCCAATTCTCCATGAATGTAACGCGCTGTTTTCAAACTATTACTTTCGCCTAGAATAAGCACGTTGGATTTGATTAAATCCTTTCTAAAATCTGTTGTTTGTCCCATGAAACCGCTAATCACATCCGTGTGGCATTGCGTCAACATAGTTGGGACGATGTCCCATTTTGCGGAGAAATCAAATAAGGTAAAAACATCTTGGTTTTCGGGTATGCGGTGCAAATCAGTTCCATCGATATTCGAATACTCATAAATCAATGGCTCTTGAACCAATGTGAAATTTTCAAAGGCAAAGGTATTGTTAAAATCCAATTTGGATTGACAATTTGGATCGCATCGGTCGCCATCAAACATGCTTTCACAAATATCAGTGTTGTGCGCTGCTAATGCAATGTCGAAGCTGTCTGTTCCGCTACACATGGTAAACAAAAATCCACCACCAAGCACAAAATTCCGGATGCTATTCGCAACAGCTAATTTCAATTGTGAGACTTTGGAAAAACCGAGTTCCTGCGCCTGTTTTTCTGCATCAGCAACTTGTTGTCGGTACCAAGGCGCATCTCTAAACGTCACGTAAAACTTACCGTATTGACCCGTAAAATCTTCGTGATGCAAGTGCAACCAATCGTATTTTGGTAAATTGCCTTGGATGATTTCTTTGTCGTATAGTTTTTCGTAAGGAATCTCAGCATAATCCAACACCATCGTAACTGCATCGTCCCAAGGAAGTGCACTACTAGGGGAATAAACAGCAATTTTAGGCGATTTCTCTAACTGGACCACTTCCATATTGGTTGCTGGGTCAGCAATTTGATTTTTTATTGCATTTGCTTGACCATCCGTAATCACCTCGTAACTTATTCCACGAACGATTAATTCCTCTTCGATGTTTTGTAAATTGGGAAATAAGAACGATCCTCCTCGGTAATTCAACAACCATTCCAACGTAACTTGATTGTTGAGCACCCAATACGACAAACCATATGCTTTCAAATGATTTGTTTGGCGCTCATCCATCGGAACAAGAAGGGCGCTCGCACTAACTAATTTAGCTAGAAACAGAAATAAAACAAGCAAGGAGATTTTCATAAATTCAATTTCGAATTAAAAAGGCGTTTCCGAATTGAGCATAAAATCTTCGTCGTCATCCACAACGTTATTCATGTTACTTCCTTTCGTAATGGTGTGGACATCATCGAAACTTCGGTTAACGGACATTCCCGCTCCAGTTGATTTTGGATCAAAATCACCACCAGTTGTATTGTACGTGTCTTCAAAATTTTCAAAACGCGCATACTGACCAACGAAACGCATACGAACAGTATCCAAAGCACCATTTCTGTGTTTAGCAATGATCACTTCTCCTACTCCTTGATTCGATGAACCGTCTTCCGCTTGTAACAAACCGTAATATTCTGGACGGTACAAGAAACTTACAATATCTGCATCTTGCTCAATCGCACCAGATTCACGTAAATCGGAAAGCACCGGGCGTTTGTCACCACCACGTGTTTCAACCGAACGACTCAGCTGAGACAAAGCAATAACGGGGATGTTTAATTCTTTGGCTATTTCTTTAATCGAACGTGAGATCGTTGAAATTTCTTGTTCACGATTTCCAGTTCCTTTACCACCACCCGCTGACATCAATTGCAAGTAATCAATGATGACTAATTGAATGTCGTATTGCATTTTCAAGCGACGGCATTTTGCACGTAAATCGAAAACCGACAAACCTGGTGTGTCATCAATGTAAATAGGAGCTGTCGATAACTTAGAAACGCGTGAATATAATTGTTGAAACTCGTAATCTTCTAAGTTTCCTTTTCTTAATTTTTCTGCAGAAATACGTGCTTCGGAAGCTATCAAACGTTTCACTAATTGGACGCTTGACATCTCAAGAGAGAAAACGGCAACTCCCATGTTGTAATCAACCGCCGTATTGCGTGCCATTGATAATACAAAAGCAGTTTTTCCCATCGCAGGTCGCGCTGCAATGACAATCATATCAGAACGTTGCCAACCAGAAGTTAAGGCATCTAAACCTCTGAATCCAGTAGGAACTCCAGAAAGACCTTCGCTATTTTTTGAGGCGATTTCAATTTCACGAATGGCATCACTCACAACCGTATTCATGGTTGCAATCGACTTTTTCATGTTGTTTTCAGCAATTCCAAACAAAGCACCTTCCGCCTTCGTCAACAAGTCAAAGACATCTGTTGTTTCATCATATGCATCGCGCAAGGTCTCCGAACACATGCGGATAATTTCACGTTGAATGTATTTTTGAGAAATAATTCGGGCGTGAAATTCGATGTGAGCAGACGAAGCAACACCATTGGTTAACGAGGAAATGTAAACAACACCTCCAGCGCCTTCTAATTCACCTTTTTCTTTTAAACGTTGCGTAACGGTTAATAAATCGATGGGATTAGACGTTCCAAATAAATCGCGGATAGCACCGTAAATGAATTGGTGTTTGGGATCATAAAAACTGTTTTCCGATAACATATCAATGGTATCAGTTACCGCATTTTTATCCAACATCATCGCACCAAGCACCGCTTTTTCAACATCAACAGCTTGAGGAGGTATACGCCCCATTTCATTTGCTATTGTTGCGATCACATTTTTATTTCTGGTTGGTGTTCTTCTTGGATTCCCTGATTGTTGCTCTTCCATATTTACAAAGATAACGAAGCTATTTTCCTTTTGGAAGAAAAAAACAAATTTTAATTACTAAGAGGAAATGAACACGTTTTTAACAAATTCAAACGCTCATTCAGCCGTGTCGGTTTACAATGCAATTTCGATGCCTACAGGGCAATGATCAGAACCTAGAATTTCATTGTGAATAGTCGCTTCGGCTACTTGCGGTAAAAACGCTTCACTCACTAAAAAGTAATCAATCCGCCAGCCAATATTTTTCTGACGAGCACCTGCTCGGTAACTCCACCACGTGTATTTCACCTCATCACCTTTTTTAGCACGCCAAGAATCGATTAATCCAGCTTGATGAAACGCATCCATGCCATCGATTTCTTCTTGCATGAAACCAGCTGCTTTGTTGTAATTTTGTTTTGGACGTGCCAAATCAATTGCTTTGTGTGCAACATTAAAATCACCACATACAACCACTGGTTTTGAAACTTCCAACTGCTTCAAGTAAGCGAGGAAATCTGCATCCCAAGTTTGTCTGTATGGTAAACGCAACAATTCACTTCCAGAATTAGGAACGTAAACAGTCACCAAAAAAAATGCATCAAACTCTGCTGCAATGACTCTTCCTTCGTTGTCGTGTGCTTCGATACCCATGTCATAAACGACAGATAACGGTTCTGTTTTTGATAAAATTGCAGTGCCGGAATATCCTTTTTTTGTAGCCTCATTTGCATACACAAACGGCATGTTTAATGGTGCAACTGTTTCTTTTACTTGATCAACAGAAGCCTTCGTTTCTTGCAAACAAATGACATCGATTGCTAATGACTGCATATCTGGAATAAAGCTTTTTCCTGCTATTGCACGAATTCCATTGACGTTAAAAGAGATAATTTTCATGAGTTGTATTTGAAACAAAATTAACGAATAATAAAGAAAACAATCACCAAGCGACAAAACTCTTTTGAATTTCATTTGTTCCTGATACAAATAGCTATTTTTACAGCATGAAAGGTTTTGATGATCAAACTTTACGCGATTTAGAATTCGATGAAATTCGGAATTGGTTGATGCAATTTGCAATTGGACCTTCTGCGCGTAAACGGTTGGAAGCGTTAACTCCTTCGAACAATTTTGACGACATCGAAAAACAGCTGCTTCGGCTGAATGAATTCAAACAAATACGAACGGAAGGCGAGTCGTTTCCTGCGCTTGACTTTGACGAATTACTAACTGAAATAAAATTACTTCCTGTCCACAATTCCGTTTTGCAACAAGAAGGTTTTGTTCGAATTACACGCGCATCTGATTTGGTCAATACCATTATCGTTTTCTTTGACAAACGAACGCAAGATTATCCGCAATTGTGTGAATTATTAAGCAATGTCTACTTTACACGCGAATTAATCGAATCTATTGATAAAGTCTTCGACAGAAAAGGAAACATCAAAGACGATGCTTCGGCAGAATTGGCACAAATACGTCAACAAATTGGTAAAATTCGCAATCAAATCAATAAGAACTTTGAAAAAGAATTGCGGAAACACATTAAAGAAGGATGGTTGGGCGAAACCAAAGAAGCTTTTGTCAACGAACGCCGTGTTTTAACTGTTCAATCGACTCACAAACGCAAAATTGGAGGAGCAGTTGTCGGATCGTCGAAAACTGGAAGTCTAACGTTCATTGAACCAGCGATCAATGTTCCGTTGAACAACGAAATGGAATTGTTATTGGACGATGAACGCAAAGAAATTTTCAGAATTCTTCAAGCATTAACAAAAGAAATTGCTCATCACCTTCCATTAATTGAAGCCTATCAAACGCTGTTAGTGGAACTCGATTTCATACATTCCAAGACAAAATTAGCGATCGAATTAAACGCGAATTTACCTGGAATCGTCCGATCTACACGCATTGAATTAATTGATGCTTTCCACCCTATCTTGTGGCGTAGCAACAAAGCTCAAGGGAAAATAACACTCCCGCAATCGCTATCGCTTGAACCAACGAGTAGAATGTTGGTGATTTCTGGTCCAAATGCTGGCGGAAAATCGATTACCTTAAAAACAATTGGGTTGTTGCAACTGATGCTTCAATCAGGATTGCTCATTCCTGTGCACCAAAACAGCAAATTTTGTTTTTTTCAACAAGTATTGAGTGATATTGGTGATAATCAATCCATTGAAAATGAATTGAGCACATATTCGTACCGATTAAAACGGATGAAGCATTTTTTAAACGTTGCCAATAAACGCACTTTGTTGTTGTTGGATGAGTTTGGAACAGGATCCGATCCAGAATTGGGCGGTGCATTAGCAGAAGTATTTTTCGAAGAATTGTACCAGAAAAAATCCTACGCTGTCATTACAACACATTACGCAACGATCAAATTACGTGCAGACCGATTAACGAATGCAATCAATGGTTGTATGCTGTTCAATACCGAAACGCTTGCGCCATTGTACAAATTTTCAATCGGTCAACCTGGGAGTTCATTTACGTTTGAAGTTGCTCAAATGAACGGCATACCAATAGACTTAATTGAAAAAGCTAAGGGGAAACTTGATGGCGAACGCATCAATATGGACAAGCTATTGAGCGAATTGAACCGTGAAAAAATGTACTTGCAACGCTTGAACAACGAACACATTGAAGCGCAAGAATTAGCCGAAAAAGCACGGATTTCTTATCAAGAAAGAAAAGATAAGTTTGAAGAACGTCTCAAAACACAACAAGACTTCATCGAGCGCAACAATATCTTTTTAAACACGGGTAAAAAAATGAAGTCGTTCATTGACCGTTACCAAACAACCACTAGAAAAAAAGACGCAAATAAATCGTTATTGGAAGAAGTTCGCAAGTACTTAATGGTTGAAAAGGCGAAAATTGATGAAGCAAAACGAAAGGTGGAATTAATGAAGCCTACTGTAGCTAAACCGATTCGAAAAAACGCAAAAAAAGTAGTAGTTGTTGATAATTACCAACGCGATAAAATTGTGGTTGGGTCGACAGTGAAAATGATTGAAACGCGTCAAAGTGGAACTGTTGAAGAAATAAAAGGGCATTTATTGACCGTCACTTTTGGATTTATGCGTTTGAAAGTTGAACGTGAAAAACTGATGTGGATAAGCTAATTATTCGCCTAATTTGATTCGAAATCCAGCGGACGTACTAAACACCATTTTCCTTATCGTAGTAGGAGGATTGCTATCGTAAAAGATATTGTATTCAAATCGCATGTCAACTCGTTTTGAAACAGCCATTCCAATTGAATATTGCCCAGAAAAACGCATATCTTTCATCCGATTCAAAACAGGTTGAAAATAAGTTACTGCAGTAAATGAAAAACCACTTTTCAAGTTGATGAACCAACTCAAATAATTACTCCAGCGCACATCTGTATTGATCACACCATCCGATTGTAATTCCTCGTATTCAGCAAAAAGCGAAGACCCAACAAAAAAACGACAATTATTGGTATCAATAAACTTCCAGCGCAAGCCTGTTCCTGCTAATGTTCTTATTTTTTGATTCAACATCAAATTGTATTGCACTTGTGCAAACGATTCCCATTTCCAAGGTCCATTTTTTATTCTACGTGCATAGCGAAAATGCGACATCCCCGAGTTGGCATAGGTTTGACTTTTAGAACCCGTGTAAGAGATATCACTCAACAACAAATAATAATTCTTTCGTGTTTTGTATTGCACACGTGGTCGGAAGTTCCCAGAATAAAACAAAGGTCCGTTTTGAACTACAGAGAAACCGCCATCCAAACTACCACTCCAACCAGAAGTATCATCATAAATGCGTTTGTTCTCAATATTAACAATCTGAGCTGAAAGCGGCATTACACCTAAAAATACAAGTCCTATGAAAACGAGCTGTTTCATCATTTAGGCGCTTTACGGTATAAATAAATGGCGAAAAGTCCAAAAATAACATTCGGAATCCAAACTGCTGCAATGGGTGGAAAACCTATTTTAATCGCTGCGACAGTAGTTACTTTCATGGCGAAAATATAGATAAAGACAAAAATCAATCCGATTGCAATGTTGATACCAATTCCTCCTCTTTTTTTACGACTTGAAACAGCTACTCCAATTAATGTCAACACATATGTTGCAAACGGATAACTCGTTCGCTGGTGTAACTCAATTTCATAGTTAGGCACTTTTGAATTCCCTTTTCCCTTTTCTTTTTTAATAAAATCTGTTAGCTCGGTGTATGTCATGGCTTCCGCAATGTTGTCGCGTTGGGCTAATTCGTTTATTTTAAAAGGAAAAACGGTGTCTTTTGATTGGCGTTCAATGATTTTATCGGGAATAAATTGTGTTTCAGTTTCACCAATTTCATTTTTAACTGTTACAGGTGGAGTAACTATTCGCTCGTAATAATCTTTCAACACCCAATGATTTGAACCTGGTTTTGCAATGGCATTGCGTGCTTTCAAAAAGCGTGTCAATTCGTTCTTGTCGTTGTATTGTTCAATCTGAAAATCACTCAACATGTTCATTGATGCGCTATACGACCCAAAATGAACAAATTGATTACCTGGGTATTCAGCACGGTAATTTTCAACAACCAAATCATTCCTGTAATATGTTTCTTCAAATTCCAGTCGAACGCGATTCGAGCGTGGAATAACGAAGTGATTCAATACCAACGACATCAACATCAATATAGTAGCGGCAATCATGTACGGGCGAATGATTCGTAAAAAAGGTCTTCCGCTATTTAGCATCGGTATGATTTCTGTTTCCTGCGCCATTTTTGCTGTAAACCAAATGACGGAAATGAAAATAATCATCGATGAAAATGTATTGCCGTAGAATATTAAAAAGTTGAGGTAATAATCGAAAATAATCGCTGAAAGCGGTGCTTTGTTATCGATAAAATCGGACAAGCGCTCAGCCAAATCAAACACCATCGCCAAGAGCATAATTACCCCTAGCATGAAGAAAAAAGTCGTAAGAAACTTCCGTATGATATATTTATCGAGGATTTTTAACATTAAATTCTTCTACCTAATTTGACTACTTGTTCGTCTTTCCATTTTGTAAACGTACCATCTAAAATACGTTTACGCGCTTCTTTCACTAACGCTAAATAAAACGCTAAATTATGTATAGTTGCAATTTGTATTGCTAAATTTTCTTTTGCTTTGATCAAATGGTTCAAATACGCTTTTGTGTAAACATGGTCAACATAAGCAGTCCCGTTAGGATCCAAAGGCGAAAAATCCAAACGCCATTTGTTGTTTTTGATATTGATTGTTCCTTCCGAAGTAAACAACATTCCGTGACGGGCATTGCGTGAGGGCATCACACAATCAAACATGTCAATTCCCAAAGCAATGCACTCTAATATATTTACAGGCGTTCCAACCCCCATCAAATAACGCGGTTTGTCTTCTGGTAAAATTTCACAAACCAAATCAGTCATGCTGTACAGATCTTCATCGGGTTCTCCTACAGATAGACCTCCGATTGCATTTCCAAACGCACCTTGTTCTGCTATAAATTCAGCAGATTCTTTGCGCAAATCTGGATAAACACTACCTTGAACAATTGGAAATAACACTTGATCGTAACCGTATTTTGGTTGCGTTTCATTCATTTGAGTGATGCATCTTTTCAACCAACGGTGCGTCATGTGCATGGAACGTTTTGCGTAACGAAAATCGCACGGATATGGCGTACATTCATCAAATGCCATGATGATATCTGCACCAATACTGCGCTGAATGTCGATTGCACGCTCAGGACTAAAAAAGTGATAACTTCCATCGTGATGCGATTGAAAGCGGACTCCTTCTTCGGTAATTTTGCGCGATGTTGCTAATGAATAAACTTGATAACCGCCACTATCTGTTAAAATTGGACGTTCCCAATTCATGAATTGATGCAGTCCTCCCGCTGCTTCGATTACATCCAAGCTCGGACGTAAATAAAGGTGAAAAGTATTTCCAAGAATTATTTGTGCTTCGACATCATCGCGCAGTTCTTGTTGGTGTACACCTTTTACAGTGCCTTGTGTACCAACAGGCATGAAGATCGGAGTTTCAATTGTTCCGTGATCTGTGTGTAATAAACCAGCGCGTGCTTTTGATGCTGGATCTTTGTGCTTCAGTTCGAAGTGCATAATTGTGTTGAAAAATAAACGCGACAAAGATAAGTGTATTTCAGAAAGCGTGCCATCTTTGCAAATCAATTCGTAAGATAAATGAAAATTATACCAAGTATCGATGACACATTGTTGTTTTACACCTTTTGGGTGTTTGCTTTTTTTGTGTTGTTTCAAACCGTTTATGTTATTTTGTTTTTTGGGCGCTTAGCCTTTCGAAAACAACAAAAAAGCACAGGAATAGTACCGCCAGTATCAATTATCATTGCTGCACGAAACGAGGCTGATAATTTGTTTGAGAACATCCCGAAGATCATGGATCAATTATACGATGCTGCATTTGAAGTTATCGTCGTTAATCACCAATCGGTTGATGATTCGAAACATTTATTGAATGCGTTGCAACGCGAATACGCAAATTTAATCGTTGTGGATGTTGAAAAAAACAAACACTTGTTGCCGAGTAAAAAACTACCTTTAACGTTAGGGATAAAACGTTCGACTTATGAACATTTGTTGTTGACCGATGCTGACTGTGCACCAACCAGTATTCATTGGCTCGCTGAAATGGCCAGTCAATTTACGGATAAAAAAGCCCTTGTTTTGGGCTATGGTCCTTACAAAACGATTCCAGGATTTTTAAACAAAGTCATTCGTTTTGACACGACAATGATTGCTGTTCACTATTTTTCAATGGCAATCAATCGCACGCCATACATGGGGGTTGGACGAAATTTAGCGTATACCAAAACACTTTTTAATGAGGTCGGCGGATTTAAATCGCACTATTCGTTAACTTCTGGAGATGATGATTTGTTTGTTCAAGAAGCTGGTACAAAAGATAATGTTGCGATTCAATTAAATCCTAAGAGTTTTATTTACAGTGATGCAAAAACAACTTGGGAGGATTTTGTGCT
Source organism: uncultured Flavobacteriales bacterium (assembly GCA_937973685.1). Taxonomy (GTDB): domain Bacteria; phylum Bacteroidota; class Bacteroidia; order Flavobacteriales_D; family Crocinitomicaceae; genus Fluviicola. The sequence goes on along the minus strand of CALJKJ010000017.1, from coordinate 111,903 downwards.
TCAAAAGGCGCGTCATTACAGCACTTCTGTCAAATATAAGTTTTTCAAAAAAGGAATGTTAGGAATCTATCCGTTGTCGACGTTGTTACTATTGGTTTCTTTTGTTATTTTGTTGACACAAAGTGGATGGTGGATTCATGCGTTAGCTGGATTTGGTTTTGTTTTGCTATTAAAATGGTGGTTATTAGGCGTTTGTTTTAATCGTTTGAAGTCGCGAAGTTTTATTATAGCATTACCATTACTCGATTTGATATACGTACTCATTTCTCCATTTTTTTATTATTCAACACTGCAAAAAAATACTTCAAAATGGAAGTGATAGCGGAACATTTATCGGACAAAGCAAAGGTGGATTTTGCCTTAGTTGAGCGTGCCAAGAAAGGCGACCAATCTGCTTATGCCGAATTAATGGAGCGCTACCGCGAATCCTTGTATTTCATGATGTATAAAATGGTGCGCCATGCAGATGATGCAGATGATTTGACTATTGAAGCATTTGGTAAAGCTTTCAGTCGTTTGGATCAATACTCGCCTACTTTTGCTTTCAGCACTTGGTTATTCAAAATTGCATCGAATAACTGTATTGATTTTATTCGCAAAAAAAGAATAAAAGTCACTTCAATGGATTCTGGCTATGTCACAGAGGACGGCGATAGCATTCAAATTGAAGCACGGTCGACAACATTAGATCCTGAAGAAACAATCATTTACAACCAAAAAGTGAAACACATGCACCACTTGGTAGGTAAATTGAAACCGCGCTACCAAGAATTGGTCAAAATGCGTTATTTCGAAGAATTGAGTTACGAAGAAATAGCAGAAGAATTGAATTTACCTATCGGAACGGTAAAAGCACAATTATTTCGTGCACGCGATTTCCTTGCTCAAATAATGCAAAAAACGAAAGACACAATATAAATTTTCTGAAAAAGTAATTATTCGGCGTTATAAAACCCATCAATTATTGACTGGTATTTTAGACAGATAATTTTACGTTTTAGTTTTAAAGTAGGAGTCAATTCACCTGTTGTAATTGAAAATTCGTTTGGCAACAACGCAAATCGTTTCACTTGTTCCCAGTTTCCAAAGCCTTTATTTATTTCATTCACTTCTCGTTGCAAGCGTTCGTTAACCTCAGGATGCGCTGCAATTTCGGTATTAGATAAATTAGCTAGATTTATTTCTTTGCGCTCAGCCCATTCTTTGATGAAATGGAAATTCAACACGATCAAAGCAGCGGGAAACTTTTGACTTTCACCAACAATCATAATTTGTTCGATGAAACGCGACTCCTTGAATTTATTCTCCATTGCTTGAGGAATGATGTACTTCCCTCCTGACGTTTTGAAAATTTCTTTTTTACGGTCGGTAATCTTTAAAAACGTTCCTTTTTCCAACTCACCAATATCACCTGTTTTGAACCACCCTTCTTTGTCCATCACCTCATCAGTTGCTGTTTGATTGTTGTAATAACCAAGCATAACATTTGGTCCTTTGACCAAAATTTCACCGTCATCAGCAATTTTCACACGTACTCCCGCTATTAATAATCCAACAGTTCCAAATTTCACGCCATTTTTCAGGCAATTAACAGATACAACTGGAGATGTTTCCGTAAGACCATAACCTTCTAAAATAGGGATTTGTGCAGCGAAAAAAATACGAGCTAAACGAGGCTGAAGGGCTGCAGAACCTGATGCTATTGCACGAACATTCCCACCTAATGCAGCTTTCCATTTGGAAAATATCAATTTGCGTGCAACGAATAATTGCAATTGATACCAATACGATTTTCCTGAAAAATCATATGCTTCTGCCAAATTAACAGCCCAAAAAAACAAAGAACGTTTGATCCCTTTCAGCTCATCACCTTTTTCCATGATGCGCTCAAATACTTTTTCTATCAAACGAGGAACAGCTGAAAATACTTCAGGTTTCACTTCTCGAATGTTATCACCAATCGTATCCATTGATTCCGCAAAATGAATACTTGCACCTACGCGCATGTATAAGTAATGTAACATGCGCTCGTATACGTGACAGATTGGAAGAAAAGTCAGTACAGGTGATTTTATCGACGCTGGAATAATTGGCTCTGTAGCTAATACATTGGACAATAAATTATTGTGTGAGAGCATCACACCTTTTGGATTTCCTGTAGTTCCAGATGTATAAATTATAGTTGCTAGGTCGTCATTTTTTATAGTGCTTTTTATTTCATTCACCACCTTTATATCGAGCATTTTACCATTGGAAATCAAATCCAAATAATACAATGCATCTGGTAAATTATCAAACGAATAAATTGTTTCTAAGGTTGGAATCTCAGCTTTAACCGCTGAAATTCGTGCTAATATTTCAGCGTTACCAACAAATGCAAAACGCATCTGAGCATCATTAAAAATATATTTGTAATCTTCTGATGAAATTGTAGGGTACAATGGAACAACGATTGCGCCAATTTGTTGCAAAGCAATGTCCATTATATTCCATTCAACTCTATTTGTTGAAATCAATGCAACACGCTCGCCTTTCTGAACACCTAAAGCCAATAAGGCTAAGGACATTTCATTTACTTTTGCTAAAAAAACAGTTGTCGACATCGGTATCCAAATACCAGCTGTCTTAGTAACAAACATATTATCATTCGGGAAACTTTCTAATTGATAATATGGTATATCGAATAAACGTGTTATTTGACTCATTTTTTTCGTAATAGTTGAGGCAAGTTAATCAATCAAAATTAGTTAACAAGCTTAAAATGTTCATTCAAATATAACATTTGTTTTTTTAATTGCTTTTCTCAGCTGGTAGTGAGTTACTTTAGCACTATGGAAGTGGTTTTCTATAAGTGATTTTAGTTTTTTAGTTATAAAAAATTAACAACACAATGATTTTTGGTTTGTTAAGAGGTTCGTTTGCCGGCGAACCTTTTTTTATTCCTGTGAATAGTGTTTGACTCCTTTTACATATACGATGCGCGCATAATTTGATGCAAAGTGATCACCAACTTCCATCGCTTTGGGAAAAAGAACAAAAGTTGCCTGTTTTCCTTTTTCCAACGTTCCGAATTGATCTTCATTAAATCCAGCCATTGCTGCCCAAACAGTCATTCCTTTCAAACAATCATCAATCGAAATTCGTTCACGAGTTAAAAATCCAGCAAGTGGTGCATTCTCAGTATTCATGCGTTTGACTGCTGAATAGATCGTCCGCATTGGATCCATATAGTCATACGGAAAATCTGAACCGATTGCTAAAACACCAGTTTGATTCAATAAGGTTTGATAAGCGTATGCACCAACCATTCGCTCTTTTCCGATTCGTTTTGCCACCCATTTGTGGTCAGAAACTGCATGAACAGGTTGCACAGAAGGAATCACTCCTGCTTTGGCAAAGGCAAAAAAATCAGCGGGATCAATTACTTGTGCATGTTCTATGCGCCAACGGTGATCAACCTTTCCTTTTGTGTGTTTTGTGATAATTCCTAATGCGATTTGATTGGTTGAATCACCTATTGCATGAATGTTAACTTGGTAATTAATTGAGCGTGCAATTCGAGCAACGGCATCCATTTCCTCGATTGAAGTTGTTAAAATACCATGGTTGTGCGGGTCGTCTGAATATGTATTCTTGAGCAATGCACCGCGCGAACCCAATGCTCCATCACCAATTATTTTAAATGAACGAATGGTCAAATTTTGTTCCTGAACAATCCCTTTTTTCTGAGCAAAAGCTATGTTTTCTTTAGTTGGAAACAACATAACATTCAAATTCAAGGATATTTTTTTTGCTTTGCTCATCGAACGAAGTAATTGTAAATCTTTGAAGTCAACACCAGCTTCGTGCACCCCAGTAATACCAAATTGAAACAATTCCTGTTCTACTTGTTGTAATGCTGTAATCAATTTAGTTCGATTGAAATCTGGCAGTACATTTGAAACGCGCGTTATTGCATTGTCAAGCAGTAAACCCGAACATTTTCCATTTGTCACGTCAACGCGACCACCAGGAATAATCGTTCCAGCAATAATCCCCGCTTTTTTCAAAGCGGCATCGTTTGCGATAGCTGCATGTCCATCAACTCGGTATATCAAAACTGGTTTGTTTGGAAAAGCTTTGGTTAATGCTTCATTTGTTAGTGGTTCATTTGAACTGAAATTTGTTTGATCCCATCCCCGACCAATTAAGCAAGTTGCATTGCTTTTTTGGTCGTACTTCTCTAATCTCACAACGATTTCTTGCATGGAAGTACTTCCAAATAAATCTGCTGAAAGCAACATGCGCGCATAACTCATCATGTGGCCATGCGCATCAATTAAACCTGGATAGATAATACTATTTTCAGCATCTAAATATTCATCTGCGCTGTACTTGTTATTGATCTGTCGTTCCGGTCCAATTTCAATAATTTCACCATCACGAATGGCCATTGCTTCTTCTACATCATTGTAGTCGTTCATGGTGTGAATAGTAGCATTATGAACGATTAAATCGACATGTTGCCCTTTCATGCATTGCGCAAACAACAACAAAACCAACAGTGAGGAAGCAAGAACTTTCATGGGTTATTTTTTATTAAAAACAGTGGAAGAAGCTTGGGCAGTCGGCATGATTACCAAATCATTTATCGTTACGTGTTTTGGACGTGTACAAACATAATAAATCGCATCAGCAATATCTATTGCTTGCAAGGGGTCAAAACCATCGTAGACACTTTTTGCGGTTTGTTCATCACCTTTAAAACGCACCAATGAAAATTCAGTTTCTGCTGCACCAGGTGCTATATTGGTAACTTTTATTCCGTCGTTCACCAAATCAATGCGCATGGAGCGCGATAAAGCATCAACAGCGTGTTTTGTTGCACAATAAACGTTTCCTCCTGCGTATACTTCTTTACCAGCTATACTTCCAAGATTGACAATATGTCCAGATCCGTTTTTTTGCAAAATTGGAACAACAGCTTTTGTTACATACAATAACCCTTTGATATTTGTGTCAATCATTCGGTTCCAATCGTCAGTTAAACCATCAGCAATAGGACTTCTTCCAACAGCTAACCCAGCATTGTTGACCAAAATCTGAATGTTGTTTTTAACCGTTTCCGATAATGAATGTATAGCTTCATTCACTTGACGCTCATCGCGGACATCAAAACACAAGGTTTCTATCGCAATTGGTAAATGAGCTAATTCACTTTTTAGTTGTGCTAATCGTTCTGCGCGACGACCAGTTATGATTAAATTCCAGTTATTCTCCGCAAACATGCGTGCGGTAGCTTCACCAAATCCAGCTGTTGCGCCAGTTATCAAAATATATTTCATGTTTCTTTTTTTATTGTTGTCCCACTAGCAGCAACTAAAAATAAGGCTAAATATGCAGGAATTCTGTAGCGTACTATTGCGCCAATAACAGGTGTTGTAAAACCAATTAACAAGAGCAATAAGATACTAAACCACAAAAGTGTTGTAATTGTTTGTTTATCGGACGCTGTGCGTTCAATCTTTTTCCACATTGCGACACTTAAAAAAACAAATAACGCAAGTGATTCCAAGATATTCACCCACTTCAGTAAGCCTCCCTTATCCCAAAAGAAAGGTCTGAAAGCAGCATTTTTAAGTGCCTCAGGGATGTTTTTTATTAATTGAAGCGGAGAATTGTCAAGCGGTTGCAGTGTTATGTAACTGTTCGATTTTGCTGCTTTATAATACAATGGCCAACCAGCTGAATTTGGTGATAATTTTACTTTTTCTGATGGTGCTACTATTCCCAATTTCTCTTTTTGAGCAATGATCGGTTGCGTCAAATAAACCATGCTATCTGAAATACGTAACAATTTTTCTTGATTTGGAGTGAAATAATAAAAACAAGAATCGGCATAGACATGAACGCCTCCCTTGGCCATGTTGTTGAAATCGAATTGTTTGCGCGATAAAAAACGCATGGGTTGTTGGTGGAATATCGGAACAGCCATAAAAAGCAACAACATAGTAATGATTACTGCTAAACTAGCTTTTACGAGTGATTGCTTGTTAATGAATTTAGCTACAAAAAAAATTGTTATAGCAATTATCAAGCAAAGCAATACATAGGGCTTAAAAAGGACTAAAAGTAATCCTCCAATTATCCAACGCCATAATTTTGAAGACTTGGTGAGTTGCGATAACGAAGCACGCAAAAACAAAGCTAATCCAAGTATTAAAAATGGCTCTTTTAATGTGGAGGAAGACCAAAAAGCAAGACTTGGGAAAATTATTAACAGTAACCAAAACAAGCGTTTATGGATCCAAACACGATTTTGAAAAGTCAAATACAATTCCCGCATTCCAAGAAGCGAGAAAAAGGAAATGATTACCAAATGAACGAAAACAGATCCTTTTGAAACAAAAAACAATAAGCTATTTATGCGAATTACATTTTTGGTATCGTCTAATAAAATAGTATAACCGCTACTCCATCTGTTCGTTTGTGACAAATAACGCGCGATAAGTTGTTGGTCTTCAAAGCCAAACAAACATTCAAAATAAGCTTTCGGCGATTGATAAAACACATTGTTCAATATCCGACTATCATGCATGCACGAACCAATGTCAGACTGCGTTGCACCATTTGCATAGTAATCGTAATAAATGAAAAGGAAAAGCGCAGAAAATCCTAGTCGGATAAACCAAGCAAAAAGTAAATCAAAGCGTTTTAAATGAACCGTTGTTTTTTGGAAAAAGTAGTACGAACCAAGAATGAATAATAATGCAACAACCATAATCTTTTGTAATGAAACAAAAACGCTCCATTCTAGTCAAAAGTAAGTAGAAAAATAGAAACCAACTTACAAAATGTGTGACAGCAACGAAAAGAGTTATTAAGATTAATCGTTGATAACTGTGGATAAATAGCATTAAATCTGCTCCAATAAAATAAAGTGAATGCTTACTTTTGTACAAACATTTTTTACATGAGTACCATTCAACAAGCAGCTACATTAGAGCAAGCAGTCGAACTTGGACTTCGTCCAGATGAATTTGAAGTAATCAAAGAAGTGCTTGGTCGCACGCCAAATTTTACTGAAACAGCAGTTTATTCGGTTATGTGGTCGGAGCATTGTTCGTACAAAAACTCCATTTATTGGTTAAAACAATTACCAAAAGATGGTCCACACATGTTGGTGAAAGCTGGTGAAGAAAACGCTGGATTAGTTGACCTTGGAGGTGGAATTGGATGTGTTTTCAAAATTGAATCGCATAACCACCCAAGTGCATTGGAACCGTATCAAGGTGCTGCAACAGGAGTTGGAGGAATCAATCGTGATATTTTCACAATGGGTGCTCGTCCAGTTGCGCAATTGAATTCATTGCGTTTCGGTGACATCAACGAAGACCGTACAAAATGGTTAGTAAAAGGTGTTGTGAAAGGAATTGGTGACTACGGGAATGCTTTTGGTATTCCAATTGTTGGTGGTGAAGTGTTTTTCGATAAATCGTACAACCAAAACCCATTAGTAAATGCCTTCTCTGCTGGTATTATTGATACGAAAAAAGTAATTTCTGCAAAAGCTAAAGGTCCAGGAAATCCTGTTTACATCGTAGGTTCTGCAACTGGAAAAGACGGAATTGCAGGTGCAGCATTTGCATCAAAAGACATAACAGAAGATTCTGCAAACGATTTACCATCTGTTCAAGTTGGTGACCCATTCATGGAAAAATTATTGTTGGAAGCAACAATGGAATTGTCCGAAACAGATGCAATTGTAGGAATGCAAGACATGGGTGCAGCTGGTATCACTTGTTCTACTTGTGAAATGAGTGCAGGCGGTGGCGTCGGAATGGAAATTCATCTAGACCGTGTGCCTACACGTCAAGAAAACATGTTGCCTTACGAAATCTTACTTTCTGAATCACAAGAACGTATGTTAGTCGTGATTCAAAAAGGAAAAGAAGCTATCGTAAAACAAATTTTTGACAAATGGGATTTACATGCTGAAGAAATTGGAACTGTTACTGATGATGGACGTGTGCGCTACTACATGAACGGAGAATTGGTTGGTGATGTTCCTGCTGAATCACTTGTTTTAGGTGGAGGAGCTCCTCAATACCAACGCGAATATTCAGAACCAGCTTACTTCCAAGAATTCAAAAAATTCAATATCGATAACGTTCCACAACCAGAAAATTTAAAAGATGTTGGCTTCTTTTTATTAGGTCAAGCGAATATCGCTTCTAAAAGATGGGTATACGAACAATATGATTCAATGGTGGGAACAAAAACAATGACCACGAATCGCCCAACAGATGCTGGAATTGTTAATTTGAAAGGAACAGACAAAGCGCTTGCAATGACAGTTGATTGTAATTCACGTTACGTCAATGCTGATCCTGAAGTAGGTACTGCAATCGCTGTATCTGAAGCTGCACGAAACATTGTTGTTTCAGGTGGTATTCCAAGTGCAATTACGAATTGTTTGAATTTTGGAAATCCTTATAACCCAGAATCTTACTGGCAATTTGTTGGTGCTATCAAAGGTATGTCAAAAGCTTGTTTGAAGTTCCAAACGCCAGTTACAGGAGGAAATGTGTCATTCTACAACCAAAGTAACATTGCAGGAAAAGAAATTCCTGTTTTCCCTACGCCAACTATTGGTATGATTGGTTTGATTGAAGACAAATCAAAAATCATGTCATTGGATTTCAAACAAAAAGGTGATTTGATCTTTATCTTGGGTGATTGTGTCAATGATATCGCTTCATCTGAATATTTAGCGAAATACCACAACATAGAAGCATCTCCAGCGCCTCACTTCGACCTTGAAAAAGAATTCTTGTTACAAGAAGCTGTAAAAGGACTTATTGGAATGGAACTAATCAATGCTGCACACGACTGTTCTGACGGTGGTTTGTTTGTAACAATGGTTGAAATGTCAATGCCACGTGGTCTTGGATTTGATATCGTTACAGATGCTGAAATCAGAGAAGATGCTTTCTTGTTTGGAGAAGCACAAAGCCGTGTAGTGGTAACAGTTTCTGAGGATTCAGAAGAAGATTTCATTGAATACATGATGGGAAGTGGTGTCAATTTCACACTACTTGGTCACGTGACAAAAGGAAAATTAATGATCGACGACGAACATTTTGGATTTATTGCAGAGGCGAAAGAAATCTTCGACAATGCTTTAGGAAAAATGATTGAAGGATAATCAAAATAAACTGTAAATTTATCCGACGTAATCTTTTGCGTCGGATTTTTTTTGGAAAAACATGAACGAATTACAACGCTATTTCCCCAATTTATCAGCAGATCAACTCGATAAATTTGAACGTTTAAAACAATTATACGAGGAATGGAATGCACAAATAAATGTGATTTCCAGAAAAGATATGGATGAGTTCTATGAACGACATGTATTGCATTCATTGGGAATTGCCAAAATCATGGAATTTACAGCTGGATCTTCTGTATTAGACATTGGAACTGGTGGAGGTTTTCCAGGTATTCCGTTAGCAATTCTTTTTCCCGAAGTGCATTTTCACCTAGTCGATTCGATTGGAAAAAAAATCAAAGTTGTCAACGAAGTCGCTCAAGCATTGTCATTGAAAAATGTTCGTGCAACTCATGCCCGCGCTGAAGAGATAAAGGAAGAATTTGATTTCATTGTCAGTAGAGCCGTAACAGCAATGCCTGCATTTTTAACGTGGACGAAAGGAAAAATTAAAGCACGTAATAACAATCCTTTACCAAATGGTGTATTGTATTTAAAGGGAGGTGATTTGGTGGAAGAAATGGAACCTGTAAAACAACATTTTGTAATTCACGCGTTGAAAACATATTTCAAAGAAGCATTTTTTGAAACGAAAGCAGTCGTTTATGTCAAACTAAACAAATAATGCATGAAAAACGAAGGTAACACTCCTGCAGAAATCATTGCAAACTGTCCCGAAGATAGAAAGGACGCCATGAAACAATTACATGACACAATTACTTCGTCACTCCCAGTTGGCTTTGAAGCTGGCATTGGTTATGGAATGATTTTGTATTTTGTCCCACACACAATTTATCCCGCTGGTTATCATTGCGACCCAAAACAGCCACTTCCGTTTGTTAGTTTGGCCTCGCAAAAAAACTTTATCGCTTTGTACCACATGGGGCTTTATGCCGACCCAGAATTGTTAAATTGGTTTACTGAAAAATACAAAGCAACTGTTTCATCCAAATTAGACATGGGAAAGTCTTGTATTCGCTTTAAAAAAGTAGGCGATATTCCATATGAATTGATTGGTGAATTAATGCAAAAAATAACTGTTGCATCTTGGATAGAAACATACGAAAAACTATATAAAAAGAAATAACTAATAATACATGTCATGCATGGCCAACAGTATTTTCTGTTGGCTTTTTTTTGTCTATTTTTTTTGACGACTCAAATAATTAAACTTTTTTTTTGTGTATTTATTGCTAAAATAATATATTTATGCAAAAATTAAATAGTACGTCTGATGAAAATAGAAAGCTGTCCCAAATGCCGTCATACTAAAATCATCAAAAGTGGAATTGTAAACGAGCGCCAACGGTATACATGCAAGCAATGCAAGTATAACTTCACCGTGGATAAATTGGGAAAAAAAATTGACGATTACTACATCACCAAAGCGCTTCAACTTTTTTTGGAAGGCTTGAGTTACCGCGAGATTGAGCGTATTTTAGGCGTGTCTCACGTTACTGTTTCCAATTGGGTAAAGCATTATAAAATCAAGCGGATAAATGACGAAAATCATCACCCAACTTACCGAATCATTTCTCATAATGAGCTAGTTGAGTATTTGAAGAACAAAGAACAATTAGCTGGAGCAGGCATGATCATTACGGAGCTAGGTGACAAGTTTATGCTCATCAAATGGCAACGATTCAAAGACTAACTATATAATTAACAAAAAGATATATCACTTTATACGTATTAAAGTTGTTTTTCGGAATATTGGAAGTATGAAACACGCAGGGTTGTGTCCAACCGCATAACTGTTAGTGAATCAGGCTAAAACAAATTAAAGTTTAACTATTATTACGTGAAAACATGAGTGAAAAATCAACAAAAGGCATTTGGAAAGTAATCTCTGCCTCGTCTGTTGGGACGTTAATCGAGTGGTACGACTTCTACATCTTCGGAAGTTTAGCCGTTGTAATCTCAACTAAATTCTTTCCCGCTGACAACCCAGTTGCAGCATTTTTATCTACTCTAGCAACATTCGCTGCTGGATTTGTTGTTCGACCATTTGGTGCATTATTCTTTGGACGACTCGGTGATTTAATTGGACGGAAATATACGTTCATGGTCACATTATTGTTAATGGGTGGAGCAACTTTCTTAATTGGTTGTATCCCTTCATACGAAACAATCGGTGTTTTTGCACCAATCCTCGTTTTATTACTTCGTTTATTGCAAGGTCTTGCCTTGGGAGGTGAATACGGAGGAGCTGCAACTTACGTGGCTGAACACGCACCGTCAAACCAACGTGGTTACTGGACGTCTTGGATTCAAACAACTGCAACAGTAGGTTTATTTGTTTCTTTGATGGTCATCTTATTAACGAAAACAATGTTATCAAAAGAAGATTTTGATGCTTGGGGATGGCGTGTACCGTTCTGGGTCTCTATCTTGATGGTTGCAGTATCGTACTTGATTCGTAAAAAAATGCACGAATCACCAGTTTTCCAAAAAGCTAAAGACGAAGGAAAAGTTTCTAAAAACCCATTGAAAGAAAGTTTCGGAAACCGCTATAACTTCAAATTTGTCTTGTTAGCATTGTTTGGTGTTGCAATGGGACAAGGTGTAGTTTGGTACACAGGACAGTTCTATGCAATGAGTTTCATGAAAACTGTCATGAACATCGATTCCAATCAAGTTGATACCTTATTAGGAATCACCTTGTTATTAGGTACTCCGTTCTTTGTTGTATTTGGTTGGTTATCTGATAAAATTGGTCGTAAAAAAATCATGCTTACAGGGATGTTGTTAGCAATCTTATTGTATCGCCCGATATATAAATCGATGTACGCAACGACAGATATTTCAACAAAAACAGAAAAAACAGCTGAAAGAACTATCGAGAAAAGTGAAACACCAAACAAAGCCGGTGATGGAATAGATTCTGTTTACGTAACAAATACGGCATACGAAGATGGAACGACAATGACCGTTGAAGAAAAAGTACATTTAAACAACAAGCGTGAACGTATCATTGATGCAACAACTAAAAAAGCAAAAATTGACAAGAAAACAGCTGTTTTCACAACAGCTGCTGATAACCGTTGGATTGGATTCTTGGTTTGGATTCAAGTTATTTTCGTAACGATGGTATATGGACCAATTGCTGCCTTCTTGGTGGAATTATTCCCAGTACAAATTCGCTATACCTCAATGTCTTTGCCGTATCACATTGGTAACGGTATCTTTGGTGGACTTTTACCTGCTATTGCAACATACTTAGTTACAAATGCAAAAGACAATGGTCAAGCAGAATTTTATTTGAACGGATTGTGGTATCCAATCATTATTGCCAGTGTAAGTTTTGTCATCGGACTCATTTACATTAATGAAAAGAAACACAGACACCAAGATTAATGCTTTTATAAAATTTAAAAATAGAAAAACATGAAAACAGTTAGAAGAATTTTAGGCGTATTTTGGTTATTACTAGCCGCTTTAGCAGCATATTTCTGTGTTGTTGAATTTGGACTTCCAAAATTTGCAACAGGAAAACAAGACGATTTAGTTTTCGGAATTATCATCTTGTTTGTTTTGACTCCTTTGATCGTTTTAGGATTAGCAGTATTTGGCTATTATGCCTTAACTGGTGAATACGACGATTAGTTGATAGTTTAGTTGAAAAAAGAAACCGTCTCATTTGAGGCGGTTTTTTTTTTTCATAACAACTGAATAGTTTTTAATTGTTATTTTTCATAAAAAAAAAGCATTAAAATGTCATTAAAAAACCTTGTTGTTTATTTACTAATTTTATGTTGGAACTTAACACCCAGTAATGCTCAAGTTGCTGAAAAAATCTATGGTAAAAACAAAGTTTTAAAGCCGAATTCTTATTATTTATATCAACTTGAACTTTGGAAAATTGAAACTGAAAAAAATCCGACTAATCCTGATGCTTGGTATAATTTCTATCGAGCAAGCAGAAATGCTTATATCAAAGGAGAAGAGGATAATTCACAACATTCTAAAGGAATAAATCGTTTCGAACGTTTGCAATTAATTGTCAACAAAATGGAAGTTTATGTTCCCGATTCATATGAATACCATTATGTGAAATGGTTAAATAGCAACAATAATCCAAGTCAATTCAATCACCTTGAAAGGGCATTTCAACTTATGCCAAATAATCCGGAACCAATTTTGAGCTTGATAATTTATTATGAAATAAATGGAAATTTAAAAAAACGGAATGAATTCATTGAAAAATATAATACAACAGGAGATTATTCACCTGGATTACTCAATTATGCATACAATGTATTAATTGGATTAGATAACAATGCACTAATACTCACCGAGGGAGATAAAGACACCGAAGCGATATTATTAGCACAAAGAAAAGCTATACGAAACGATGTTCAGTTGATCAATCTTAACTTACTTCTCATAAAATCTTATAGAAACAGAATTTTTAATGAATTAGGAATCGATAGTTTGAACTATGATCCTTTGTTAAACGAACAAACATTTCAACATTTTCAACAAACAATTATAGAACACCTTGTTTCTAATAAAAATAATAGGCCTGTGTATACTTCGTTAACCGTGTCAAATGAATATACCAATTCAATCAAAAACAATTATTTAATTGGATTAGCTCGTAAATACAGTTTGCAACCAATCAATGAAATAGAAATTTTAAAAGAAAATATTGAGCATAAAATGCTGTTAGACTACCTAATTGAATATTTTCCTACTGATATCTCAATTGGAAATGTGCAATCAATAAATGGCAATTATTTGATACCTTTTGCACAATTATTTAACTATTACAAGTTACAAGGAAACAATAACCAAGCCGAATTTTATAAATCAACAGCATACAAAATCGCAGTATTAGCTGATATTAAAAACCAATTTGACATCTTGTTTACCACACATTAAAAAAGCCCAGACTTTCGTCCAGGCTAATTATAACTATTTATGATGCTTTATTACAAAGCGTTTGCAACGATCTCATCGACCACTAACGGATCCAATAACGTTGACGTATCTCCTAAATTTGTTGTGTCACCTTCAGCAACTTTTCGTAAAATACGGCGCATGATTTTACCTGAACGTGTTTTTGGTAAGCCTGTAACAAATTGTATTTTTTCAGGAACTGCAATTTTACCAATTTCAGCAACAACCGATTCTATAATCTCACCTTTAGCAAAACTGACGTTTTCTTCTGGTATTTCTTGATCACAAACGACAAAAGCATAAATTGACTGACCTTTTACTGGGTGTGGAAATCCAACTACAGCTGATTCAATGACCAATTTATTGGTGTTGATTGCATTCTCAATTTCTGCAGTACCAAAACGGTGACCAGAAACATTGATGACATCATCTATTCGACCAATAATACGGTACATGCCATCTTCGTCTCTTTTTGCGCCGTCACCAGTGAAATAATAGCCATCGTAATGAGAAAAATAATTGATGCGGCATCTTTCGTGATCGCCCCAAGTTGTGCGCAACATAGAAGGCCATGGAAACTTCACACACAAATATCCTTCTTCATTTGCAGCAGTTATTTCTTTCCCCTCTTGATTCAATAAACACGGTTGAATTCCAGGTAACGGATAGCCCGCGTACGTTGGTTTTAACGGTGAAAAATTTCCAATTCCTGAAATCATGATTCCACCCGTTTCAGTTTGCCACCAATTATCAACTACCGGACAACGCTCTTTACCTACATGCAAGTAATACCATTTCCAAGCTTCTTCGTTGATTGGCTCACCTACCGTTCCCAATATTTTTAATGAATCCAAACTATACGATAACACATGATCTTCGCCATAAGCCATCAAAGAACGAATAGCTGTCGGAGCTGTCAAGAATTGATTGACGCTGTGCTTGTCTATTACTTGCCAGAAACGACCTGCATCTGGATAAGTTGGGATTCCTTCAAACATGACAGTCGTTGCTCCAGTCAACAATGGACCATAAACGATGTACGAATGTCCTGTAATCCACCCAATATCTGCCGTACACCAGAAAACATCACTTTCTTCGTATTGGTAGACATTTTGAAACGAATAAGCCGTGTAAACCATGTAACCTCCACACGTATGAACTACGCCTTTTGGTTTTCCTGTTGACCCAGAAGTATACAAAATAAACAATGGATCTTCTGCGTCCATTTCTTCAGCAGGACATTTTTTTTCTTGGTTAGCAATCGCATCGGACCACCAAATATCTCTTCCTTCTTGCATGGTAGGCATCCAGCCAACACAATCAAAAACGATAACTTTTTCAACTGAAGTTTTGTGTTCCAATGCTTCGTCAACGACACGTTTCAATGGAATTTGTTTTGCTCCTCGGTTCAATCCATCAGCCGTAATGACCACTTTTGGTTGTGCATCTTCCATGCGGTCATACAATGCATTTGATGAAAAACCAGCAAAAACTACTGAGTGAATTGCACCAATACGTGCACAAGCCATCACTGCAATGGATAATTCAGGAATCATTGGCATGTAAATAATTACACGGTCTCCTTTTTGAACCCCTTGTGCTTTTAACGCATTCGCAAATTGACAAACTTGTTCGTATAATTCACGATAAGTATAACGCACAAATCGTTGTTTTGGATCGTTTGGTTCCCAAATCAATGCTAATTTATTGCCGCGTTTTTCCAAATGTCTGTCCAACATGTTTTCGGTGATGTTTAAGGTAGCACCTTTAAACCATTGCACATTCGGTTCGGTAAAGTTCCATTCAAGCACTTTGTCCCATTTCTTTTTCCATTGAAATTCATTGGCAACTCCTTCCCAAAATTGTTCCGGATTTTCGACACTCAATGCATATTTTTCTTGATAGTCTTCGAAAGAATTTATTTTTAAATTGTTGTTCATTTTTTTATGTTTTAATCGTTTTAGCCTTGCATTAAATCAACCATTTCTTGTAATAGCTGTTTTGTACTAAATGGTTTTGTGAAATACTTATCTGCACCCATTTGTAATCCTTTTTCAATGTCTTCTTTTTTCGATTTAGCGGATAAGAAGATGATTTTTGTGTCATTAAATCGCGGGTCGTTTTTTAATGTTTGACATACTTCATATCCATCAATATCTGGCATCATAATATCTAACAAAATCAAATCAGGGATTTCTGCTTGTGCAATTGCTAATGCCTCGCTACCATTTCGAGCAATATACGGGGTGTATCCTTTTTTTCGAACGAGGTAATCTAACGACAAAACAATGTTTGGTTCGTCATCTACAATTAATATTTTTTTACTCATAGGTACTGCTGTTTTTATTGATGGGAAGTGTGAAAGTAAATCGTGCACCAGTTGGTATATTTGCTGTTACACCTATTTTTCCTTCGTGTAATTGAATGATTTTTTTGGATATCGCTAAACCAAGCCCGCTTCCTTTTGGTTTGCGAATGGTTTGATTTTTAGCTTGGAAAAATTTTTCAAAAATAATTTCTTGTAATTCATCTTTTACTCCCAAGCCATTGTCAGCTATTTCTACAACCATTAACCCTGCTTGTTGATGAGCAGAAACCCATACAACACCATTTTCTCTGTTACAAAATTTAGCCGCATTGGCAAGTAAATTCAATACAACTTGTGTGATGCGGTCATAATCAGCTAAAATGACAGGCAAATTGGCCTCGATATCCAAACAAACCTTAATGTTTTCTTGTTTGAAAACACCGTCTAAGGTTTGAATACTGTGCATGATTAATTCTTCAATCTGAACAGTATCCAAAACTAACTGATGTTTGCCTGACTCAAAATTCTCCAAATCCAAGACTTGAGAAATCAAGCGCGTCATGCGATTTGTTTCTTTTAATATTGTTAATTGAAACTCTTTTTTTGTTTCAATCGGAATTTCATCATCTTCTTCTAAAATCTCACTCAAAGCCTTGATACTGGTGAGTGGTGTGCGCATTTCATGCGTAACTGTATATAAGAATTCGTCTTTTAACAAATCGTTTTCTTTCAATCGGTGATTGGCTTGCTTTAATGCATCAGAAACACGTTTTAATTCGTCCGTTTTTTGTTGCAATTGCTTGTTCACTAAAATTAATTTTTGAGATTCTTCCAAAATCCCAACAACATCTTGCATGGACAACTTTTCTTCTTTTACAACACTTGCTACTAAAATCTTAGCAGACGCTGCACCAACTACACCACTCAATAATTTTTCAGCATGGTTGACGATTCGTGGGTCTAATTCAGTTGTTTCGTTTAATTCTATTTCTTGTTGTTTGGCAAATAAATTGAGCTGAGATGAAGCGCGGTGTTCGCCCAAAAAACGAACCAACAACGACTTAACATCTGGGAAAAATGCTTTGCCTCGCCAAACAACAGTTGATTCGATTTGTTCGGAATATTTAAACACGTCCACATACACCAAAGCTTGACTGCGTTCCAATGCTGATTGTTTTGTGAAAACCGAAACAAGAACGTAGGTTAATAAATTAAGAGACAAACTCCAAAATAACACCATTGTTATCAAAGATCCTTCGTCTCTAACTTTGTCATCGATATTGAAAAACTGAAAAACGTGCTGCACATCTGAAGATACAATAGACGGAATCACTAACAACGAAAACCATATTGCAAAACCCACTATAATTCCTGCAAATGCTCCTTTTTGATTCCCCATTTTCCAATAAACACCACCTAATATTGTTGGCGCAAACTGAGCAACAGCAACAAAGGAAATCAACCCAATTGAAATCAATGAAAAATCAGAAACAACAAAACGGTAATAAAAATAGGCTGCAACAAGTACAATGAAAATACTCAAGCGTCTAAAAAATACTGGAATTTTATGATTGCGGTCCTTGAAACGATTTAATATCAAATTACTATTGATAAAAGCCGGCATCAATAACGAATTAGACACCATTTTACTCAAGGCATGTGTTGAAACAATGATCATTCCACTTGCAGCAGAAAATCCTCCCAGTAAAACCAATAAAGCCATTCCATAATTTTTCAATGCCAATGGAATTGCCAACATATATGTGTCCGCATTGATTGATGTTCCAGCAAACAACTTATTCCCAGCAATTGCAATAGGAATTACAAAAATATTGATGAGAATTAAATAAAGTGGAAAAAGCCAGGTAGCACGTTTCAATTGGCGTTCTTGATTGATTTCTACAACGCCCATTTCAAATTGTCGCGGTAAAAATAAAAAAGCCATCATGGACAATAAAATCATGCCAGACCATTGTCCAAAATCATTTGTTGCATTGACTTTTAATTGCCCTTGTGGGATTAATCGCAATAAATCGCCCTCATTTTTGAAAACAGCATAAACAATGTACAATCCAAAAAGCAAAAACACCGATAATTTCACAATCGATTCCAAAGCAACAGCTCCAACCAATCCCGTGTTTTGTTCTTTATTCTGAAACCTTCTTGTTGTAAACAAAATAATAAATAAGCCCAGACCAATGGTGATGATAAAAGCTATGTCAATTTGATTAAAAATGCCTGGTTTACCAACCGAATCCCACGAGAGCATTGTTGCAACTCCCCTTTCAATTCCGGTAATTTGTAAAGCAATGTACGGTACTATTCCCACAAAAAGCAAGATAGTAACCAAGCGGTTTAACGCAATGCTTTTGTTGTAACGATTGGAAATGAAATCGGCAATAGAAGATATACCTTGTGCTTTAGAAATGCGGATGAATTTGCGGTAAATCAACCAAAGAAAAGGGGAAACAATGATCGGACCAATGTATACAGCTAAGAATTCTAAACTATAACGTGAAGCAGCTCCAACACTACCAAAAAAGGTCCATGCTGTACAATAAACAGCTAATGAAAGTGCATAAACTGTTGGGCTTTTTTGAATACGAAGACGCAAGCGGGTGTTGTTATCTATCCGATGAGCTACAAAAAACAACATCGCCAAATAACCAACCAATACCAGCGCAATCCACCAACCGCTCATGTGTTATTCTTCGTTTATTTGAGTAATGATAAAACCTGCAATACTAATTATCAAAGCCAAGGCTAAGAAGTAAATCAGTATTGCAGGTAATCCAAACCATATTTTTCCAATCAATAAATGAACAACCGGATAATTAAATAGAATAAAACCAATTATTCCAAGTACAACATACAGCACATTTAATTTTCGCTTGTCCATTTATTCAATTAGTATTTAACGCAAGATACAAATTTATAGGTAGACCATAAATTGTAATGTCAATTCATTTTTATAATCAATTGCATTGATATTTGTGAAATCAGGACGCGCTCTGTAATTGAACGTCAATTTAGAATGGTGACCTGATAAATAAACATTCATACCTGCATCGATAACATTAACTGGTACAATTTCTCCAGCTGAATTTTTCAAACCTTCAAAACGACTATGAGCAATGGAAGCAAATGGTTGCAGACGAAATTTTTTAGAAAAATCGGGCATCAAATAACCAACTTGTGCATAGGCAATCGTTCCCGTTCCAATTGTTGGCAACGCATTTCCTTTCAACGAACCACCACCATCAGCAGTGTTTAAAATACCTATGTTTCTTACGTAGTTTTTCCCAAAATTGTAATTGGAATAACTTCCATAAAAAGTAATGGCATCCTTGCGTTCTTTGTTCAATGGCAAATCCAAGAACACATCACCCGACAACATCAATTGACTTTCGAAAATTGTATCACCCGCTGTGTTTTTATGCCACATAGCATCTTTTTGATGTTGGAATCCTGCACCAATGTTGAATACTTTTTTAGAACCTAAATAAGTACCTACCATAAAAGGAAGCAAATTACTTTCTTGATCAAAAAATTGATAGTTAAAATATCCTGCTTGATTCCACTTTGTCGCAAATGGACTATAATCAGACACCTCAGTTGCGATTGCTTTTGTCTCGTTTGCCTGAAAAGCATCATTCAGTGCAACTCGGTAATCCAATTTTTTGATTTTTCCTTTTGCATATATTCCTAGGTATCTTCCGAATTGGTCTGATTTGTCGATGTTTGCCCAATTAAAAATTGGTGCATCAAGACCCAAGAAATTCAAGGTGCTTGCATTGGATGAACGCGAAATACCATTCCAATAATGCAAACCAGCACCAATACTCAAGTAACTTTTATAGACTTTATATTCGGTATATGCATCATGCAAAAATAGTTGTGGTTTTTTTCCATTCACTGCAGGAGAACTTCCACCACTAAATGCATTTTGATTGTTAATTCCGAAATGAGTTAAAATTAAAAAACGATCGTTTAATTGAGCGTATGTTAAAAAGCGAGAACGGCGAATAGCCATGTCTGTAGAATGATCTATCGGATTACCTGCCAAAGTACTTCCATCGTTGTTCTCATTGTACTTCATCCAAACTTGGTGCCAGTTAATAAAACGAATATAGTTGGATCCATCTTCGTTTAATTTTACTTTTAATCCAGATCCATAACCCGGATAACCTTGCCCAAATGCTGAAACAACCGTCAGCGAAGCAAACATTAATTGTAGTAATTTTTTCATAATTGTAGCATTTTGTTTTCAAATGCTAAGTGACGAAAAAGGAAACGATTAATGATAAATCGATATATTTTTTTGTTAAACACATAGTTTTTAACGTATAAATCAATATAAATAGATATTTATATAAACAAATGCATTTGACTATGAGAAAATAACCAAAAAGATAAAATGTTATTCATCTAAAATTCAGATGATTAGATAGATATATTATTTTAGTAAAACTATATTATTTTAGATGATTTATTGTTGCTTTAGAATAGTTAACGCAAAAAAAAACCGCTTAAAGCGGTTTTACTATTATTCTTCTAACTTGTACTTTTTGAAAAACGCATCCCAATCCCATAAAAACCCTTCAACTATTTTATCCATTCGTTTGATGAAAATTGGATTAGGCGATTGAAGTCTTCTGAAATATTCATCTTGAAATTGATTCAATTCATATTTGTGGAAAATAGCTTTCGAAATAGAATACAACACATTTTTTGAAGGTGAATTCACACGTGCCATGAATTTTTGATATTCACGAACAATACTTTCAGCTTCAGAAGCAGTAACTTGCATCATCACCCCTAACTTTTCAAAAATCAATTGCTCAATGCGCACAGCTTGCATCGATTCAAATGTATTTTCCAAAGAAGAAATGTTCGCAACTAGAATAATCATCGTGAATTCAGTATTATCTGTGCGATCAATGTTAGGCGCTTGAACAAAAACAGCATCTTCATTAATTAGATCAGCTATTTCTGCAAAACTAGTATCAACTAAATCCAAAATCCCGTTAAGGAATACGTTGGCTAATTGGTTGTCGCTCAACTTCTTCTTTATGTTTAAAAGTGATCCTAACATGCGTGTTACTTTTATATCGTTTTCACAAAAATAAGCGAAGTATCCTGTTAATTTTAACACGTTTCCAATGAAATGTTAACGAAGTTATTAACACTTTTGGGGCGGTCAATCTGTTTTTAGCTAATTATCAGACTAATAGTCGATTTAAATCGAATAATAACCGTTTGTAAACTATTGATCAAATGCAATTCAGTTAACTTTTTTAAAATAATTATCACTGAATTCATACGGCCAATAAAATTGTTGAACGGTATCTCCATAAAAATAAAGTGGATAATTATCGGCTTTGTCTAAAAACAAGATATAATTCTCTTGAGTTTCTAAAGGGCTCCGCAAATCAATGAAATCTAACCGTTTAACGCGCTTTGAATTTTTATAAAAAATCAACTCATCTTGCTTTTTTATTATCAATTCATAAGTGTCTGGAAAATCCTTCCTAGGCTTTGCCCCTTCTGAATCAACGACTTGAATTAATCGGTAACGACCAATTAAAAAAGGAAACTGTTCTTTGATGACAAAACGATTACTCGCTGTAAACGCAACTAACATCAATAAAAAAGGAAATAGTAACAACCGATTTTTCATGCGACAAAGTTCATTAAAAATTTACATACCTCATGCTACCAATCTGATTAGTTGTATCTTTGATTGAATCTGTTTACATGGTTAAAGTCGTATGCATCTTGTTTTTATTCGTTGTATTGCCTAAAATGCAATGCGCACAAGATATTCATTTTTCTCAGGTGAACCGTCAACCATTGTTTCAAAACCCAGCTAATACTGGACTTTTTAAGGGTGACCTTCGATTAACTGCCAATCACAAAGACCAATGGAGAAGTGTTACTGTTCCATTTACGACAAGTGTTTTCGCAATTGATGGGAAAACAAAATTCAAGGGATTGACTCTCGGGTGCATGCTGTTTCATGACCAAGTTGGAGATGGGGCGTTACAGACTTTTGAATCACTTATCAGTTGCGGTAAGAACTTTCGGCTTGCAACTGATTCAAGTCATGCGCTTGCAGCTGGTATACAAGTTGGTTTCAACTACCGACAACTGAATTGGAGTAAATTTTACTTTGACAATCAATTTAATGGACTGTATTTTGACCCAACAATTCCAATCAATGAAACCGTTGCCAATACTTCAACAAGTAATGTGACCGTTGGAACGGGTCTTGTTTACACGTACACACAAAAAAACAATTACAACGTAACAATTGGGTTGAGTGGACATAATTTAAATCGCCCAAACCAAGGTTTTTTTGGATCAACCATTAAGCGTGATGCGCGTTTTAGCCTTTTTACGCTTATGGATATTTCGTATTCACAACAAATTCATATTATTCCTGGTTTATCTTACAATTCACAAGGTAAATACAAAGAGTTATTAATTGGAGGTCAAGTAAAGCGAATTTTGATTGATCAAAAAGGCCGTTACCAAGCAGTAGACGGTGGACTTTGGATGCGCGCAAAAGATGCTTTTGTTGTTCGGCTAGGCATCGCTGTTCAAAATTGGACAGCTGCAGTAAGTTACGATACTAATATTTCAAAATTAGCTGTAGCAAGTAATTTGCGCGGCGGATTCGAATTGTCAGCCAGTTATATCATAACGCGTTTTAAACCTAAAAAAAGCACTTACAAAGTATGTCCAGATTTTTTATAATTTGTTGCTTTTTCATAGGAAATAGTTTTCTTTTTGGTCAAAACGACTACAAAAAAACAACTGCATTTGCAGACGAACAAATGGCAATTGGCAATTATAATTATGCATTGCTGTTTTACCAACAAGCTATGACCATCGATTCGTCAGCATACGAATTATTATGGAAAGTTAGTTTGTGCCAACAGGCGCTCAAAAATTACCCGAAAGCTGCATATTATTTTGCAAAAGTTTATGTAAAAGAAGAATGCCGTATTTATCCAAGTAGTTTGTTGAATTGGGCATTAATGGAAAAGCAATGTGGTAATTACGAAAAAGCAATTGAGCTTTTTAAAACCGCCAAGAAAAAATACGCTAAAAACAAAAAAGACTACTTATACCTGAAGTCGAAGCGTGAATTTGAATCGTGTTTGTGGGCGCAATCAGCCGTAAAAGACACAACCACTTTTGATCTATTGACATTGCCAAAAGAGGTGAATTCTCCGTTTTCAGAATTTGGTCATTTGATTGCAAACAATCGCCTGTATTTTTCTTCGTTACGCGCTGATTCATCAACAACCGCTGACGAGATTTTATCATCTGATTATACCAATAAATTATTCGTTTACGATTGTGAAAAGCCTGCACTTAAGGCGGTCAATGAGCTAAATCAACAATCTGAACACGTTTCAAACGGTACATTTTCATTAGATGGAAAACGTTATTATTTCAGTCGATGTATCCAAGATTCCGCTCAATACAGTTGCAAAATTTTTTGTGCAAACATTTCCAAGAATTCATGGAATAACGTCACTGAATTGGGAGAAATTATCAATGCACCAAATTCAAGTACAAGTATGCCGTCAATTGGTGCCGTGAACGGTCAAGAAGTCCTCTTTTTTTGCTCGAATAAAGCAGACGGAAAAGGCGGAATGGATATTTACTATGCTACAATCAAACAAAACGGAAACCAATATTCCAAACCAAAAGCTTTGAACGCGATTAATTCACCAGACAACGAGGTCACTCCCTGGTTTGATAACAAAACACAACAATTGTATTTTTCATCTTCTTGGTGGGATGGCTTTGGTGGACTCGATGTTTTTTCAACAAAAATTAGTGATGGATTCACTTTAGAAACTCCTAAAAACAGAGGGATTCCAGTGAATAGTTGTGAAAACGACAATTATTATTTTGAAGCAGGCGACTCGCTTTTTGTTTCTAGTAATCGCTTAGGGTCTTTGTACACAAATAACCCAACATGTTGTAGTGATATTTTCGCTTTCCAAATACCCAAGACTTTCATTCCTCCTACCAAAAAAGAGACCTTCACGGAATTAAACCGCCGCTTACCTGTCACGCTTTATTTTCACAATGACATTCCTAATCCAAAATCAACTGATCCAACGACTTCGATCAATTACTTGTCGACGTATAACGATTACATGGCATTGACAGAAACCTACAAAGAAGAATACGCAAAAGGCTTAACGGGAGATGCAGCTAGGAATGCGCACGAAGATATTGAAAGCTTTTTTGTGGAATTCGTAGCAAAAGGGGTAACTGATTTCAATTTATTTCAAGATTTATTGTTGGAGGAACTCGAAAAAGGAAATCACATTCAACTCAATATCAGGGGATTTGCATCTCCTTTGGCTAAAACTGATTATAATGTGAATTTAACGAAACGGAGAATTCAATCATTAATCAATCAATTGAAAATTAGTAATAACGGGAAATTTATCCCTTATTTGAATGCTACTGCGTTGAATGGAGCACGACTACTCATTAATGAAATTCCAAACGGGGAATATGCAGCAAATAAATTCACCAGTGACAATCCAAACGATAGTAAAAACTCGATTTATTCGCGCGCTGCTGCAATTGAACGGAAAATTGAAATACAAAGTGTTGAGTTAATTCAACGCCACCCTATCTTGGATTCCATTCAACTTGCACAATCAATTGTGTACTTGAAAAATGTGGAATTGAAAAGTAATGATCCAATCAATTTTGTATTATTTAATGAAGGGAAACAAAACATTTCGATTGATCGCATTGAAATCTCAAGTAACAACGTTAAGTTCACTGGTAAAAAGTTACTCAATGGAGCAAGTCAAACTACGCTTTCTTTTCAATTGAACGATTTGCCAACAGATAAATTCACTTGTACAATTAGCGTTTATTTGAGCAACTGTCCAATACCGTTAATTTTAGGTATAATGGGTGATTGAGTTCATGCAAATCAAATAGTTATTTATCTTTGCAACACAATTTACTTTTATGACAATTGATGTGAAAAACGAAACGAAAGTTTCGCGGTTAAAATTTATTGATTTAGCGCGGTCAATTGCTATTTTATTGATGCTCGAAGGTCACTTTATTGATAGCACTCTTGGAGAACAATTCAGAAGTCCCGATGCGCATTTTGTCAATCCCGACTTTTTAGCATACGATATTTGGCATCTCATTCGGGGCTACACATCCCCACTATTCTTGACTATTACTGGGATGGTTTTTGCTTTTCTTTTGTATAAAAAAAACGATGTGCCCTTTAGCGAAAACGATCGTGTTTCAAAAGGATTTCACCGAGTTGTCATTTTATTGTTTTGGGGTTACCTAATGACACCAAATAATTTTCATATTTTACAATGTATTGGCATTGGTTTGTTATTGTTATTGCTTGTTTACGGGTTGTACAAAGTCATTAAAATAATTCCATTGTGGATTTATTATTTTGTATTAGGCTTTGTATTTTACTTTACCTATGCTTATTTCAATAGTTTCAAGGATGCTGACGGCGAAGCATTACCTTTTCCACTTCACAGCTACACGTGGATTCAAAACATGATTTTTAATCCTGGAAATGCGCTGTTTCCAATTTTTCCTAATTTGGGCAATACCTTTTTTGGTGCAGCTTTGGGAATCGGGTTATATGCGAAACCTTTGCAGAAAAACAGGAAATTAATCCCTTTGAGTTTCTTTGTATT
This sequence comes from uncultured Flavobacteriales bacterium, assembly GCA_937973685.1. Lineage (GTDB taxonomy): Bacteria > Bacteroidota > Bacteroidia > Flavobacteriales_D > Crocinitomicaceae > Fluviicola. The sequence goes on along the minus strand of CALJKJ010000017.1, from coordinate 85,718 downwards.
AGGAGTTTTCTTGACTTTCTTTTACACAAAAATTGTCTACTCTTTTTTAGAAGCAATTGGAGACGCAAGAAATTCATTTAACTATTTAGGGACAACAAACTGGTTGTTTGAACGTTTGGGATGGGTACTGCTTTTCATCGCAGTTTTATCGTTTATCGATGTGTTCTTCAAAATTAAAGACAGTTTGTTTTTGAAAATAGGTCAGAATACATTTATCATTTTCATCGTTCACATGATGCTGTTATACGGCGTGCTTTTTCCAATTAGTATCAATGACTTTTTCCAACGTGGTCACAATCCTTTAAACCCCTATCAAGCAATTTTAGGCGCAGTTCTTTTTCTAAGTTTCTTCTTCGTATTCATTAAATACACGAAACAAATTCTTACAGGTATTCAAAAATTTTGGAATTACATTTCACCCTTATGAAAATAGCTTTAACATTATTTTTTTCGGTCATCCTTCATTTAGGAGTATTCGCTCAGCACACTAATTATTTGTTCATAGGCAATAGTTATACCCATTACAATAAAATGAGTAAAACATTTGAAAATATTGCAAATTCAAAAGGTAAAAACGTACATGCAGATACACTTGCTGTGAGTAATTCCACTTTAAAGTTTCATGCTACACGAAAATACACTTATAAAAAATTACGCTCAAAATATTGGGATAACATAATCATTCAAGGATTTTCAAGGGAACTTGCGCAAGACACAGCAACAATTGCTGAAGAGACTTTGCCCTATGTTACCCAACTTATTGATTCGATAAAAAAAATAAATCCGTGTACGAAGATCTATTTCTTCATGACTTGGCCTTACCAAAATGGATTTACTAAAAATGATGTCGATTATAACAGAACACAAATGTTAAATCGAATAAATAATGGATATCGCTTTTTGCAAGCTAAATTGACTATTCCCATTATTCCAATTGGAATAGCGTGGAATCAAGTTTACCAAGAACATCCAGAAATAAACTTATACCAAGAAGATTTACAACACCCAAATGAACTGGGAAGTTTTTTGGTAGCATGTGGATTCTATGCTGCTTTTTTTCAAGAAATACCGACAGATGTTCCCTTGCCAAAAGGCTTAAAAAACATGCATGTTCAAAAGTACGTGACTACAGTCAGTGCAATGGTAATCGCAAATTATTATTCGTACATTCATAGTTACAAAGTCATTCCAAGCAGCAAGGAACCTCCTGTTTTAAATTTTGAACTTGCAGAAAAATGGACCATGGTTCAGGTAACAAATAAAACTAAAAATGTATCTAATGTTTATTGGGATTTTGGTGATGGCCATGTTTCGGATGACGCAAACCCCAAGCATTTTTATAAAAACAATGGTACGTATACTGTAACAATGCACGCAACTAGTGCTTGCAAATCGTATGAATTACGCAAAAAAATTACTGTTTCTAAAAAAGTAAAATACGCTAACCCAACAAAAAAATAGATGAATAAATTACTCAAAATCAACCATATCGAAAATAGAATTTTCGGCTTAGACCTATTACGATTTATCGCAATTTTTATGGTGTTATTGGGCCATAGTTTAATGTTCATCCCTCAAGAATACAAAAAAGATGTGTTTAAATTCATGTTAGACGGTGTTTCTATCTTTTTTGTGTTAAGTGGATTTTTGATAGGACGTATTTTATTTCAAATCATTTTAACCAAAACATTAGATTTCAAAGAGATTCTTAGTTTTTGGAAAAAACGTTGGCTGCGTACTGTTCCTGCTTATGCCTTTATTTTACTTATTTTAGGAGGTGCTACATTGTTATTCGTTCCAGAAAACTTCCCTGCAACTTGGTATGAATTCCTGTATTTCTCTCAAAATTTATTCAGAGAAAGGCCTTCGTTTTTTGCTGAATCATGGAGTCTTTGTATCGAAGAATGGTTTTATCTTTTAACACCCATTTACTTTTTCTTTCTCGTTGTAAAAGTCAATAAAAAATTGGCTTGGATAGTAACAACTATTCTGTTTTTTATAGTTGTCATCACATTGATTCGCTATAACATGTACTCAGAAAAATTTGCTCATTATACAACTACACCGGATTTCGATACGCGCTCTAAGTTTAAAAGTGCTATCGAATTCTTGATTTTCCCACGATTAGATGCTATTATGTTTGGTGTTTTAGGCGCAATCGTTTCATTACTATCACCAAACTTCTGGAAAAGCAATTTGAAATACGTAATGCTTCTCTTAGCAATTGTCTTGTTCTTTGCTTTTAAATCAACACTAATTTTAGGTAGTACAGCTTTTGAAATGACTATTAGAGGATCGCTTTATTCGTTTAGTGTTTTGTTGTGTCTGCCTTATTTGTCTAATTTACACATTGCCCCAAATCGTTTGACAAATATTATTACGTTCACAAGTGTCATATCGTACTCACTTTATTTAGTTAACTTAAATGTCGTTGCTAATTTCATTATTAAATTAGGAATACTGGGCGGTGAAAAATTTGAAGCAAGTACAGATCCAAATTGGCCAGTATATTTTGGTTTGTTTTGGGTATTGACGTTTGTAATTGGTTTCCTGAATTATCGATTTATTGAAGTTCCTTTTCTGAAACTAAGAAAATAAAACATTATTTCAAGACTTCAGCAATCTTCATTGCTAATTCAGACAACGTTTGCGGATCTACTTGCTGCTTCTCAGCTGCAAAATTCATGTCAGCTACAGAATCAATTGGAACAAGGTGAATATGTGCGTGAGGGACTTCCAATCCAATCACAGTAACACCGATTTTCTTACAAGGAACAACTTTTTTTATTCCTTGCGCTACATGTTTTGAAAACACCATGAAACGGCTTAATTCATCGTCTGCAATATCAAAAATATAATCGGTTTCTCGTTTTGGAATAACCAACACATGCCCTAAGCGCAACGGCATAATATCTAAAAAAGCCAAGAATTCATCATTCTCGGCTACTTTATAACATGGAATTTCACCACTAATTATTTTTGAAAAAATACTTGACATTCGTTATCGTGTAATTTCCATTACTTCAAAATTCATTGTTCCTCCAGGAGTTTGAATTGCTGCGATATCACCAACTTTTTTACCCAATAAACCTTTTCCAAATGGAGAATCAATTGAAATCTTTTTCAATTTTAGATCAGCTTCACTTTCAGCCACAAGCGTGTAAGTGACTTCCATTCCATTATCAACATTTTTAATTTTAACAGTAGAAAGAATGAAAACTTTCGAATTATCCATCATGGTATTATCAATAATTCTAGCTTTTGAAATCAACCCTTCTAATTTAGAAATTCTCATTTCAAGTAGACCTTGAGCTTCCTTTGCAGCATCGTATTCAGCATTTTCAGACAAATCACCTTTATCTCTTGCTTCTGCAATTTGTTCTGAAATACGCGGACGTTGTACCGATTTCATATCGTGTAATTCATCCTTTAATTTTTTCAAACCTTCTTCGGTATAATAAGCTACGTCTGACATATGTAATTTTTTTAATCGACTATATAACAACAACAAGAGAGCCCAGTGGACCCTCTTGTTACAACAAATATATGTTATTTATTTTTTATTTCAAATTGAAAGTCAATCCAAATGTGTGAATTATTCCAAATTGATCAAGTTAAAGCATTTTACACAGCAACTTAGGTGTAAATCTGAATTGATTAAATACTTTCCAAGTCAATTTGGCGCATACCACCAAAGAACTTAATAATACGTTCTCCAACACCTGGTACTTCAACATGAATTATATAAACTCCACTTGAAATCGGTACGCCAATTGAGTTTTTCAAATCCCAGTCGATACTTGTTACCAAATTGTCTTTTTTGTATTGACGTATCATTTTACCACTTACGTTGTATATCGTAACCGTACACTGATCTGGTAAGTTGGTAATCTTAACGCGTGTATCGATACGGTTTCTTTCATACTCAGAGAAAGCATAGTACGGATTTGGCACAACATTGATCAAGTCTAATACATCTGTTAATGCATCTTGACTCGCTGTCGTTGTTTTGATATCGTCCATACTCCAACCATACATTGGTTTACCACCGTTCAATCCTGTTGCAGTAAAGTCTTTGTATTCTTTGTTTACTCGCAATTTCATGCGAACATCTGTTTCCATTGCTGTGTGTTCACTTGCTGTTACCGTGTTCAATACCCACGTTAAACTTGTAAACAATTTACGGTAAGAAGAAGATGTTGCTGTCTGATATTGATCATAAACCCAGTTGTTTACTCCGTCATATTGTGGACATCCTTCATTGTTGATATTGTATCCAAACACCCATATTGGTTGTAAACCGCCAGCTACTGGATAACCGTTGTTATCAAATAACGTTGATGTTGGGTTCCAAATCATATCCCCTCCGTTGTATCCTCCTAAGAAGGAATTCTCTCCGAATGCCATGTGTAAACGAGCTCCTGTTTCCAAATCAATTGCATAACCTGGGAACCAACCCATACCTTGGGTACCTGAGTTATCGTCGTTTCCGTTTTTATCAACCGAATTACGTTTTCTCAATTCTCCTGGTTTTGCATTGCCTTGGTTCAAGTTTTGATCACCTCCCAATTCTACAACCACACAACGCGTCCATTTCGATTTATCTGATGTGATAACGATATCTACACTTGGTAAGAACGAAATACTCGCATTTTGTTTCGCTGATGGATATGGTCCAAAGGCAGCTGGTACTCGAACTGGCATAAAGTCACATTTCGTACCAATTAACTTGTGAGGTGCTGCTCCGCCATTCAACATCTTCGTGTACAATTTCTCCGGATCTTTACCAACCTCGTCGTTGTAACAGAATGGATTCAAATATGCAGCTCCTGTAAATCCAGCAGTATCGGTATCTTGCGCTACAAAAGTTCCTGAACGAATCCAGTTAAATGGTGTGAATGATGCATCATCTTGTATGAATGTCAACCATTTTTTTGTGGAATCTTTGAACTCAATTGATGAAGCAATCGGATCTGTAATTTTCTGTACTGCTTGACCTGCATTATCAGGGAAGTAATACTTGTGTTGCATGATCTCAATTGAAACACCCCATTGTGGAACTATCTGCTCGTTACCTTGAGCAATTGTTGTTTCTGAGGTAACAGAGTCAATAATTACATTACTGTTTTTAGAGGCATAGCGATAAACTACCCAGTTTGATGAATCTATTCCTCCTGCTACTCCGTAATCACGGAATTTACATTCGAAATAACCACCTACTACATTTAATGGATCAACTACTTTTACATTGATTGGACCACCATTGTAATCGTATTCTGGTTCAGCCATGAAGCCATCAGCTACTATTTTATCTTCTGATGCTTGTGTCAATTCCAAATTGTTGTTGCCATTTCCTACTCCATCCAAACGTGTAATACGTGGCGTTTGGCCATAAACAGAATTCTGTATTGTTCCGCCTAATTCTGGTGAAACAAAGTGTGGAACTCCCGCTTTTGGCTGAATTGCTGTACCGTCTGCATTGATACGCGAACGCAAGTATGGTAATTTTTGACCATCTAACAATTGCGGATCATTTGGATTGTACGTCTTGAAGTTGTTGTAACCATAAGCAACTGCTACATAGTAATAGGTTTTGTGGTTTACCAATGTACGTGAACCTGTCGCAAAGAAATCTTCTGAGATTCTAAACGTGTGTTTGATGCCTAAATCTGAACCTTTCACTTTCTCATTTGGAACTGCAAAACCTAATGCCTCATCAAATTCAAAGTTTATCAAACGTTTAACACCATTTTTAACATCACACTGAGCTACCAAACGTGCTTTTGTTGGATCTTCTATATCAGAAATTGAAACCTGAGCATTTTTCATCTGGAATATTTGGTATCCTTCAAAACGGTAGAATTTATCATAGATAATGTTTGTTCCTGCTGGATCGATAATGTTGATTTTATCCTCCTCTTTGTATGCCTCTTGGAAGTTGTTCGAGTTGTTTGGATTATCTAACATCAATATCAACTCATTACCCAATTCTTGAATTTGTAAAACGGGTGCATGAGGTGGTTCCAAAATACGGAAACAGTTATCAAACAATGCTTGTGCTTTTGTATCTGCTGTTTTCAATGCATTCACTGATGACAATACTTCTCCTTCATAGCTACGCGCATAAACAATTCCTACTGTAATGTTATTAACAGCTCCTGGACGTAACGTAAATGGTCCGGCTGATTGAACAAAACGTTGATCTTTTCCTTCTAATGGAGTTGATCCTGTTCCAGTCGGTTCGTACATCGAACAATCATATGGTGTTGGCACACCCTCAGTCGCCCAATCTAATGGATCGGAATCCCCTGGGAACATATAGTTTGTAGGGATCGATGTTCCAGCACCTGGTTGGAATCCTGTTCCTCCAAAATACAATTGGTCACCAAATTGCCACAAACCTTTCATGTAATTGTAATACTGATTTTGAGAGTTCGGATCACCTTGAGCAACACCTGCACCTTGTCCAGCATAAATACTAAAGTTACGCATACCATAACGCTCGTTATCTACGATTCCGTCATTAAACCCAATTCCTAATCCTTTGTACACAATACCATTTCCTGCTAATGCAGTTTGTACGTCTGGAACTATGATTGAATTTGTAATTGAATCATAAACTGGACCAGGGTTATCTGAATTGTCTGGATCTTGGTATGGACCTTCAAAGAAGTCAAATCCAATCGCTGGTGGATTTTGACCCCAACCAATAACAGAACCATTTGTCTCATCATTTCCATCTTTGTTGTACATGTAACTCAATCCACGAGCGACATCACAACCAACATAATCATCTAAATAATTACCGATATCTGGATCGGCATATTGTGAGAAATACGTATCGTATAACGTTTGTGTTCCACGGTTAATTAACTCGTAGTTGTAGAACGTCATTTGATTGATTTGATCATCTGTTGCAAACGAGAAAGCTTGCGCATGGATTTCCATACCAATTGGCTCACCACCTGATTCTGTGTGAATGTTACCTTTATCATTGAACACCCACCAGTTTGTTTGGTCACCAAATAACGTAACACGTCTGTCTGATCCACATTCTACATCGTCACGACCTAAAATGTCATCATACCAAGGATAATCTCCACCTTCTGATGGATCTAATGGATTGTATACACCATCTTCGTTTCTATCGTAGAATGGCGCTAAGAAATTATCTTGACCACGTGTTGGGTCACCATTTCCTGGCCAAGCCATGATTTGTGCCATTGTCTCGTTTGATGGAGGAGTTGGGTCATCACAACCATCTGGTTGAGGAGTTACGTTGTTACATTCCCACCAAGTAATAAATGTGGATACGCCTGCTTTTGTGATAGAAAAAATATTATCATATTTCAAACACTGATCAGCATCTATTGTTGCTTCTCCATATGGACGTTGCGCATCATCTCCTTGAGGTACATTCGCATTGTAATATACACTGTTCAAGTCAACTGTTAAGGGACCAGGCCAGAAATCATTTCCATCATTTCTGTATTTTACAGCAGCTAATTTTAACTGGCCGTTTAAATCTTTTCCTCCCATCCACAAGGCTGCAGCATAGATAATAGTTGACGCGCCACCTTTTGGAACGCGGTAAGCAGCCACACCATTCGCACGATCTAAGAATAACAAACCACCCGTTTCCAAACGAGCACTTACGTCATTAAAATTCATGACTTTGTAGTAATTGGCTGGAGCACAACTTGCTCCTTTGGTCTGAACACTTGGCTTTGGTTTGCTACCTGCACTTGTGCTCTTCACAAAATCATGATTGTATGCAAATGCATTAGAAGCAAGTGCAAGCATCATAATTAACGATAAATAATTCATTTTTGGTTTCATAATTATTTCTTCATTAGTAATTAAGCGAATTATTTCGGAGCATTTTTTTTAGAATACGCTTTAACGTTTATTTGATGTAACTCACGCTTGCTCCACAAACACTCAAAACGTTCATTGCTATAAAATGGTTGGTGAAAGACTAGAAAAAATTAAAGTACGTTGAAATTATCAAAGCGTTTTTAGCAAAATGAAATGTGGAGGTAAGACAATCAAGTAAACAAAATTTCAGTATTGTAGTTAGCCCTTATTAAAAGTAATAAAGAATTAAAATAATTTTAATAAAATAAAAAAGGGAGCTCAATGAGCTCCCTTCAACAAACAAAGAGTTTATTTATTTTTTATTTCAAATTGAAAGTCAAACCGAAAGTATGAATAATTCCAAATTGACCAGCTAAACGCATAGCGTATTCTAAACCTAAACCTGATTTGTTTTTACCAACCAATGCATCAGCTGAGAAACCCGCTGTCAATCCTGTCAATGCATTAGATCTATTTTCAGTAGACAATAAGTATTTTTCGTATACGTATCCTCCTCGGAAATTAAATGCAGCTTTTTCTGTAATCATTCCATAATCCAAGCCTAGACGGTATTGGTCACGTTGGAATGAATTTGCTGTAAAAGCACCTGACAAAATCAATTTTGAATTTTCTGAGAAAATAAAATCATACGATCCACCAATGTTTAATAAAGAAGGTAATTCATAAGTCGCTGAACGTTGTTCTAACGTTGCAATATTACCTGCATTTAAATAATTGATTTCAGTAGACAAACCATCGCCTCTGTATTTCATAACAGGACCAACATTTTTCAATGCAATACCAAATTTAATTTGATCTTGTTCACCAGTTACATAGCGAATACCTGCATCAAAAGCAATTCCTGATGCTTTCATGTTTGACATACTTTCAGATAATACTTTAAAATTAATCCCCCCATATATTGAAGAAGAGAAACTTTTAGCATATCCAACGTTGAATACATTCATACGAGGTGAAAAAGTACCAATTCCACCTTCTGGTAAATCAACCGTTGTAATCATTATATCACCGAAATTCATTGATTGAACAGATACAGCAATCACTGATGATTCAGAAACACGTTGAGCAAAACCTGCAGCATTTAATGCTATTCCAGCTGAACCTAACCAATTAGTACGGTTAAACTTAATTTGTGTTTTATCTGTAAAAGCAAGACCAGCAATGTTTGTATACGTAGCTTCAAGACCAGTTGTACTTGCTACACCAGCATCACCAATACCAATGCTTCTTGCCCATGGATTAATCAACAACTGAGATGCACCTGCAGAACCAATTCTGTCTTCGTTTCCAGCGTATGCGCTAGAGCAGCCAAAGACTACTCCAGCAAGCGCTGTATATTTTATTAATTTATTAATCGATTTCATATCTTAAATCTTAACTGAATTGATTAAATACTTTCCAAGTCAATTTGGCGCATACCACCAAAGAACTTAATAATACGTTCTCCAACACCTGGTACTTCAACATGAATTATATAAACTCCACTTGAAATCGGTACGCCAATTGAGTTTTTCAAATCCCAGTCGATACTTGTTACCAAATTGTCTTTTTTGTATTGACGTATCATTTTACCACTTACGTTGTATATCGTAACCGTACACTGATCTGGTAAGTTGGTAATCTTAACGCGTGTATCGATACGGTTTCTTTCATACTCAGAGAAAGCATAGTACGGATTTGGCACAACATTGATCAAGTCTAATACATCTGTTAATGCATCTTGACTCGCTGTCGTTGTTTTGATATCGTCCATACTCCAACCATACATTGGTTTACCACCGTTCAATCCTGTTGCAGTAAAGTCTTTGTATTCTTTGTTTACTCGCAATTTCATGCGAACATCTGTTTCCATTGCTGTGTGTTCACTTGCTGTTACCGTGTTCAATACCCACGTTAAACTTGTAAACAATTTACGGTAAGAAGAAGATGTTGCTGTCTGATATTGATCATAAACCCAGTTGTTTACTCCGTCATATTGTGGACATCCTTCATTGTTGATATTGTATCCAAACACCCATATTGGTTGTAAACCGCCAGCTACTGGATAACCGTTGTTATCAAATAACGTTGATGTTGGGTTCCAAATCATATCCCCTCCGTTGTATCCTCCTAAGAAGGAATTCTCTCCGAATGCCATGTGTAAACGAGCTCCTGTTTCCAAATCAATTGCATAACCTGGGAACCAACCCATACCTTGGGTACCTGAGTTATCGTCGTTTCCGTTTTTATCAACCGAATTACGTTTTCTCAATTCTCCTGGTTTTGCATTGCCTTGGTTCAAGTTTTGATCACCTCCCAATTCTACAACCACACAACGCGTCCATTTCGATTTATCTGATGTGATAACGATATCTACACTTGGTAAGAACGAAATACTCGCATTTTGTTTCGCTGATGGATATGGTCCAAAGGCAGCTGGTACTCGAACTGGCATAAAGTCACATTTCGTACCAATTAACTTGTGAGGTGCTGCTCCGCCATTCAACATCTTCGTGTACAATTTCTCCGGATCTTTACCAACCTCGTCGTTGTAACAGAATGGATTCAAATATGCAGCTCCTGTAAATCCAGCAGTATCGGTATCTTGCGCTACAAAAGTTCCTGAACGAATCCAGTTAAATGGTGTGAATGATGCATCATCTTGTATGAATGTCAACCATTTTTTTGTGGAATCTTTGAACTCAATTGATGAAGCAATCGGATCTGTAATTTTCTGTACTGCTTGACCTGCATTATCAGGGAAGTAATACTTGTGTTGCATGATCTCAATTGAAACACCCCATTGTGGAACTATCTGCTCGTTACCTTGAGCAATTGTTGTTTCTGAGGTAACAGAGTCAATAATTACATTACTGTTTTTAGAGGCATAGCGATAAACTACCCAGTTTGATGAATCTATTCCTCCTGCTACTCCGTAATCACGGAATTTACATTCGAAATAACCACCTACTACATTTAATGGATCAACTACTTTTACATTGATTGGACCACCATTGTAATCGTATTCTGGTTCAGCCATGAAGCCATCAGCTACTATTTTATCTTCTGATGCTTGTGTCAATTCCAAATTGTTGTTGCCATTTCCTACTCCATCCAAACGTGTAATACGTGGCGTTTGGCCATAAACAGAATTCTGTATTGTTCCGCCTAATTCTGGTGAAACAAAGTGTGGAACTCCCGCTTTTGGCTGAATTGCTGTACCGTCTGCATTGATACGCGAACGCAAGTATGGTAATTTTTGACCATCTAACAATTGCGGATCATTTGGATTGTACGTCTTGAAGTTGTTGTAACCATAAGCAACTGCTACATAGTAATAGGTTTTGTGGTTTACCAATGTACGTGAACCTGTCGCAAAGAAATCTTCTGAGATTCTAAACGTGTGTTTGATGCCTAAATCTGAACCTTTCACTTTCTCATTTGGAACTGCAAAACCTAATGCCTCATCAAATTCAAAGTTTATCAAACGTTTAACACCATTTTTAACATCACACTGAGCTACCAAACGTGCTTTTGTTGGATCTTCTATATCAGAAATTGAAACCTGAGCATTTTTCATCTGGAATATTTGGTATCCTTCAAAACGGTAGAATTTATCATAGATAATGTTTGTTCCTGCTGGATCGATAATGTTGATTTTATCCTCCTCTTTGTATGCCTCTTGGAAGTTGTTCGAGTTGTTTGGATTATCTAACATCAATATCAACTCATTACCCAATTCTTGAATTTGTAAAACGGGTGCATGAGGTGGTTCCAAAATACGGAAACAGTTATCAAACAATGCTTGTGCTTTTGTATCTGCTGTTTTCAATGCATTCACTGATGACAATACTTCTCCTTCATAGCTACGCGCATAAACAATTCCTACTGTAATGTTATTAACAGCTCCTGGACGTAACGTAAATGGTCCGGCTGATTGAACAAAACGTTGATCTTTTCCTTCTAATGGAGTTGATCCTGTTCCAGTCGGTTCGTACATCGAACAATCATATGGTGTTGGCACACCCTCAGTCGCCCAATCTAATGGATCGGAATCCCCTGGGAACATATAGTTTGTAGGGATCGATGTTCCAGCACCTGGTTGGAATCCTGTTCCTCCAAAATACAATTGGTCACCAAATTGCCACAAACCTTTCATGTAATTGTAATACTGATTTTGAGAGTTCGGATCACCTTGAGCAACACCTGCACCTTGTCCAGCATAAATACTAAAGTTACGCATACCATAACGCTCGTTATCTACGATTCCGTCATTAAACCCAATTCCTAATCCTTTGTACACAATACCATTTCCTGCTAATGCAGTTTGTACGTCTGGAACTATGATTGAATTTGTAATTGAATCATAAACTGGACCAGGGTTATCTGAATTGTCTGGATCTTGGTATGGACCTTCAAAGAAGTCAAATCCAATCGCTGGTGGATTTTGACCCCAACCAATAACAGAACCATTTGTCTCATCATTTCCATCTTTGTTGTACATGTAACTCAATCCACGAGCGACATCACAACCAACATAATCATCTAAATAATTACCGATATCTGGATCGGCATATTGTGAGAAATACGTATCGTATAACGTTTGTGTTCCACGGTTAATTAACTCGTAGTTGTAGAACGTCATTTGATTGATTTGATCATCTGTTGCAAACGAGAAAGCTTGCGCATGGATTTCCATACCAATTGGCTCACCACCTGATTCTGTGTGAATGTTACCTTTATCATTGAACACCCACCAGTTTGTTTGGTCACCAAATAACGTAACACGTCTGTCTGATCCACATTCTACATCGTCACGACCTAAAATGTCATCATACCAAGGATAATCTCCACCTTCTGATGGATCTAATGGATTGTATACACCATCTTCGTTTCTATCGTAGAATGGCGCTAAGAAATTATCTTGACCACGTGTTGGGTCACCATTTCCTGGCCAAGCCATGATTTGTGCCATTGTCTCGTTTGATGGAGGAGTTGGGTCATCACAACCATCTGGTTGAGGAGTTACGTTGTTACATTCCCACCAAGTAATAAATGTGGATACGCCTGCTTTTGTGATAGAAAAAATATTATCATATTTCAAACACTGATCAGCATCTATTGTTGCTTCTCCATATGGACGTTGCGCATCATCTCCTTGAGGTACATTCGCATTGTAATATACACTGTTCAAGTCAACTGTTAAGGGACCAGGCCAGAAATCATTTCCATCATTTCTGTATTTTACAGCAGCTAATTTTAACTGGCCGTTTAAATCTTTTCCTCCCATCCACAAGGCTGCAGCATAGATAATAGTTGACGCGCCACCTTTTGGAACGCGGTAAGCAGCCACACCATTCGCACGATCTAAGAATAACAAACCACCCGTTTCCAAACGAGCACTTACGTCATTAAAATTCATGACTTTGTAGTAATTGGCTGGAGCACAACTTGCTCCTTTGGTCTGAACACTTGGCTTTGGTTTGCTACCTGCACTTGTGCTCTTCACAAAATCATGATTGTATGCAAATGCATTAGAAGCAAGTGCAAGCATCATAATTAACGATAAATAATTCATTTTTGGTTTCATAATTCTTTTTTTTTACTTAGAAATCAAACTTAACACCTAAGCGAATTGTTCTTGGAGCGCTGATGTTGAAAGGATTCTGAATCTTCATCATGTAGTAATCTCTGAAAGACTGCTCATCTAATTGATTCTGAATCGATTGTTGGTTTTCAGCAGATGCTAAATACCCATCATCATTCCAGTTACCCGTTGCTCTGTAAACACCTAAAACGTTCATTGCGTTGAAAAGGTTGGTAGCACGCACATAAATATTTAAGAATGTCGTTTTCTTTTTACCTTCTTTTCCAAATTCGATGTTAAACGTACGATCTAACTGTAAATCCAAACGGTATTGCCATGGCAAACGAGAACCATTAATTGATCCCGATAAACCTGAAGAAGAAGGGCTAATAAATCCTTCACTTGTAATATTCGTTTGACCTGTGTATGGAGAACCTGAGTACAAATTCGTAACAATATTCAAACCAGTATTTTCAAATACTTTGAAATCACCAATCATAGGACCGTTGTAGTCAGCACCTTCACCATAACGGTAATCCATTGTGATGTTGAATGTATGACGTTGGTCATATGAATAAGGGAAGATTGAACGTAAGTTAGGAATTCCAGCTGCTTGCAAACCTCCTAGAAGTGCTCCAGCTGAAGTTGCATCTGAACCTGTTCCATCAGCAAATTGTAATGTATAAGCTGCTGTCATACGAACATTACCTGTTTTACGTAAGTCATAAGAAACAGTTAATCCTTTTACCGTACCAAAGTCACGGTTACCAAATGAACGGTAAGTGTTTGGATAAGCTTCAAATACGTTTACTAACTGAACATTATCTCGTTGTTCACGATAGAATGCTGAAATTTTCAACGATGACGTTTTTGTCAATACTTGTTGGAAACCAATTTCGTAATCAATCGTTTTTTCTGGACGTAAGTTCGGATTAGCGATTGTATTTGTTCGTGCTTCGATAAATTGATAATCAATTGGATTGAAACGAGCACCAGATGTAGGGCGTTTTGTTAAGATATCATAGTGAGCGAAGAAAGAAGCTTCATCCGAAATTGGGAATGAGAAGGCAATACGCGGCATCACGTTGATTTGAGCTTTGTAATCTTCAAAAGCATCAGCACTTACACGAGATGCAGCAGCAGCACTTGGATCTTTCAACCAAGGTGCAATACCTGTTGCTCCACGAATAGTTTTTGGATCTTCGATAACAACACCTTCAGCATTGTACCAAGTATCTCCATTTCTAAATCCGTTAATAGCCGTTGGGTTGTTTACATCATTAACATAAACGACATAATCATCTCCCATAGAAGAAGGAACGACTACCCAATTGTATGTAGATGGATCTGCAGCTAATTTCGCTTTCACTTCAGAAACATTATTAGCTGTATAAATTAAATATTTATCTTTCAATACTGGTTGATTCGCATCAAATACATCGACACGAACACCTACGTTAAATACGATATCATTGAATGCAAACTTATCCATTATATATCCTGAGATATAAGTAGGTTGGAAAGAACCAATAAAACGTTTGTAATTACCATTTTTATCAAATTCATTGAAATACTTATTAATATCTGTATTTCCTTTTACGCGAGCGCCAGTATGATCGTAACCATAATAAGAAACAAAGTTGTTACCTTGATTAAATAATTCATCAGCAGAGAACATATTTAATTGAAATAAATTTGGATCATATTGATCGATTACAATGTAATCAGTACCTGCAGCATTTAAGCCTAATTTTTGACGCAAGTTATAATCAAAAAATGATTGGTTATCGTTTTGCTCTTGACCACCGTAAACACCTGTCCCAGATTGGTAAGCATAACCTGAATTTAATTGATTGTAATCATACTGTAAACCAGAACCTAAATTAGTTATTGTTGGATTCGAAAAGTCAACCTCTTTGATGTGATTATTCGCCAATTGACGAGCAATTGTCCACAAACCAATTGGACCTGCGTCACCATTTGACCATCCTCTATCCCATCGTTGTTCGTATTCAAAACCTAATGACACTGAGTGGTCACCAATGTTAACAGAACCAGAACCTGTAATACGGAATTGGTCTTGTTGTGATTTACTAAATCCATTATTTGGTGTTCCAATGTTATTCCAGATACCATAGACACTTGTAGGAACATCACCATTTCTCAATGCACGACCAGCAATTACATCATCTAATTTCTCAAAATGTCCTGTTGGATTTCCTGCGAAAATATCGAAGTAATTTTGAGTAATTGCAGCCAATGCACTATTCGTTTCAGAAGCTGTAAACCCAACTAAGACTTCATTAGGAGAACCCGCTTGAACTAAATCTTGTCCAACTTGATTGTATTGTTTTTCAAATTGTCTTGTAAAATAGCCTACATGTCCGTAATTGAACAAATTGAATTTATGACGTTTGTCATACGATTCAAATTTGGATTGAGAGAAATCCACCATAATTGAGTAGAAAGCCGATTTAATTCTCGAGCTGCTTCCTTCTTGTTTATTAGAAAAACGTTGTGTCAAACGTCCATAAACTCTCCAATCTAAATCTTTTGACACTCCAAAATTCGTAAAGTTCATTAATGAACTCGTATAACTATAGTTATTTCCACTATTAAAGTTCATTGAACCACCAAAAGTCAAGTTAACCGATGGTCCTGTATTAACATCAATTTTACCTGATGCTGAAAGTGACGACGATTGCGCATTCATTCTCCAAGCAGTTTTTTCAAAATCACTTGCTCTTAAGAAATATGCATTATGAAACGTCCCTAATCCATCAGATGTAGGTCGAACAGGATCACTCAACAAACGATCACGAGCATCTTTTGTAATTCTATAACTACCTCCATTTAACGGACGGCTATCTAATTGATTCGTGTAGTTAACAGATACTAAGAAACCTAATAACGGCTTCGTTTTTCTACCTAATGAATCTTTTTGCATCAATAAAGGTCCAGACAATAATCCTTCTATTAGGTTGTATCCAAACTTATCCAATCCAAATACTTTCCCGTCGTAACCGTTTGGATCTGCTCCTTTGAAGTACAATCCAGAAGAAACACCTTCGAAAGAACCAAAGAATTTAGAAGATGGGCCACGAGTAGTAACGGAAATAATACCTCCTGTTGCATCACCATAATTCGCAGGCAAACCACCTGTAATTACAGAAACCTCTTCAATTGCTGATTTAGGTAAGTTAGAAGAACCTCTCACTTTGATACCATCAATAAAGAAATATGTTCCATCTGAACGGGAACCTCTAACCGAAATATCCCCTGAGCCCTCATTTGTCGTTACACCCCCAACTGTTCCAGCTACTCCAGCTGCAGAACGTACAGGTAAACGCGAAATGTCTTCACGAGTAATTGTTGCACCTGATGGACCACCATCCTTTTGGATGAGTGGAACCTTGTATGCGACAATGATTATCTCATCAATTTGGCCATTTTTAGGAAATCCTAAAACTTGGTTTTCTAAAAAGGTAATTCGGTCAGCAGAAACCACAACTCCTTTGATAGTCGTTGCTTGGTATCCTTCTCCCGGATTACTAATTTCCACATCATACGAACCAGGCGTCAATGAGTTAATCTGGAATTTACCATCAAAATCTGTAGTAGCATTACCACGAACAGACCCGTTTTGTTTGACGGTTATCACAGAATTTGGGATAAATTCTTTGCTTTCCTTGTCAATAACACTACCTCTGATCGTTCCCAGACCACTCTGAGAATAACCATAAGTAAGTGTCAACAAGATACTTACAAACAACAAATTAAGTTTACGTAACATAAGTACAGTTTAATTATACATCAATATTTAGTGTAACAAAGCGTGTAAATATAATAAAAATCGATGTGTTAACATTTCTTAAAAAAATGTTTTTGATTTTTTTTATTTCGGAAGCTGTTTTGACATAAAACCATATATTAAATTTTAATATATTGATTTTCAATTGATTATAATGTTATTCAATTGGGATAATCAATTTATTCGTCAACTTTTTTACTTTTGTACGATGCAAAATGTTCAAATTTTAGAGTTAACTGCTGCAACCATTTATTTAATGGATTTAACTGATTTTCAGTATACTAATGTATTACATTTACTTAATGATATTGAAAAAAAGCACTTAAATGAAATAAAAAGCGAACAAAAAAAGTGCGAATACGCTGCGATTCGCTGGATGAAAACAAATTTATTTGGCGCTATTTCTATCGAATATGCAAGCGATGGGTCTCCAATTATACATTTACCATACTTCATTTCAATTTCTCACACTGAAAAATATGCTTGTTTAGCAGTATCAAAAACGCACAAAATAGGAGTTGACATTGAAGCAATTAGAGAAAAATCCGTTAACGTTCAACACAAGTTTTGCAACGAAGATGAAGCGTCTCTCTTTGATATTTCAAATCCCAGAGAAATGACACTTTTATGGTCACTTAAGGAATCGTTGTACAAGTTATCTGACCGCCAACAATTACTTTTCAAAACAGATATATGCATTGATAAAAGATTACCTGAAATAATAGCTCGCGTGCGTTTTGAAGATGGATTTAAATCAGCCAAATTAGCATACCAAGTGATTGAAAATCACATTTTAACATACACAATATCTGCTCCAATATAACATGTCATTACTCCATTTATTGCAACAAGAAACAGGGAAAATTGGTTTGTTGATTGATCCTGATAAATCACGTGATTTACAATCTTTGACTGAATTAATCGCCAATTGTGATAATTCAGCAATTGATTATCTTTTAATTGGTGGTAGCAGCGTAACAAATTCAGATTTCCAGGAAGTTGTTAAACATGTTAAAACAACAAGCAAAAAACCCGTAATTATTTTTCCGGGAGATTACCAACAAGTCAGCAAGCATGCGGATGCGCTATTTTATTTACAGCTAATTTCGGGCAGGAATCCAGATTATTTAATCGACCACCATGTAAAAAGCGCACAAGCAATAGTCGAAAGCGGAATCGAATGTATCCCTACAAGTTACCTATTAATTGACGGTGCTACCAAAAGTTCTGTATCAAAAGTCAGCAAAACTGACCCGATTGATCCAAAAAATGAGGATTTAATTTTATCAACTGCACTTGCAGGTCAATTACTGGGACATCAGTTACTTTATTTAGAAGCTGGAAGTGGTGCACAAAAACCAATTTCGAAAGAGCTAATTAGCATGATAAAATCAAAAACAAAACAAACGCTTGTAGTAGGTGGAGGAATTAGAGATCTCGAAACCATTCAACAAATGCAGTCTATGGGAGTAAATCTAATAGTGATAGGAACCATTTTTGAAGAAAATCCAGCATTCATCAAAAAAATGAATAATCAACTATTTCAGTAAGTTACGCAATCACTACCGATTACTTTTAAAATCATACCGTTTAATAAAAGATGAAATTTAAACATTTTGTTTTTAAAATGAATGAATTATATTTACACATTGTAATTGATTCTTATTCAAGTATTAACACCATTGGTTAACTTTCAAATTATTGAAAACCAATTAATTAATGTTGTAACAAAGCCCTAACTTGAATAATGATTCAACTACATAAACGTAATTAATGCCCGTTTTTCTGGTTCTAATTACTCAATATGATTACTGTTAATTAATTTATTTAAAAAATTAAACATGCGCAAAAAACTACTTTTAGGAGCCTTAACAGCATTCGGATTAACGTTGAGCATGCAGGTAACTGCGCAACAAGATTTCAAATGTGGAACAGCAGAAAGGCTAAGAAAATTATATGCTGAGAATCCAGGAATGGAAGAAGAGTTTTATAATTTGATGAATGCTAATAAAAAAACTACAACAAACGAAAAAGGTTTAAAAACAACTGTTTATACAATTCCGATTGTTTTTCATGTCATTCATGAATATGGAACTGAAAACATTACAGATCTTCAAGTAAAAGATCAAGTTAGAATACTAAACATTGATTACCGCAAATTAAATGCGGATACAAGTGCAATAGTCCCTGCTTTTGATACGCTTGCAGGTGATGCATTCATTGAATTCAAATTGCCTTCTATTGACCCTTGGGGTAATTGTACAAATGGTATCGAGCACATTTATTCTCACATGACCAATCAAGGTGATGATTACTCAAAATTACACCAATGGAATCGTTCGCAATACTTAAATGTTTGGGTTGTTAGTACTATTGGTGCTGCGGGAGTAGCAGGATATGCTTATTATCCTGGAGCAACAGCAGGAGGTTTCTTCTTTGCAGACGGTATTATCATTTTAAATGATTATATCGGAAGTATCGGGACATCTGCAGGTTGGAGTTCACGTGCATTGACGCATGAAATTGGACATTATTTAAATTTATCACACACGTGGGGAAATACGAATGACCCAGCTGTTGCTTGTGGCGATGATGGTGTAGAAGACACACCTGTTACAAAAGGTCATAACAATTGTAACAACGTGAATGATGCTTTTTGTACACCTGGTGTCATTGAAAATGTACAGAATTATATGGAATATAGTTACTGTTCAAACATGTTTACATACGGTCAAATTGATCGCATGCATACAGCATTACAATCAGATGCTGGTGAAAGAAATAAATTATGGACAGACTCGAACTTGGTCGTAACAGGTTCAAATTATACTACTACAGCTCCAACATGTGCGCCTATTGCAGATTTTTACATCGACCACAATGGTTCAAGTAATAATAGTGGACCAAATGCGAATGGTTTTACTGCATGTGCAGGTGAATCAATCACTTACAAAGACGCAACTTGGAATTCTGACATTATCGCATGGTCTTGGGAATTCCCTGGTGGAACACCGGCTACTTCAACGGCTCAAAATCCAGTTGTAAACTACGCTAATCCAGGATCATACAGCGCAACATTGACTGTAACCAATTCAGCTGGTTCTACGACTAAAACCATGAATAATGTTGTTTACATTGCACCAGATTGGACAGAACATGTTGGTCCTGCGGTAGAAGATTTCAATACTTCTAGTTACGCTTGGATTTCACATAATCCTGAAAATAATCATGCTGCTTTTGAACGCGTTGCAAACGTTGGTTTAAATGGTAATGGATGTATGAAATTGAATAACTTTTTTGATATGACAACAGCATTGCCTCATTCAGAGGAGATGTTCTATTATGATCGTTTAGGAAATTCAAAAGATTATTTGATCTCTCCTGCTTACAATTTAGCAAACACAACAAATGTTACGGTATCATTTGATTATGCATATGGATCAAAAGCAACAGTTCTTGCTGATCTTACAGAAGTATTAAAAGTATATAGTTCGAAAGACTGTGGTAAAACTTGGACGTTAAGAAAAACAATTAACCAAGGAGATTTACTAACTGCTGGTTATGTTGGAAACACAGATTTTGTTCCTACAAGTAATGCACTTTGGAAAAACTCTTCGTTTAATTACGCTGCTTCAAGTACTGATTCAAAAACACGTTTCAAATTTGAATTTGTTGCTTCTGATATGTCATCAAACTTATACATTGACAACTTTAATGTATCGGGTGTATTAGGAATTGAAGATAATAGTTTAACTTCATTAGTTTCATTGTCTCCAAACCCTGTTTCATCAGGATCTGAAATTTCAATTGAATTAAGCGAAGTTTTACAAGACATGACATTGCAATTAGTTGACATAAATGGTTCTATTGTTTCTACAACACGTGTTGAAGCATCCAATGGAACGCAAACAATTAAAATTCCAATGAATGTTGCTCAAGGATGTTATTTCTTGAATGCATTACAAGGAAATGTAACAGCAACGCACAAAGTTGTCGTTTACTAATTAAAAAAATAGATTGTCAAAGGCTGTCATTTATGGCAGCCTTTTTTATTGCCTTTAATTCAGGTTTATTTAGTTACTTTGCATCATGAATATCGAAGAATACAATCAGATTTTACACAACCATTTCAGTGATGCTGGATTGTCAGATTTCACACCGATTGAAAAAGCAATGATTCATAAAGTGAAACAAGGCAAAAACATCGTAATAAAACATAGTGATATTCCTGAATTAAAAACGGGTTTACAACTTGTTAGTATTCTAAAAGCGCCGCAAGCATTTGAAGGTTCTCCCCGTGTTTTGTGGTTTACGTCAACAACAGATAAAACACGTAAACGCGTTGATCAATTACGTGAATGGATTCGTAGAAGTGAAATTGTTGTGGAACCAGCTGATGACAAAGGAAAAATCATTGAACAACGTAATAATATTTTTGATGGAACTGACATCATCATAGGAACGCCAAAACGAATGCTTGAATTATACAATCAAAATGGGTATCATATCAATCAATTGAGCTTGGTAATCATCGAAGACTTAAGTGAAATATGTAAAAACCCAACGTTATTACAATGCATACGCCGTATCAATGAAAGTTTACCGAAAGTTCAAAAAATGGTTGTTACCCATGGCGAACACAGCAAACAAGATCCATTTATCGACGAAATAATATCTTATTACGACACCATCACTTCGTTCGACTAAACTAGTATTGAAAAGTCGCCTTCAAACTCAAGTCTAAACTTTTGTAGGAATGCGTTAAAGCACCAACAGAGATGTAATCTACTCCGGTTTCTGCGTAGGTTCTGAGCGTTTCTTTCACAATACCACCTGAAGCTTCTGTTTCAAAGCGTCCGTTTATCTTATCAATTGCTTCTTTGAGTAATGCAGGTGAGAAATTATCCAACATGATACGGTCAACCTGACCAATAGCCAAAACTTGATCTAATTCGTCTAAATTGCGCACCTCGATTTCAACTTTTAATGATTTGTTCGTTGTCGCTAAATACTCTTGTGTTCGTTGAATCGCTTGAGCAATTCCACCAGAAAAATCGATGTGATTATCTTTCAACATGATCATATCGTACAAGGCAAAACGGTGATTTACCCCTCCCCCAATTCGTACTGCCCACTTTTCCATAAAACGAATACCTGGTGTGGTTTTCCGCGTATCTAACAATTGCGTTTTTGTTCCTTTCAATAAACCTACCAGTTCTGCAGTTAGGGTTGCAATTCCCGACATCCGTTGCATGAAATTCAATAACGTCCGTTCAGCTGCTAGAATAGATCGAGCACTACCATGAAGGGTGAATGCTATTTCTCCTGGAGTAACTTTTGTGCCATCAGCAATTAACTGTTCAAACACTAATGTACTATCGACTGATTTACAAATCATTTCTGCCAGCGCAACTCCAGCGAGCACACCCGAATCTTTTACAATTAATCGAGCTGATCCAATAGCATTTGCTGGAATACAAGCTAATGAAGAATGGTCACCATCGCCAATGTCTTCCGCTAACGCATTCGTAATAATCTGATGAACAACTTCTAAATCGGTTTCTGTCATAGTAATAAGATTAGGATTTTTCGATGGCAATACTTTCAATAAAAAAGTCACTTCCAATTTTATTCCAACGAACTGTTACCCGAAAGTTTTCAGATTTTGAAGCATATGTTCCTATTGCTGTTGCTCCATCATCTGTAGTGCCTTTATAAGTAAATCGAAAGCTCGATACAGGTTTTTTTTGAAAAAAATCTTTTAATATTTGGTTTGCTTGAGCAAGAGAATAAGCTGATTGATTCCCTTGAATATTGAGCAACAACTTCGACTTTCCATATCCAATAATTCGGTTCGCATCACCCGATTGAAAGGCCGATTCTACAGTAGCATAAGGCACATCAGCTATCGGATGTAACACTAAAACTAATGAGTAAATAAGTGATAATAACACTTTCATTCTGCTTTTTTTGAATCGTATGCAACAAAGATAATGCCTAAGTTGATAATATCTTGATAATTGATGCACGAATAACTGATAAATATCCAATACACACCATTTTCAATATCCAAGTAAACAAAGATTTTTTGTAATTTCGTTGTTATGCGGATAACATTGCTCTGTATCGGAAAAACAGGTAAACGCTTTTTAGAAGAAGGTGAACTTGAATACATAAAGCGTTTGTCGCATTATGTTGCTTTTGATATGCATGTCTTACCCGATATTAAAAACGCTAAGAGTCTAAATGAAGTACAAATCAAACAGAAAGAAGGTGTTCAGTTTTTAGAAAAAATAGCTGCAACCGATACTGTTTTTTTATTAGACGAAGGCGGAAAACAATTCGATTCGATTGCTTTCTCAAGTTTCATTCAAGAACAATTCAACAGAGGTGGTAAACAAGTGTTCTTTCTTGTTGGTGGACCTTACGGCTTTAGTCCTGAGATCTACGCGCGTGCAAACGGAAAAATTTCCCTTTCTAAAATGACTTTTTCGCATCAAATGATACGTTTGTTTTTTATTGAACAATTGTACCGCGCGTTAACTATTTTAAAAGGAGAACCTTATCATCATAAATAATGTTGCAATCCTTTTTCAGTGTATTTGATATTGCTGTTTTTGTCAGTTATTTGATGGTAGCACTCATTTGCGCTCATATTATTCGTGCTCGCAACAAAGAAAACCCGCTTTTCACTTATTATTTACCTCACTTTTACTGGAAGATATTTATCTCCACAGCATTTGGAGTAACTTACTTATTGTATTACGGTGGTGGTGATACAACTGCATACTGGGAAGGCGCAACGGCTTTGAATAGGCTATTTTATCATTCTCCACAAGCTTATTTTACTGAACTTTTTTCGACTCACGATGCATCAAGTAGCTATGCGCCTAGTTATTTTTCTGTTTCATCTGTTGGGCGACCTCCTATGTGGATTTATCGTGATCCAAATTCATGGTTCGTTTCAAAAATCGCAAGTGTTTTTTCATTTTTTACCTTTGGAAGCTACATTACGTTAAATTTGCTTTTTGGACTAATTTCCAGTTGGGTTTCTTGGCGTTTTTTCCGCTTTGCAAAACAAGTAACCACTATCAATACAAAAAATCTCGCACTGGCAACACTGTTTATTCCATCAGTAGGATTTTGGTGTGGGTCACTTATGAAAGATACGATCGTTTACTGTGCATCACTTATAGGTACGATTGGGTTTGTTTCTTTTTCGCAACGAAAAACACATAAATTACCATTTTCTGTTTTGTTTATTGTTTTCGCAGCCTATTTTTTACTGCATACTCGCTCTTTTGTTTTCCTTGCACTGTTAGTCGCTTTTTTAGCTTTATTTATTTTTAAAAAATACACAGGAGAACGTAAAAAAATGAATGCTATAGGAAAAATAATCTTAGTGTTTTGTTCGCTTGGAATTTTGGTTTGGTACTTTTCATTTGCACAACAATTGGGTGATTTATCACCTGATGAACTACTAAAAACAGCCGAAATAACGCAAAAAGATTTTCAATCAAATGCAATTTACACAGGAAAACGCTATGATCTTGGGGACATCGATTTTACAGTAATTGGATTGCTGAAATCAGCCCCGGCGGCAATAGCAACAACACTTTTTAAACCGTTTATTTGGGAGGCAAGCAATCCATTAATGTTACTGAATGGTCTGGAAAACTTATTGTTTTTCGTTTTATTTATTCAATTCGTCCTTCAATTTCGGCAACGTAAAAAACGACGAATCACCAGTAGCAATTTACTTGTTTTCTCATTGGTATTTGTCCTTTTAATGGCTTTTTTTATCGGGATAACCTCTGGCTTATTTGGTGTATTAGTGCGTATGAAAGCGGGTATTTTGGTGTTTTTACTACTCATACTTTTAAGTCGCAAAACCGAAAACAAAAAAGTTTAAAATGAAACTGAATTATTTCAAAAATCTTGACGGCTTTCGTTTCTTCTGTTTCTTATCAGTTTTTTTATTTCATTCTTTTCACACTGATTCAACAGCAATAAAACAATCTGCAATTTACAATGCGGTTAAAATTGAAACGTTTAACAACGGTAATATAGGAGTATATTTCTTTTTTGTGTTGAGTGGATTTTTAATTACTTACTTGGCTTTACGTGAAAAAAATGAACAGGGAAATATACATGTGTTAAAATTCTGGATGCGTCGGATTTTACGCATTTGGCCACTTTATTTTATCTGTTTGGTAATCGGTTTTATTGGGTATCCTTTACTAAAATCCTACACAGGTGAAACGAGTTTAGAAACTGCTAACATCTATTATTACATAAGCTTTTGGAGCAACTTTGACATGATAAAAAACGGATTGCCAGACGCATCAATATTGGGAGCCCTTTGGAGTATTGCCGTTGAAGAACAATTCTATTTGATTTGGCCGATTTTTCTGTATTTCACACCAATTAAAAAGTTTTGGATTGTCCCAAGTTTTTTCATCGGTTTAAGTCTTGTTTTCCGTTTCTTTAATGCGAATTATAATGCTATTGAATATCATACTTTGTCGTGTATTGGTGACTTATCGATAGGTGCTTTGATAGCTTGGTTGATTTTCTCAAAAGAATCTTTTACTTCTTACCTTGAACGTTTATCGACACCTTTTATCTATAGTGTTTATTCGAGTTTTATTCTTTTATTCGTGTTTAGAGATGATTTGAGTGCTTTGTTCCCAAACTTCCGGCTTATCGATCGAACAATTTTCAGTTTAATTGGTGGATTCATCATTTTGGAACAAACTTTTGCTAAAAATTCCTTCTATAAATTTGCAAACCTGAAGCGGATTTCCTCTTTAGGTAAATATACCTATGGCATGTACTGCTTGCAATTTGTTGGTATTTTAATTGTTTTAAAAACAGCGAAAATAATTGGTTTTTCAGATTCTCTTTCGAAAGTAATGCTAATTGATCCAATTTTCAGTTTACTAGTTGTCATTGGACTAGCCTACTTGAGTTATCATGTATTTGAAAAACACTTTTTGAAATTAAAAGAGAAATTTAAATAGTTAATTATTTACACTAAATTTGTAGTTACTATTAGTAATCTAAGAGGATGTCAGAAAAAATTATCGAATCCAACAAGAGACAATTGTTTCCTGATTTCAGAGAAGTATTTCGCTACAAAGATTTATTTTTCACTTTAGCGTGGAGAGACTTTCGTGTGCGCTATGCCCAAACAACAATTGGTTTACTATGGGCACTTTTGCAACCCTTGATAACATTATTGATCCTTTCCTTGGTTTTTGGGACATTTATTGCTGTCAAAACACCTGTTCCTCACCTACTTTTCACGTTAGCAGGAATGAGTGTTTGGACTTATTTTTCGTATGTCATGACCAATGCTGGATCGTCGATAATTAGCAGTCAAAACATGATTAAGAAAATTTATTTTCCTCGCATCATCATTCCTTTCTCAAAAGCATTAGTTGGACTTATTGATTTCGGTATCACATTAATCATGTTGATAGCACTCATGCTCTATTATGGCATTGCGCCAACTGCAAATGTTCTTTTCGCACCTTTGTTTCTTCTTTTGGGAATACTTGCAGCTTTGGGAGCTGGAATTTGGTTAAGTGCATTGACCGTTCGCTACCGCGACTTTCAACACGTCGTTCCTTTTATCGTTCAAATTGGACTTTATTTAACTCCTATAGCTTATCCCGCTGAATACGCAACTTCCCACCTTCCCAAATGGGCAGCAACCTTGTATTATTTAAATCCAATGGCAGGGATTGTTCAGGGATTTCGATGGAGTTTGTTTGGTGGAGAAGCTCCGAATGAATTTCTATTGATTACGATAATAACTGTCGTTGTATTATTTGTAAGTAGTTTACTTTTCTTCAAGCGTATTGAAGACGAAATGGCAGATTTAGTGTAAATGATGGAAGGAAAATACGCAATCAAAGTCGAAAAGTTGTCCAAACGCTATACAATTGGGACGAAAAAAGCTGATTCTTTCCGTCAAGCGCTTGGTGGAATTTTTCGAAAAAAAAACAATGCAAAAGCATCTTTTTTAGCTGTCGACAACCTTAATTTCACAATCAACAAAGGCGAAGTTGTTGGCATCATCGGGAAAAATGGTGCAGGAAAAAGTACTTTGCTAAAATTACTTTCTCAGATTACTAAGCCAACCGAAGGTACAATTCGTATCAACGGACGAGTAGCTTCGTTATTAGAAGTTGGAACGGGATTTCATCCTGAATTAACAGGACGCGAGAATATTTTCCTAAACGGAACAATACTTGGAATGACACGCGCCGAAGTTTCCCGAAAATTTGACGAAATCGTTGCTTTTTCTGGTGTGGAAAAATTCATAGACACGCCAGTGAAACACTATTCTTCTGGTATGTACGTGCGCTTGGCTTTTTCTGTAGCTGCTCATTTGGAGCCAGAAATTTTAATCATTGATGAAGTGCTAGCTGTTGGAGATGCCGAGTTTCAACAAAAATGTTTGGGGAAAATGAAATCGATTGCAGGCGAAGGCAGAACCGTAATTTTTGTCAGTCACAATCTTGCCGCAGTTAAAGAATTGTGCCAAAAAGGAATCGTAATTGAAAAAGGAAAACTCGTTTTTCATGGTGAAAGTAGCGCAGCAATTCAGGCATATCAATCATGTCACGGATCTCAGTCGCATTATGAAAATAAAACGGTAACAACCGATAAAACAGCAGTTAAAGCTATTGCGCTTTGCAATCAAGCATTACAACATTGTACAGAATTTACTGTAAATGAACCTATTTTGATTGATATCGATTTGAATATCGTGTCAAATTCAGCTGAATATGCTGTATTTATTCAGATTAACGATCAATTCGGAAGTCCTGTTTTTGCTGCAGAGAAGCAAATTTCCAATCAAAAAATGACCTTGGAAATTGCAGCGAACTTCTTGACAAGAGGAAATTATGCAATTAGTTGTTATATTCATATTCCACGTTTAGAAAGAATTGAAACACTTGATAATTGTTGTCAATTTAATGTTTCAGACGCAACTTCTTCGTTGGTTATTCATGGAAACTACAATTACGGACCCGTTTTTGGTAACTTTAAATGGCATTAAATGATTTCGTTTAAAAAACTAATAAACTATTATAATTGGGGCGGTCGTTTTTTAACTGATCCCTTTCATTTGCGTACGCAAGCATTGAATGTAACCGAGCGGAATAAATCTTTATCGCGCACAGAGATTATCAACCGCCTCATTCAAGCAACAAAGAATGAAAATTCGGTTTACCTTGAAATAGGTGTGCGGAATCCAGCTGATAATTTCAATCATATTTGTGCAGGACAAAAATACAGTGTCGACCCAGGAATTGAATTTGAAGCGAATCCGGTTGATTTCAAACTTACCAGTGATGCATTTTTTGAGCAGATCAAAATAGGAAAAATACTCAACAAAAACCTTTTGTTTGATGTTATTTTTATTGATGGGTTGCATACTGCCGAGCAAGTTTACAAAGACATCCTAAATTCATTAGATTTCATTCAGCCAAATGGATTTATTGTGCTGCACGATTGTAATCCACCAACAGAATGGCACGCACGAGAAACGTATGCCTATGAAATTTCGCCAGCAATGAATACGTGGAATGGTACTACTTGGAAAGCATTTGTGAAAGCGCTTGAAATAAGTGGTGTTTCTGGTTGTTGCGTCGATTCCGATTGGGGAGTAGGAATTTTATCTCAATCAATTGATTTTGGGAAACCACCTAAAATTGACAATCCCTTTTTTGAGTTTTCGGTCTTTGAAGCAGATCGCAAACAACAATTAAACCTCATCAGCATTGCAACATTTGAGGAATTATTCCCGAAAATATAAGTGGATGAAGGTTGGAGGAAAATTACTGACTTTAGTTGTTCAATGTTTGTTTGTACTTACATTGTACTTCGGTATTTTTGCTGCTAAAATCATTCCTTTTTTTTTAAGTCGTAAAACACCCAAAAAGAATTCTATTCTTTATTTCGCTGCTTTTTTTCCAACTAATGCTGGGTATCATTGGCGTGTAGCCGAAT
Source organism: uncultured Flavobacteriales bacterium (assembly GCA_937973685.1). GTDB lineage: Bacteria > Bacteroidota > Bacteroidia > Flavobacteriales_D > Crocinitomicaceae > Fluviicola. Next base: position 56,436 of record CALJKJ010000017.1, on the reverse strand, counting down.
GGCAAAAACGATTGATCGCATCTGGTTTTGATGTTGTTGTTTTTAGTGCAAGTAAGCAAACGGATTTCACTGAAAAAAGTGCCATTCAACATATTTTTTTTTTAATCCGTTTTGGGTTCAAACGTTTTGGACAAGTTGTTCGGTCTCGTCACTTTGAAACGGTTATTGTGCGACGAGAACTATTGATTTTCAATGACTACGGCAATTTGTTTCTTGAGAAATTATTATTGAAATTTCACCCAAACGCTGTGCTGGATATTGATGATGACTTAAGTGCTGCGAAAAATCAACCGAAAACAGTTGCGCACCTTTTTGGTAAAATCTGTCTTGAAAACGGCGACAAATTCAATGAAACACTAAAAATGTACCGCTATTTCACTGTTGCTTCTCCTACTTTAAAAGAACGGATCTTAACTGTCAACGCTGCAATTCGAGAGCAAGCCATTTTAGACCTGCCAACATGTGTGAATTATAATGAAAAAGCGTATACAAAAGAATATACATCAGAAAAACCCTTACAATTTGGTTGGATCGGAGGTGATTATAATTATCCTCAGTTGGATTTGGTTATTCCTATTTTGGAAAAATTATCCAACGAATTTCCATTCGAATTAATCGTTATCGGAGGTAAAAAATATACTACAAAAACTTCGTTCAAAATTCATTTTAAAAAATGGTCGTTAACCGATGAAACTTCTCATTTACAAGCTATTGACATTGGACTTATGCCATTAAGCAACGATGCTGAATCGATGGGAAAAGGCGGTTTTAAATTGATTCAATACATGGGATTGGGAATTGTTAGTATTGCAAGCTCCATCGGCATCAACAAACAAATTGTTACAAATGGAGAAGATTCTTTTTTAGCAAGTGATGTGCACGATTGGGAAACAATTTTCCGTAACATACTTTCCAAAGAAATCAATTTAACAACTATCGGTGCGCAAGCACGTGAAAAAATAGCAGCAAAGTATTCGTTTACTGCGCATACGGCATCACTTATTCATTTCATTCATTATGTGCGGAATAGCGGGAATAATTGATCGGTCTTCAGCGCACACTTCGGCAACAAAAGTGCGAAGCATGTGTGATTCGATAGCACATCGTGGGCCAGATGGCGCAGGTTTTTGGTCGAGCAATGATGGAACCGTTCATTTGGGTCATCGGCGCCTATCCATTATTGATTTAAGCGAAAAAGGTGCACAACCCATGACTTTTCAGCAGCGATACACCATCACATTTAATGGTGAGATCTACAATTTTCAAGCGCTAAAAAATGAATTGAGTGCTGCTGGATATCAATTTTTCTCTACTACTGATACTGAAGTTGTATTGGCAGCTTATGATTATTGGAAAGAAAAATGTTTGGAGCATTTTGATGGCATGTTTGCTTTTGCATTATACGATATAGAAACAGAAGAACTATTTTGTGCTAGAGACCGCTTTGGAGAAAAACCTTTTTTTTATACCATACAAGATGATGTGTTTTATTTTGCTTCTGAGATAAAAGCTTTTTGGTCGATTGGGTTGAAAAAAATAATCAATAAATCCTTGATGTACCTATTTCTTGCAGAGGATTTGGTCGAAAATCCAACTAATCCAAAAGATACTTTTTATGAAGGGATTCATCAATTAGATCCAGCCTCCTATTTTTATTTTGGAAAAAACAGTCAGCAACCTATCGTGAAAAAATATTGGGAGATTTCCATTTCTGAAGAAAAAAGCGAGCTGACTTTTGATGAATCAGTAACGCAATTTCAAGATTTATTCAACAAAGCAGTTGCATCACGAACCATTGCAGATGTTACTGTGGGTTGTTCCCTTTCCGGTGGATTGGATTCAAGTAGTATTGTTGCTTCAATTGCGCAAACGAATAATTCAATCCCTACTTTTTCTGCGCGTTTTGATGATTTCAAAAAAGACGAAGGCGCACATATTGAATTGGTTTCCAATCATTTTCAAACGAAACAACATAACAAATGGATCACATCATCCGATTTTGAGGAACAATTTGATCGCTTGCTCTATCACCAAGATGAACCTTTTCAATCAGGTAGTATTTTTGCGCAATATTGTGTGTATGAAGCAGCTAAAAACGAAGGTATAAAAGTCGTCATCGATGGTCAAGGAGCTGATGAATTGTTAGGAGGATACGATAAAGATTTTGCTTTTTACGCACGTGAATTACAAATCAATAACAAAGCTTTTCAACAATTTGTAGCACAAATAGAAGCACATCACGGAACTACCATTCAGGTAAGAAAAATGGATCTTTTTGCGTTGAAACATCCTAAAATTTTTCAATTAGCTGTCGCATTGAAAAATAGAATTTGGACCAAAGTTCCAACAGGCATAGCAACTTCATTTCATGCAAAATACGCACCAAAGAAACCCGTTTTTCAACGGCACAAATCGTTAAAATCAAGTTTGAAGCACGAATTAACGATACAAGGTTTACCTAAGTTATTGCGTTTTGCTGATAGAAATGCAATGGCTCATTCTGTTGAAAGCCGATTGCCTTTTTTGTCGCCTGAATTGGTTGCGTTTGTTTTTCAATCAAACAGTGATTATTTCTTACACCAAGGATGGTCTAAAGCACTTTTGAGGTCGGCAATGAAGCACATGTTACCAGAAAAAATCAGTCAACGGAAAGATAAAATTGGATTTGAAGCACCACACGTCCAATGGCTGAAAACTGCTTCAATGCAAAACCGTATTGAACAAAGTCGCAAATTATTAATTGAAAAAGGGTATATAACTGAAAAATATACTGATTCTTGGAAAATATTAATTGCAGCATATTATCTTTAAGAAATGGAGAAGCGATTTGCCGTCTTATTGAGTGGTCCTGTAGACAACGATTACCGCGTTATAAAAACAATAACTGCGCTGTCAACAATTGGTAAGGTCGATTTATATTGTCTCGCTGACCATAATCAGAATTTTGCTACAAACAAACAAGTTACTGTTTACCTGTTTCAACTGCCAACCAGTTTATTTTCAACATTTTTGAGACATAGTTTCTTTTGTTTTGAATTTTCGTTTTTAGTCCAAATAGTATTAAACAATGAGAAAAAGTACCATGCAATTTGGGCCAATGACCTTCCGACACTTTATCCCGCTTCGAAAATAGCAAAAGCATTAGGTGCAAATCTCATTTATGATGCACATGAAATTTATTGTGAAACATTGAATCAATTTTTCCCTCAAAAATCAACTTTGTTCAAGAAAACAATTTTTCAAGGATTGATAACCTTCATGCGTTTACATGGTTCGTTTTTCGAAAAAAAAACAACCCAAAAAGTCGACCTTTTTATTACTGTAAACGAGTCGATTAGCAACTATTTCAAAAAGCAGTATGACTTATCACAGCATCCAACGGTTATTATGAATTATCCTGCACCAATAAACACTGAAATTATACCATATCCATATAGAGATAAGTTCAAGTGGGGAACAAATGATCTTGTTTTTTTATACCAAGGAATATTAAATGCTGGGCGCGGTCTACCTGTTTTGATTGATTTGTTTCATCAATTACCAAAAAGCAACAAATTGGTTATACTTGGTAATGGCGGTTTGGAAAAACAATTAAAAAAAGCAGCAGCACAAAACCAAGCAACGAACATTGTTTTTTTAGATTTAGTTCCATTGAATGAATTGCCAAGCTATACTGCAGGGGCTGATATTGGCTTCAATTTATTAGAACCGCTAAATTTGAGTAAACAAATGGCATCGCCAAATAAATTATTCGAATACATTCAAGCAGGAATTGCAGTAATTGGCAGCGAAACAATTGAAAATAAAAAAGTTATTTCTGTTAACGATATTGGACTTGTTTCTGCTCCTACAGTTGCTGATTTAGAAGTCGCAATCCGTTCGTTAACGAATGAAAAACTGAATGAATATAAAAGTAACAGCAGAAAAATAAGCGCAAAATATAGTTGGGAAAGCCAAGAAGAGACGTTAATAAGCACCATTCAAAACATGTTCGATGGAAAAACAACGTAAGGTATTAATCCTAGCCCATGATTTTCCGCCCTACGTTTCTGTAGGAGGTTTGCGTCCCTACAGTTGGATGAAGTATTTTTCAGAATTTGATATACATCCAATTGTTGTAACAAGAAACTGGAACGACTTTCATACAAACGAAAATAGTTTTTTAGAGGCATCTGTCAACCAAACTGTTGAACAACAGCACGAGCCAAATTACACCTTGATAAAAGCGCCCTTTCAACCAAGCTTTGCACAACGGTTGTTATTGAAAAAAGGGGCGGCTAAATGGCGTTTCTTAAGAAGAATATACACCTTAGTATTAGAAATAATGCAATTCTTCTTGCCTGTGGGCTCCAAAAGATCTATTTATTTGGCTGCAAATGATTATTTAAAATCAAATAAGGTTGATTTAATAATTGCTACTGGAGAACCCTTTGTGCTGTTTCATTATGCCAAAAAATTAAGTGAAAGGCATACTATTCCTTGGATTGCTGATTACCGTGATTTATGGAGTCAAGATATTTCCATTCAAAACACTCCTTTATTACCTGAATTATATCGAGTAATAGAAAAAAAGATAGTTAAACATGCAGTTGCCATTACAACAGTTTCTGATTTTCTTGTTGAGCAATTGAAGGAAGTTAACGGTCAACATAACTATTTCATCTGCGCAAATGGGTATGATGAAATTGAATTCAACGAAAATCAAACAGTAATAACGCAACACTTAGCTATTGGCTTCAACGGCACTATTTTTCCGTGGTATCCTATTACTTCACTTTTGAAAACGCTTGATGATTTATGGAATAAACACCAGATTGCTTTTGAATTGAACTTGATTGGCATTCCACAACAATCGATTATAAAGGAGTTGATTGCTTCTGACTTCGCTTCGATTTTACAATTTGTAACATTTACACCTCCACTTGACAACAAAACATTTCAAGTTGAAATGTCAAAAAATCACTTGTTGGTGTTGTTTAACTCGTTTGCGTTAATGGGAACCAAAATTTACGATTATTTAGCAATGAACCGCAAAATACTCCTGCTCTATTCGGATGATGAAGAAGGAAATCAATTGAAACACAAATACTATCCATTATCAGATTCAGAAGTACATTCCAATTCGTTACAAGCAGATTTACTAGCAAAAACAACGGCAGGCATTTCTGTTAAAAATGCAGCCGAACTACTTCAACTTCTAATTGATCTGAATAATGAATTGACCACTACAGGAACCATAAAACACGAAACAACTGATATTGCGGCCTATTCGCGAAAATATCAAGCAGAGAGATTCGCGCAATTCATTAAAAGTCAATTTCAATGAAACAAAAAATTGTCATTATTGATTACCATACTGGAAATGTTCATTCCGTTGTTAAAGCAATGAATCAATTTAAAGACATTGTTGTTGAAGTGTCTAACAATCCCCAGGTTATCGCAGGTGCAGATAAAATCATATTACCTGGTGTTGGTCATTTTGGAAATGCCATGAATACATTAACGAATTTAGGTTTAATCGATGTGTTGAATAAACACGTCCTAACAAATAAAAAACCCGTTTTAGGAATTTGTTTGGGCATGCAATTGATGGCGAGTTCAAGCGCAGAAGGTAATTGCGATGGACTAAATTGGATTCCAGGAAAAGTGGAGCGTTTGCACGTAACAAATTCCACTCAGTTTAAAATTCCTCACAACGGATGGAATACCTTAAACACAGAAAAACAAAAAGCTATTCTTTCGGGAATTTCATCGGAAGATGCTTTTTACTTTGTTCATGCGTATCAATACAAACCAACTGATGCAACTGATGTACTTTGTACCTCAACATACGAAAACTCATTTGTTTCCGGCATTGCTCGTGAGAACATCATCGGTGTTCAATTTCATCCAGAAAAAAGTCACGATCAAGGAATTCAATTGTTTCAAAATTTTATTCAACTCTAATACGTATGTATCGACCACGAATTATTCCAGTATTACTGTTACAAAACAATGGCCTTGTCAAAACACAACGCTTCAAATCACCCAATTATATTGGCGATCCAATAAATGCTGTTCGCCTTTTCAACGAATTCAAAGCAGATGAATTGGTTTTTTTAGATATCCAAGCAAGTAAATCTGGTCGTTGTATTGCTGAAGAACTTGTCCAAGCAATCAGTGCTGAAACGCGCATGCCATTTGCTGTCGGAGGAGGAATCACTAACTGTCATCAGATTCGTACATTAATGAACGCTGGAGCTGAAAAGATAATCATTGGTAATGCCGCGATAGATAATCCAAGTTTTGTTGCAGAAGCAACATCACAATTCGGAGCTTCTTCCATCGCAGTTTGTATTGATGTTGTTAAAACAATGTTTGGCAAACAAGTCGTTTATCAGCATAAAAAAAATAAAAAAACACGTATAAATCCAGTAGAATTTGCTCAATTAATGGAACAAAATGGCGTCGGTGAATTAATCATTCAGTCAGTTGATAACGATGGTATGATGACAGGCTACGATGCTGCTTTAATTCAACAAATTGCAGCTCGTGTGAACATACCAATTGTTGCTTTAGGAGGCGCTAGTTCTTTGGAAAACATGAAAACTGTTTACCAACAATCCTTTCCCTCAGGTCTGGCAGCCGGGAGTTTATTTGTTTATCATGGACAAATGAAAGGCGTTCTGATAAATTATCCAGATACAAAATCCTTTTTTTTATAAATATTCATTAGTTTCGCTTCAAAATACTACCATTTTTAATGAGTTTAGAATCGTCTTACGTACAATGCAAACGGTGTGTTATGGATACAACTGATCCAGACATCACTTTTGATGCTGTTGGAAATTGCAATCATTGTTCGTCGTTTATTACTCATTTAGCTGCTGAAAGCAACATCATTGCTCAGCAAAAGAACAATCTAAACACAATTATTAGCAATATTAAATCTGCTGGAAAAAACAATGAATTTGATTGCATTGTTGGTATTAGTGGTGGCGTAGATAGTTGTTACACCGCTTACTTATGCAAAGAACTGGGGCTTAAACCATTGTTGTTACACTTAGATAATGGTTGGAATTCAGAAATAGCAGTCCGCAACATTCATAACATAGCGCAACGTCTGGATTTACCTTATACGAGCTACGTCTTGGACTGGGAAGAATTCAAACAAATACAACTCGCCTTTTTAAAGTCATCGCTAGTTGATTTAGAAATGCCAACAGATTTAGCAATTCCAGGAGCATTGTATGAAATAGCTACAAAACATAAGATAAAGTATATTATTTCTGGCGGCAATTATGCGAGTGAAGGAATTCTGCCTATAAAATGGGGATATCACGTAAAAAAGGATTTGAAATTATACAAACACATCGTTAAGAAATATGGGGCAATTCGTAGAAAAAAAGTTCCAGCAATTGGCTATTTCAGTGAATTTTACTACAAATTTTTCAAAGGCATAAAGACCATATACCTGTTGAATTATATCGACTACAACAAAGAAGCAGCTAAAAAACTGTTAATGGAACAATTCGACTGGAAAGATTACGGTGGAAAGCACCACGAATCACGTTTTACAGCATTCTGGCAATCGTACTTACTACCAGAAAAGTTTAATATCGATTACAGAAAGGCTACGCTATCAACTCAGATATGTTTTGGTCACAAAACCCGTGAAGCTGCTTTATCAGAATTAACATTGCCTGCATACAACGCGGATAAAATTGAACTTGATAAGGAATATTTGTGCAAAAAACTCATGATTACAACTGACGAATTAGCGCAAATCATTGCTAATAAACCTAAGTTTTATACGGACTTTCCAAATGAAGAAAAACGCATTGACTTTATTTATGCAATGTATCGTAAACTCTATCCAAATAAGCGAATTTGATGGAGAAACAAGCACTTTACCTTTCGTATGATGGCATGACCGACCCGCTCGGTCAAAGTCAAGTACTGCCATACATTATTGGTTTGCAAAAAAAAGGCATTTCATTTACGCTTATTAGTTTTGAAAAGTCGGAACGATTCAAACAAGAAGGTGCTGCGATCAAACAAATTTGTCGTGAAAACAATATCGATTGGCAACCATTGTTCTACACAAAGTACCCGAAAGTTGTGTCCACGTTGTTTGATTTAATCAAAATATATCCCGTAATCAACCGATTGCAAAAAAGTAAACAATTTGATATTGTTCATTGTAGAAGTTATATCACTTCATTAATTGGTTTACGTTTAAAACGCAAATACGGTATAAAATTCATTTTTGACATGCGCGGTTTTTGGGTTGACGAACGTGTAGAAGGTAAGATTTGGAACCTAAAAAGTCCTGTGTTCAAGTTCATTTATATCTATTTTAAAAAGAAAGAAAAAGCGTTTTTAAGTACGTCTGATGCTATTGTTAGTTTGACACACACTGGTAAAAACGAACTCCTAAATTGGTCGCTTAAAAATGTTACTGCTAGTAAAATTAGTGTAATTCCATGTTGTGTTGATTTAGCAAAATTTAATCCCGAAGCAATTCCGGAATGTGCTGTTTTCAGCTTAAAACAGCAACTACTGTTGACAAATCGTTATGTAGTTGGTTACGTCGGATCAATTGGTACATGGTACCTACTTGATGAAATGTTGCGTTTTTTTAAGACAATTGATCCTGAAAAAAATCCGATTTTTGTTTTGCTAACAAAAGATCCCGCTGAGCAGATTTATGTAAAAGCAGATCAAGCACAAATTAAACGCGAAAATATCCTTGTTTTATCGGTGAAGCACACGGATATTCCAATGCACCTGTTGTTATTTGATTGTTCGGTATTCTTCATACGCGCTTGTTTTTCCAAAAAAGCATCGTCCCCAACAAAACAAGCAGAATTGATGGCAATGGGCATTCCTGTGATCTGTAATGATGGCGTTGGCGATAGTGCTGCAATAATTGAAGACTATCAAGCTGGTCAAGTCATGGCTTCCAACAATGAGCACGAAGTAGCCATCGTTCCTCTTGATCTAAGAACCTTTGACAAAGAGTCCACTAAAAATGGCGCGCGCAACTATTTTGATTTAGCAACGGGTGTAGAACGTTATTGGGAAATTTACCAAAATTTATTGTTTGAAAAATCCTAACATTCATATCATAGCACCCTATCCTATTGGAAAAGCTCCTTCACAACGATTTCGGTTTGAACAATATGTAACAGTACTTGAAAAAGAAGGATTTAATGTTCAATTTCACCCATTTCACTCCGAAAAAGGTTGGGAATTAATCTACAAAGAAGGCGCATTTCTTCAAAAATCTGTTTATTTAGCGTCGTGTTTTCTAAAACGTCTTATCCTTTGTTTTCGGTTGATCAATGCACAACATATTTTCATACACCGGGAAATGAGTCATTTTGGACCGCCTATTTTCGAATGGATTTTGGTCAAGATACTTCGCAAAAAGTACATTTTTGATTTTGACGATGCCATTTGGTTGCCCAATTATAGTGAAGTCAATCAAAAATATAACCGTTTAAAATGTTATTGGAAAACAAAACACCTCATCAAATGGGCCGATAAAATAGTTGCAGGAAACGAGTTTTTAGCTGATTATGCGCGCCAATTCAATAACAACGTGCAAATTATCCCTACAACAATTGATACCGAAAATCATCACCACTTAACAGTGAGTCATACTACTGAAAAAGTTGTTATTGGTTGGACCGGGACTCATACAACCATGCATTATTTAACTCCGTTGTTTCCAATTATTCAAGAATTAGAAAAAACGCATGACTTTGAGTTTCATGTTATCTCAAATGAAAAACCAAGCCAACAACTCACTTCGCTGGTATTTAAAAAATGGAATAAATCAACTGAAATAGCAGATTTAGCTCAAATTCATATTGGAGTAATGCCATTAACACAATCCGATTGGGCAGCTGGCAAATGTGGTTTCAAGGCATTACAATACATGTCACTTGGAGCAGTAGCTGTTGTTAGTCCTGTTGGTGTCAATTCAAAAATCATTCAACACGAAAAAAACGGTTTCATTGTTTCAAATGCTGAAGAATGGAAAAAAACCTTGATACGTTTAATTGAAAACGTTGTTGAGCGCAAGCAAATTGGAGCAAACGCTCAAAAATCGATTATTGAGGAATGGAGTGTCCAGAAGTGGACAGCAAGTTATATTGAATTGTTTAACAAGTAATGAATGGGTATGATTAAGAACCACACCCAACACATTCAATGTAACTGTCCATTGGACGAACACCGTCTAATTGCATTTGTAAATTATGAATTTTATCACGGATATCCATATCAGCGAATAATTCTCCAGTCAATTGAGCCTCAAGGCTTTTAATTTCTGCTTGCAGTTGTACTTGTTGTTCCATGTTATTTGAATTTGATGTTACTAAGTTACAAAATTGCTGAGCAGACTTTTAATAGCAGTTGTCATCAGTTTTCAAACAAGTTATAAACAGTTTTTTAATTACCTTTAAACCGTTAAAAAATAGCAAAGAATGTGCGGTATTGCTGGATTTATTGATTTTAAAAAAACAAGTTCACGCGTTGAACTTGAAGCAATGACGCATACACTTGCACACAGAGGCCCTGATGGAAGTGGTGCTTTTTTCGAAGAAAACAATGCGTTTCAACTTGGTTTAGGTCATCGGCGTTTAGCCGTTCTCGAATTGTCCGAACTAGGAAAACAACCGATGAATTGGCTGGATTTCACCATTGTATTTAATGGCGAGATTTACAATTTCAATGAAATTCGTAACGAATTAATTCGATTGGGGCATTCGTTTCAATCGCACTCCGACACCGAAACTATTTTGCATGCTTACAAACAATGGGGAACAAATTGTATCCACCATTTTATCGGTATGTTCGCTTTTGTGATTTACAATGCAGCAACTAAAGAAGTTTTTATCGCACGCGATAGAACAGGTGTCAAACCTTTATTTGTTTACCAAACAGCTGATTTGTTACTCTTTGCTTCTGAATTAAAAGCATTTCATGCACATCCACGTTTTGTGAAAAACGTAAATCGTTCAGCCGTTCACGCTTTTTTACAATTTGGATACGTGCCAACACCTCATTGTATTTTTGAAAACTGTACAAAAATTGAACCAGGTAAATTTGTACACTTTCGGTTGTCAGAGAAACTTCAACCTTTGTCTCAACAAACCTATTGGAATGTAAACGAACATTATAACAAACCAAAATTAGCTGCTGATTATTCCGAAATAAAAGCAACAACCCATCAATTGTTACAAAGTGCGTGTAATTACCGCATGGTTGCTGATGTTCCAGTTGGCGTTTTTTTAAGCGGTGGATATGACAGTACGTGTGTGACTGCACTTCTACAAAGTCAACAAACGGAGCAAATTAAAACATTTACCGTTTCTGTTCCAGATATTGGATTGAATGAAGCACCTTATGCACAAGCAATTTCAGCTCATCTAGGAACACAACATACAACGATTGAATGTGCGCCAAAAGAAGCAATTGATATCATTGCAACACTACCCTATTTTTACGATGAGCCTTTTGCCGATTCAAGTGCAATTCCTACTATGCTTGTTAGTAAAATTGCGAAAGAACAAGTAACTGTTGCACTTAGTGCAGATGGCGGTGACGAGGTTTTTGGTGGATACCAACGTTATGAATTAATCAACAAATACAGTACTAAGCTTGAAAAAACACCTGCCTTTCTTCGGAAAAGTGCCAGCAAAATAATGAACCTTATTCCTGCTGAAAAAATACCAGTACTTAATCGCTCCTATAACTTTTCTCAGCGCTATGAAAAGATAAAGATGTTATTGAGCAGCTCAAACAATCAATCCATTTTATTAAGTTTGAGTCACTTGTTCACGGAGGAACAACTAGTCAAATTAGCTTGTGAAAAGGCTCCAAAATTAACAACCAATTTTGATTCAAATGAACTAAAATCGCCCACTGCACTTGCTTATGCCATGGCAACCGACTATAAGACATATTTGCTTGATGACATTTTACAAAAAGTTGACCGTGCATCGATGGCAGCTAGTTTAGAAAGTCGGGAACCCTTATTGGACCACCGATTAATTGAATACATGGCACAAGTTCCAGATGAATTTAAAATACGGAACAATGAAAAGAAGTGGTTGTTAAAAGAAATCGTTCACGACTATGTTCCGAAAAGCTTATTAGACCGACCTAAAATGGGTTTTGCAATTCCTATCGAAACATGGTTGCAGAACGAACTAAAGCCACTTGTAGAAAACTATTTAACAGCAGAACGCATCAACAATGGCGGATTATTTCATTGGGAGGAAATTGCGTTTCTTAAAACTTCGTTCTATGCTGGGAGAAAAGAATATGGTGTCAAACTATGGTATTTGCTTACTTTTGAAATGTGGTTAGAAAAATGGTCCAATTAAACTTTTGAAACATGAAAAAACTTGTTTTTGCTTCAGCTAATGCGAATAAAATAATGGAAATCAAAGCCCTGTTACCTGCACATTTTGAATTAGTGACATTAGATGAGATTGGCTTTCACGAAGATATTCCAGAAACTGCAGCTACTATTCCAGGGAATGCCATTCAAAAAACAACTTATTTGAAAGAAAAGATAGCTCTTGATTGTTTTTCAGACGATACTGGACTGATTATTCCTGCGTTAAATGGTGAGCCTGGAGTTTTTTCTGCACGATATGCTGGACCACAACGCAATGCTACTGACAACATGAATTTAGTGCTCGAAAAATTAGCAAATCAATCAGATCGATCGGCCTATTTTATGACAACAATTGCTTTGTGGTATGAAAATGAACTACACCTGTTTGAAGGAAAAGTAGCTGGGGAAATTATTGGAGAAAAAAAAGGAGACGAAGGATTTGGGTACGATCCTATTTTCGTGCCAGAAAACCAAGGGAAAACTTTTGCAGAAATGAGCATGGAAGAAAAAAGTAAATTCAGTCACCGTGCACGTGCATTTGAGAAAATGATGCTCTTTTTAACCGAAAAGCAGTAACAAATCACCCTACGTTATTTCAAAAATTACAACTATAGTTATTTAACAAAAAAAGTAGCTAAAACATTGATAATCGCCAAGTATCTATTAATTTTGCACTTGTGCGTTTTTGCACAAAAAACAGTCAATTAAAGCATAAAATCATGGCGAATTCAAATTCTACCATTCTGTACACACTTACAGACGAAGCCCCAGCATTAGCAACATATTCATTTTTACCAATTGTGAAAGCCTTTGCAGCAACAGCAGGTGTTCACGTTGAATCGAGAGACATTTCATTAGCTGGACGGATTTTAGCATCATTCCCTGAATGTTTGACTGCTGCACAACAAGTTGATGATGCTTTAGCAGAGTTAGGGAAACTAGCGACAACACCAGAAGCGAACATCATCAAATTGCCGAATATTAGCGCATCCATTCCGCAATTAAAAGAGGCTATTGCTGAATTGCAAGCTTTGGGATATGCTATTCCTAATTTCAATGAATCGCCTACAACAGAAGAAGAAAAAATTGCGAAAGCAAAATACGATAAAATCAAAGGAAGTGCTGTAAATCCAGTATTACGTGAAGGTAATTCGGACAGAAGAGCACCAAGAGCGGTGAAAAATTACGCGAAAAAACACCCGCATTCAATGGGTGCATGGTTGCCAACTTCTCAAACGCATGTGGCAAGTATGGATCATGGTGACTTTTACGGAAGTGAAAAATCTGTAGAGGTTCCTGCTGCTACGGATGTGAAAATAGCGTTGAAAACTACAACTGGTGAAACAATCGTTTTAAAAGAAAAAACAAGTTTAAAAGCTGGTGAAATTATTGATGCATCTGTCATGAGTCAATCGGCACTTCGTGCTTATATTGCTAAAGAAATTGTAGCTGCAAAAGCAAGCGGTGTGCTTTTATCCGTTCACTTAAAAGCAACGATGATGAAAGTTTCCGATCCAATTATTTTTGGAAACGTTGTTGCCGTTTATTTTGCCGATGTGTTTTCAAAATATGCTGCTACATTTGAAAAACTAGGGATCAATCCAAATAATGGTTTAGGTGATTTGTATGCGAAAATTGCAACCTTGCCTTCCGCTGAAAAAGAAGCAATCGAAGCAGCAATTGAAGCGGTTTACGCTACGAATCCTGCTTTAGCAATGGTAAATTCTGACAAAGGAATAACCAATCTTCACGTTCCAAGTGATGTTATCGTTGATGCATCGGTTCCTGCTGCAATACGTACCTCAGGTCAGATGTGGAACAAAGCAGGAAAATTACAAGACACGAAAATGATTATTCCAGACCGTTGTTATGCTGGAGTTTACCAAACTACAATTGATTTTTGTAAGAAAAATGGTGCTTTGGATCCAACAACAATGGGAAGTGTTCCAAATGTAGGTTTAATGGCGCAAGCTGCTGAAGAATATGGTTCTCACGATAAAACATTCCAAATTCCTGCAGCTGGAGTTGTTGAAGTTACAGATGAAACAGGAAAAGTATTAATTGAACACACAGTAGAAGCTGGTGATATTTGGAGAATGTGCCAAACAAAAGATGCTCCTGTTCGTGACTGGGTTAAATTAGCCGTTACAAGAGCTCGTTTGAGCAATACCCCCGCTGTATTTTGGTTAGACCCAAAACGTTCACACGATGCGCAATTGATTCGTAAAGTTAACTTGTATTTGAAAGATCACGATACAACAGGATTAGATATTCGTATTTTAACTCCTGAAGCTGCAACACAATTTTCGTTGGAACGCATTGTGAAAGGATTAGATACTATTTCAGTTACAGGAAACGTTTTGCGTGATTACCTTACTGATTTATTCCCAATTTTGGAAGTTGGAACATCAGCGAAGATGCTTTCCATTGTTCCGTTAATGAATGGTGGAGGTTTATTTGAAACAGGAGCTGGAGGTTCAGCACCCAAACATGTGGAGCAATTTTTACAAGAAGGTTATTTACGTTGGGATTCACTCGGTGAATTTTTAGCACTTGCCGTTTCATTCGAACACCTATTCAATACTACTGGAAATGCGCAAGCAAAAGTGTTGGCGGAGACATTGGATGCTGCAACAGAAAAATTCTTGGAAAACGATAAATCTCCTGCACGAAAAGTTGGTGAATTAGATAACAGAGGAAGTCATTTTTATTTAACGCTTTATTGGGCGCAAGCGTTGGCTGCTCAAACTGGTGATGCAACTTTAAAAGCTCACTTTACGCCAATTGCGAATGAGTTGACAGCAAACGAAGCGAAAATTAATAGTGAATTAATCAATGCGCAAGGAAAAGCTGTATCTATTGGAGGTTATTACCGACCAAATGCTGAACTTGCTTTTGCCGCGATGCGTCCTAGTGCAACATTCAACGCAATCATTTCTGAAATTTAAAGAAAAATAAGTACTTTTATTAAGGGAACTTTCGGGTTCCCTTTTTTATGCGCAATCGTTTATGGAAAAAGTAATATTCCGACAGTTATTAAACATCTTATCACTTACTTTTTTTGTTGTTGTAACAGGATGTAAAACCATTCAGCCAGTAGCTCCAACGAACGACTTTGAACCTATTCCACCGATTGAACAACCTGTTTCGCACATCATTGTTCCAGTTGAGTTATCCCTTGCACCTTATTTCAATGATATTGACCGATCAATCGACAAAGAATTCAATGGAGGCGAACAACAATGTGACGGCGTTTCCTACAATTACCATTTTCAACGAAAACCAATAACGTTTGCAGCTGAAAATAAAAAAATCACTTATGATGTTGCCGGAGAATACTGGATAAAAATGAGCTATTGTCCTAGTTGTACCGAAGTTTTTAGTTCGCAACCAAAATGCATTTCACCACGGATTCCCTTCAGTTGTGGCGTTAATGAACCGTTACGAAAAATGGAATTGCAATACAGCACGACTATTGGAATTAATGAAAACTACCAATTAGTCGGACAAACAAAGTTAGAAAGACTCGAGGCACTTGACCCGTGCAAGGTAACCGTATTTAATTACGATGCTACGGCTATTTTACTGAAAGAAGTTAAAAGAGCATTGACTAATTTAACAGTTGATATCGATAAAGAAATCAATAACTATTCGTTTAAAAAAGATGCGGACGCAGCATGGAAAAATGCTCATCAAACGCTTGCTTTTGCACCATACGGTTACCTTCATATTCAACCAAAATCGATAACAGTTACTCCACCCTTTTTTCAAAAAAACAAACTGTATACTACCTTAAGTATTGAAGCAAATCCTGTTTTTTCTCACAACCCTTCTCAGACAGCAATCACTCCTCTTCCTCCATTAAAACAAGTTAAAACTGTTCAATCAGATGAGTTTGATTTGACAGTAGACATGCAACTGAACTACGATTCGTTATCGACTGTTTTGCAAACCATTTATGGAAAAAAAGAGTTACACATCAAAAACAGGAAAGTAATTATCGATAGTGTTGAAATAACTGGTGCGGCAAAAAATCAATTAATTATTGCAGTAGTTTTTTCAGGTTACAAGAAAGGTAAACTGTATTTAACGGGAACTCCTGTTTTTGATGTGGAGACACAAACACTTTCAATCAAGCACCTTGATTATGATTTAGCGACCAAACATGTCCTTGTTAACACTGCGAAATGGTTATTTAACGATCGAATATTAAATGCCTTACAAGATGCTACTTTACAAGATTTAACACCACAATTAGCGCAATTAAAATCAGTAATCAATGAACAATTTCACTTTTCGTATCCTCCGATAAGTGTGAATGGAAAAGTCAGTCACCTCTCTGTTTTAACTATTTATCCAGCTAAAGACGAATTAATTATTCGTGTTATTGCAAAAGGAAAAATGAAGGTCACAGATGCGCATCAATGATTGACCATATGCGATGCAACTGGCGGAAATACCTGAAACAATCGGCTTTTCAAATCTTCTGAAATCGCTAACGAATCGATTGCTTTCTTCATACAACGTAACCATTCATTTTTTGCAACTTCATCAATTTTATGAGGGAGGTGGCGCATCCGCATTTTGGGATGTCCGAATTCAATTGAATAATTGCTCGGCCCACCTAAAAACTGCGTTAAAAAAAGCATTTGTTTGCGTTGAATTTCTGCTTTGTCCGTTTGAAACAATTGTTGAATAACAGGAGAACGAAAAACCTCATCATAAAACCTTGCAACTAAAAGCTGAATGGTTGGAGCTCCTAATTCCTCATATAAAGTACTCATACATAAAGTTGTTAAAATGAAAATGATTGTTACAAATCTCGCTAATTTCTATTACTTTATTTTACATTTATAGTGAAAATGAAGGAACTACTACTAATATTATCTTTTTTACTTGTTACATCGGTAAATGGACAAGAATCAGAATGGAAATTATCTGAATCCATCTCAGATTGTACTGGTGCATCTAACATTCTTCAATCTGGTTCCTATACGCTTGAATTTACAGGAAAATCTGGTAAAATAAAAGACTTTTTAGCTTATCCTTCATTAGCTAATTTAATTGAAAAAAACTCGTTATGGTGTTCCTTTAAAGCGCCATTCAAAGGACGTTTTACACTAGAAGCAATTGTTGGAGAAGGTGAAATAGACATGCTTATTTTTGAAAGTCAATCACGAACACTCTGTAATGACATCTTAAGTGGCAAAGCAGAAATTGCACGTATCATAAGAGCAGGTGATAAACGCCTTGGATTGAGTTTAATCGCATCAAAAAACACATTGTATCCATTAGAATTAGAGGCAGGAAAAGAGATAATGATCTGTTTTCTATTGCGGGAAAAAACGAAGAGAAAAATGGATGTGCAATTTTACTTGGAACCAATTGACTTATTGCATACGGACAAGAATGAAAATAGTAAGGTTGTCGATTTACGACCAGAAAAATTTACACACTTTAGCACAATTCAATTAAGAGATGCTATTACTGGAAATCCTGTTACAGCAAAAATGACCATTTCAGGCATGAAAAGTGTTGCGGCATTGTATTATGGGTCTGATTTTTATTTTTGTCCAGAAAAATCGGGGAAAATAACGATATCAGTTGATGCTGCAGGTTACTTTTTCATTGACAAAGAAGAACCATTATCACCACTTTCGGATAATGAAATTATTGTTTGGCTAGAACCTCTTGGCACTGGAAAATCACTGCAACTTGATAACATTGATTTCATTATCGGAACAACAAATTATACTCCTGAATCGGAACCCAAACTCAGACGACTGAAAGAATTTTTGGCACTTAACGCTGGAATTAAAATTGAAATACAAGGTCATGTAAATGAAACAGGTCACAGTTCTTTTGATGGACAACAAATTTCAGAGGCACGTGCGAAAAGAGTCAAAAAATATTTGGTTGAAAACGGTATCAATAAAGATCGTTTAACAACTGTTGGCCTCGGAAATACAAAACCTATTTATCCCAATCCAAAATTGGCGTCTGAAGAGCAGGCTAATCGACGGGTGGAAATAAAAATCATCAACTAAAAAAGGCTGTCTAAAAAGACAGCCTTCGCATTTTATAATTTGTTTTTTAGTCAAATAAATTCTTAAGTAACACGTCATCAACCATTTCAGGTATGGTAACTTTCAAACGCGGTTCTTGCTCCATTGCACGTTTAATTGCAAAGACAGCGCCTTCATTTCGTGCCCAATTTCTGCGAGCAATTCCATTATTTACGTCCCAATGCAACATCATTGTTAATCTTCTATGCGCATCATCAGAACCGTCTAACAGCATTCCAAATCCACCATTGATCACTTCACCCCAACCTACACCGCCACCATTGTGAATAGACACCCAAGTTGCTCCTCTGAATGAATCCCCAATTACATTATGAATCGCCATATCAGCTGTAAAGCGTGAACCATCATAAATATTTGATGTTTCACGGTATGGTGAATCAGTGCCTGACACATCATGATGGTCGCGGCCAAGAATA
Organism: uncultured Flavobacteriales bacterium; assembly: GCA_937973685.1. Taxonomy (GTDB): domain Bacteria; phylum Bacteroidota; class Bacteroidia; order Flavobacteriales_D; family Crocinitomicaceae; genus Fluviicola. Next base: position 37,537 of record CALJKJ010000017.1, on the reverse strand, counting down.
ATTGGGCCTATTTCACCAGTTGCAATAGCTTTGTTGAAAGCTGCGGCAATTTTCATTCGACCTTCAGCATCTGCATACAAAATACGTGCTTGAGATCCGACTACTAATTTATTTGCCTGTGCACCTTTTATCCATTTAATATTATCTGCAAGTTGCTGCTTAATTTCATCTGGGCTTGTCGTCATTATTTCTTCTAACACAGCGCAAGCGATATCATCTGTCTTTTGTAAATCTTCTGGGTTACCCGATGCACAAACCCATCTAAAAGGCCCAAAACCGTAATCAAAACACATTGGTCCCATTATATCCTGAACATACGAAGGATACTTGAAGTCAATCCCATTTTGAGCCATGATATCCGCTCCTGCTCGCGATGCTTCTAATAAAAATGCATTTCCATAATCAAAGAAATAGGTTCCTTTAGCTACATGCGCATTGACAGCAGCAGCGTGACGCTTCAAGGTGTCTTGAATGGCAATTTTAAATGCTTCTGGATCAGCTGCCATTAAATCGTTAGCGGCTTCCAATGTCATATTCATTGGGTAATAACCTCCTGCCCAAGGATTATGTAACGATGTTTGATCACTTCCAAGATCAACATAAATACTTTCTTTCAAGAATTTTTCCCAAACTTCAACAACATTTCCACTGTAGGCAATAGAAACAACTTCTTTTTTCGCTTTAGCTTCTTTAACTCGTACACATAATTGATTTATATCGCTGATTACTTCATCAACCCATCCTTGTGAATGTCTTGTACGCACAGCTTTTTCATTGACTTCTGCTGTTACAGAAATACAACCAGCGATGGATGCAGCTTTTGGTTGCGCACCTGACATACCTCCTAACCCAGCAGTTAAAAATAATTTACCAGATAAGTCTTCACCGTTTTTAGCAATCATTCGACCCGCATTCAAAACTGTAATGGTCGTACCATGAACAATACCTTGCGGACCAATGTACATGTACGAACCAGCAGTCATTTGACCATATTGTGAAACACCCAAAGCATTCATTTTCTCCCAATCATCTGGTTTCGAATAATTTGGAATTACCATTCCATTCGTAACAACAACTCTTGGAGCGTCTTTGTGTGACGGAAACAAACCCATTGGATGACCTGAATACATAACCAATGTTTGCTCATCAGTCATTTCAGAAAGGTATTTCATACACAAACGGTATTGAATCCAGTTTTGGAAAACAGCACCATTTCCACCGTATGTAATTAATTCATGAGGATGTTGAGCAACTGCATAATCCAAGTTATTTTGAATCATGAGCATGATTGCTTTTGCTTGTTCCGAATTACCAGGATATTCATTGATTGGTCGCGCTTTCATTTCATAATCTGGACGAAAGCGGTACATGTATATGCGTCCATAACGTGTTAATTCGTCTAAAAATTCAGGAATCAGTTCCGCGTGTTGCTGCTTTGGAAAATAGCGCAATGCATTTCTAAGTGCTAATTCCTTTTCCTCCTTTGATAATATATCTTTTCTTTTAGGAGCGTGATTAATAGCAGGATCGATTGCTTTTTTTTGGGGTAATTCTTTTGGAATTCCTTGTTTAATATCAAATTGAAACTCAGAAATAGTCATAAAAAATTTGTTTGTTCAAAGTTAAACAGTTTATCCCTGCTTTCTGTTTAAAATAAAAAATTAATTACAAAAAAAAGGCTGTTTGATAACAAACAGCCTCTTACAAAAATGCTAAATATTATCTCAACACATTGATTGAACCAGTAAATTCATACTTTTTATCGTTCAATGCATCTTTTGTTCGTATTGTCCAATTATAAATCCCAGCAGGAACAATTTTTCCTTTGTACGTTCCATCCCATGTTGCAGTTACATCTTTACTTTCCCAAATGACTTCTCCCCATCGATTGTAAATCAATAAATCGAAAACTGTTACGTCGATTCCTTCCATAATAACCGACCAATGTTGGTTAAACTCATCACCATCAGGAGTAAATGCATTAGGCGCATAAATCAAAACTTCTGGTTTAACAGGAACTTTGATCAATGTTGTATCAGAACATCCTAACGAAGAATTTGCAATTAAAATCACATCGTATAACCCTGTTTGACCGTCAGGGAACATGACTTCTTGATTTTCAGCACTGGATTGATTGGGAACCGCACTTTGAAAATACCATTGATACGAATCAGCACCTGAACTATAGTTTGTGAAAAGTACTTGTGTGTTAAACATTAAAATTGGATCTGGACTCCACTTAAAATCTGCGTTAGGTTTTGGATGCACATTCAAAAATGAATTGAAGGTTGTTGAATCGATACATCCATCTGGAGAAGTTACAATTAACTGAACATCGTACATCCCGGCAAATAAGTTATCAGGAACAATTTGATCCAAATTAACAAACTGTTGCCCATCACTAATATTCCAAACTGTTCCAGTGGACATTAATGGATCTGTTTCGTTTGTTAATACAAAAGAAGCAGGCTCACATTTTGTTGGTTGATCTACAGATATCATTGGAATAGGTAGTGGATAAGTAATAATATCCGTAGCAATTACCAATGGTGTAGACTCACACGCATCCTCAATAGTAACATTATATGTTGTTGTTGTTGATGGCGAAGGTGATATACTTGACGTACTACCCGTATTTGTTGCACTCGTTGACCATGTAAAAATATATGGCTGTCCAAGTCCTCCAGCTAAATTTGTGACACTTATTGTTCCAGGATAACCTGGACAAACACTTTGATTTAAAGGACTCAAAGAAGCAGATATTCCTGGTCGTATCGTTACTTGAATTGAATCAGTTATAGAAACACAACCCAATTGATTTTCAGCATACACTAAATAGTTTGTTGGTGTATTTGGAGAAACTGATTGATTGCCACTTAGTGATGCCGTTTGGTTCCAATGATAACTGAATGACGTTCCACCTGTTGCACTTGCAACTAAATTTGCTGTGCCATTCTCACAAATCAAAGTATCATTTGACAAACTCAAGACTATCGGTGAAGGATCAATGACGGTGACCGTTGTGCATTTGGAACAACCCAATGCATTTTTAGCACACACCGTATATGTTCCAGCTGGAAAAGTTGATTGACTTGCGTTTGGTACCCACGTTAATCCATTGTCATAACTATAAAGTACTGCATTTGCAGAAGTAATTGAAATCGTTCCATTGGCTTCACCGACGCATGCTGGAGAGCTCGTAGTAGCTGCAATTTGTTGTTCTGAAACAATTACACTCATTGTATCACGTGCTGTTCCACAAAGTGTACTCGTCAATTTCCAAACGAATTTATAAATACCAGGCTGATTAACCGTTACGGTTGGAGTTGGATTGCTAAAATTTGGAGCAAATGTTGCTGTTGCAGGAGGTGTTAATCCTGTTGGGACTATAACTTGCCAACTTCCTGTTACAGGTGCAACAGCTGGTGTTGCTGCAAGTGTTATTGGTGACCCAAAACATACTACTTGATCTGGACCAGCATTTGGAGTTAAGGGAGGAATAACAGTTACGGTAAATGTCGCTGTATCAATTAAAGCAGCTGCTGTAAGTGTTGCAGGTTGGGTTACTTTTACATGATAAGTAGTTGTAACAGTTGGGTTTACTGTAACGTTTGTTCCTCCTGAAGGATTTGAAACTCCTGTAGTAACTAACCATTGAAATGTTGGATTTGTGTAGCCAGGAGTTGAAATTGTAACCGTTGTACTATTTCCTTGACAAATTGTTTTATTAGGAGCTGAAACACTACATGATACATTAGCCGAACCAAAGAAATTTAAATTAACTGATTGATTTGTCGAGCTATAGTTCGATAAACATAAAATAAATTGTTGTCCAGCTGTAACTGTCAGAGGGTTTTCATAACTTGTTGAAGATGCTCCAGGAGGATAATTTGCTGGACTTGCCATTCCTGTATTCCCGTTACATGTTCCATTCCAATTACATGCTACTGGAGGTAAGGTATTTCCATTTATTCCTGCACATCCGTTATTATTTACATTTGGCCACATGATCCAGTCAAAACAGCCAGATGCTGTTGGACTAACTATTGACCATTGTAATGTGCCAGATGTAACTACATTTATTGTAATGAAAGTTGAAACTGTTTCACCTGTTAACAAACATCCTGAATTTCCACCATTGGGATTGGTACTTGGATTAGATATAGATCCCGCTGTGAAATCAACGGTATTATAGGTTGGATTGGTCCCAACAATAGCAAAATTGGGAACAGTACATCCAGGAACAGCCATAGTACAATTTACTGGCAATTGCTGAGAGAACGAAATGAATGTTGCTAAAAAACAACAAAGTGAAAATAATAACTTCATAACGAATTAATTACAATTTGTAAATGGGTAGTTAGCTACTGGATCTATTCCGTATATTCCAACTTGTATACATGATGCTTTTGAAGCTGCATCACCTAACCAACTTGTAACATTTTCTTCAGAAAAGAAAGAAATGTTTTTAGTTAATAAAAACACTCTTCTAGTCGGAATGTCAACACGAACAATTGAAATATATGGGTTGCTACGCAAATTAACTTCAATTGCTTTTAATTCCTCCTCATCAGTTATTGACAACATGCATTGAGCAAAAAAAACAGTAGTTTGTTTTGTGACTTCACTATTTTCATTTGCTGTTTGTCCAATTACTTTATTTGTAACGAAAGAACTCAATAGGAGAAGTATTGCAATAATTTTCATAAGTCTTTTTTTATTCTTAACGTAAATATACAACATGTGGTTGTCTTATAAAACAAAAAAAGGAGGTAAATACCTCCTTTTTAACTTTAAAACATGTTGAATTATAAAAACTTGAAATTTTTACCCGGATAGTAAGCCGTATTACCCAATTCTTCTTCAATGCGTAATAATTGATTGTATTTTGCCATACGATCACTTCGTGATGCAGATCCAGTTTTAATTTGTCCACAATTCAATGCTACAGCTAAATCTGCGATTGTATTATCTTCTGTTTCACCACTTCTATGTGACATGACAGATGTATATGAATTTCTCGTTGCTAACTGAACAGCTTCAATCGTTTCTGAAAGCGAACCAATTTGATTTACTTTAACTAAAATCGAATTAGCTACTCCTTTTTCAATTCCTTCAGCTAAACGTTTGGTGTTGGTAACAAATAAATCGTCTCCAACTAATTGAACAGACGCTCCAAGTTTATCTGTCGCTGTTTTCCAACCACTCCAATCATCTTCTGCTAAACCATCTTCAATTGATACGATTGGGTATTTTTTACACCATTCAGCCCAATAATCAACCATTTCGGAAGATGTTCTTGATTCACCAGTTGATTCAAACAAATACAATCCTTTTTCTGCATTGTAAAATTCAGACGAAGCCGCATCGAGTGCGATGTAAACATCATATCCTGGCTTGAATCCAGCTTTTTCGATTGCTTGTAATACAACTTGAATTGCTTCTTCATTAGATCCTAAATTAGGTGCAAAACCACCTTCATCTCCAACATTTGTTGATAATCCTTTCGATTTCAATACGTTTTTCAAATGGTGGAAAATTTCAGTTCCCCAACGCAATCCCTCTGAAAAAGAACTTGCACCGAATGGCATCACCATGAATTCTTGCACATCGATTAGATTATCTGCATGAGATCCACCGTTCAAAATGTTCATCATTGGTACAGGCATTGTTGTCGCTCCAACACCACCTACATAACGGAACAAACTCATTCCCGACTCTTGAGCAGCTGCCTTTGCAACAGCTAAAGAAGTCCCAAGAATTGCATTTGCTCCTAAATTTGATTTATTTGCTGTGCCATCAAGAGTATTTAATGTCGCATCGATCAATTTTTGATCAAACACATCCATTCCTAATAGTTCTTCTGCAATAATTGTGTTTACATTTTCAACAGCTTTCAAAACACCTTTACCTAGGTATAACGATTTATCACCATCTCTCAATTCAACAGCTTCGTGAACACCTGTTGATGCTCCCGATGGAACTGCTGCTCTACCAACACTTCCATTTGTAGTATATACATCTACTTCAACGGTAGGATTACCTCTTGAATCTAAAATTTGTCTTCCGACAATGCGTGCAATATAACTCATAATTATTTTTGTTTCATATTAGCGATAAACTGATCAAAAAGGTATCTCGAATCGTGAGGACCTGCCGAAGCTTCTGGGTGAAATTGAACAGAAAAAACAGGTTTGTTTTTCAATTGAATACCCGCTATTGTGTCATCATTCAAATGAACGTGAGTCACTTCAATGCTTGGATTAGTAGCAACACTGTTTTTAGTGATTACAAAACCATGATTTTGTGAAGTAATCTCACCTTTTCCAGTTAATAAATTTTTCACTGGATGGTTGATTCCTCGGTGACCATTGAACATTTTCTCAGTTGCTAAGCCTTGGCTTAAACCTAATATTTGATGTCCCAAACAAATACCAAATATTGGAATCCCTGATTGAACTAACCGTGCAACCAATGCAATTTGATTGGGCATTGCAGATGGATCACCTGGTCCATTTGACAACATGAAACCATCTGGATTAAATGCAATTAAATCTGCATATGGAGTGTCCATTGGGAAAACGCGAACAAAACATCCTCTTTCAGTAAGGCAACGAACAATGTTTTTCTTTACACCGAAATCGATTAACGCGACTTTAAGCGATGCATTTTCATCACCAAAATCTAAAATTTCTTTTGTTGCTACTTTGGAAGAAAGCTCTAATCCATCCATTGATGGTACTTGTTTTACCAATGCTTTTAATTCGTTTTCATCCAAAATTTCAGATGAAATAATCGCATTCATCGCACCTTTGTGTCTGATATGTCTAACCAAAGAACGGGTATCAATATCTGTTATACCAACACGTTCGTTATCGATTAAATAATCGTTTAAACTGGAAAAAGCTGAAGTTCTCGAATACACACTTGCGAATTTCTTAGTAACCAAACCTGCAATTTTCACTGAATCAGATTCAACTTCATCTTTTTGAACACCATAGTTTCCGATATGAGCAGTTGTCATGATCAGAATTTGTCCATAATAAGAAGGGTCTGTGAAAACTTCTTGGTAACCAGTCATTCCAGTATTGAAAGCGATTTCACCAGTTGTTGTACCGATTTTACCTGTTGCATAACCTTTGTACACTGTACCATCTTCCAACACCAAAAGTGCAGATTTTCGATCTTCCATATTCGAATTATTTTTTTTGCAAAAATAGGATTAATAAAATAAAAATCAGTGGAAATTTGACACAAAAAAAGGGTCTTACCAATGATAAGACCCTTATTTATTTTAAGAAGATAATTATTCTTCTGTTTTTTCTTCTTCAGCAGGTGTTTCATCAGCTGGTGCTTCTGTTGCTGGAGTTTCTTCAACTACTGCTTCAGATGCCTCAGTTGTTTCTGTTGCAACTACTTCTTCAGCTACAACTTCTGTTGATTCAGTTGCTGTAACTTCTTCTTTTTTGCTAGCTCCACCACGACGAGAACGACGAGTTGTTGCTTTTTTAGCATCATCATTTGACGTGTAGATTTCATTGAAATCAACTAACTCGATCAAACACATTTCAGCATTATCACCTAAACGGTAACCTGTACGAATGATACGAGTGTAACCACCTGGACGATTTGCAATTTTTGGAGCAACTGTACGGAATAATTCTGTAACAGCCTCTTTACTTTTCAAGTAAGAAAATGCAGTACGACGCGCGTGTGTAGTATCGTCTTTTGATTTTGTAATTATCGGCTCAACAAAAACACGTAAAGCTTTTGCTTTAGCGATTGTAGTGTTGATACGTTTGTGTTCAATTAAAGAACAAGCCATATTGGACAACATTGCATGTCTGTGTGCAGTTTGTCTTCCAAGATGATTAAATTTTTTACCGTGTCTCATAATAGTAAATTTCGTAAGTAACGGTTAACTAGCACTTATATCGCTTCGTACTAGCCACCTATCACGCCATTAATTAATTGTTTATTGCGATATTAGTCTTTATCTAATTTGTATTTAGCTACATTCATTCCAAAGTTCAACCCTTTTGAATCAACTAAATCTTCTAACTCAGTTAATGATTTCTTACCGAAATTACGGAATTTCAATAAGTCATTTTTGTTGTAAGATACTAAATCACCCAATGTTTCAACATCAGCAGCTTTCAAACAGTTTAGAGCACGAACTGATAAGTCCATATCCACTAATTTTGTTTTCAACAATTGACGCATGTGTAATGAAGTTTCATCAAATTCTTCTGAATCAGATTTAGACTCACTATCTAATGTAATACGCTCATCAGAGAATAACATGAAGTGGTGAATTAAAATCTTAGCAGCTTCTTTCAATGCTTCTTTTGGATGAATTGAACCATCTGTATGCAAATCAAGTACTAATTTTTCGTAATCTGTTTTTTGTTCAACACGGTAATTTTCAATCGTGTATTTTACATTAACAATCGGCGTAAAAATTGAGTCAATCGCAATTGTTCCAAATGGAGCATTTCCGTTTTTGTTTTCTTCAGCAGGTACATAACCACGACCTTTGATAATTGTAAGTTCCAACTCTAATTTTACAGTTGATTCCATGTTACAAATAACCAAGTCTGGGTTTAATACTTGAAATGCAGAAGTGAATTTTCCTAAATCACCAGCAGTCAACTTATCTTGTCCAGAAATAGAAACAATTACTGTTTCATTATCTGTTCCTTCGATTTGTTGTTTGAAGCGAACTTGTTTTAAATTCAAAACGATTTCAGTAACATCTTCTACAACACCTTTCAATGTTGCAAATTCGTGATCAACACCTTCGATACGAACAGATGAGATAGCATATCCTTCTAATGAAGAAAGTAAGATACGACGTAATGCGTTACCTACTGTTATACCATATCCTGGTTCAAGAGGGCGAAATTCGAATTGACCTTTACGATCATCCGATTGAATCATTATTACCTTATCCGGTTTTTGAAAATCTAAAATTGCCATGTTATTTTCTTCTTTTAATTGTTTTACAGTTGCGCGGTTTACAAGATTGAAGAACGTCCAGTAAACCCTTTAGCTGTAACTCAATGATTATTATTACTTAGAGTATAATTCGACGATTAATTGCTCCTTGATATTTTCAGGGATCATTTCACGTGATGGAGTAGCTAACACTTTACCAGAAAGTGTTGGACCGTTCCAATCCAACCAATCGTAACGTTTGTTTGAAGCAGTTAACGAAGATGTGATAGCCTCTAAAGATTTAGATTTTTCACGAACGCTAACAACATCACCAATACGTAATGTGTAAGATGGGATGTTTACCACTTCACCATTTACAACGATGTGTTTGTGTGTTACTAACTGACGAGCACCTCTTCTTGTAGGAGCGATACCTAAACGGTAAACTGTATTATCCAAACGTGCTTCACACAATTGTAATAAGTTTTCACCAGTAATACCTTTCATGCGAGACGCTTTCTTGAATAAATTAGAGAATTGACGCTCTAAAATACCATACGTATATTTCGCTTTTTGCTTTTCACCTAACTGAATAGCGTATTCTGATTGTTTACCACCTCTTCTTTTAGAAGGACCATGTTGTCCTGGGCCGTAACTTCTTTTATCCAGTGCTTTGTCTGGACCAAAAATTGGATCACGAAAACGACGTGCAATTTTGGATTTTGGACCTGTATATCTTGCCATACTATTTAATTTACTGGGGGATTATGAATTAAGGCTTTCCTTCGATAATCTGATTCCCCAAATTGTTAATCACTATTTGTTAAACGCGACGTTTTTTCGGTGGTCGACAACCGTTGTGTGGTAATGGAGTAACATCAATGATTTCAGTTACTTCGATTCCACTATTGTGTAATGATCTAATTGCAGATTCTCTACCTGCTCCTGGACCTTTCACGAATACTTTTACTCTACGTAATCCGAAGTCATGTGCTTCCTTCGATGCATCCTCAGCTGCAATTTGCGCAGCATAAGGCGTGTTCTTTTTAGAACCCTTGAAGCCCATTTTCCCAGCCGATGACCAAGATATAACTTGACCAGCGTTGTTCGTCAAAGAAATAATCACATTGTTGAAGGTAGCTTGAATATGCGCTTCACCCGATGCGTCTACTTTGACGTTTTTCTTCTTCTTTTGATTTGACTTTGCCATCTCTACTTATTATTTAGCTGCTTTTTTCTTGTTAGCAACTGTTTTTCTTCTACCTTTTCTAGTACGAGAATTGTTTTTCGTACGTTGACCTCTCAACGGAAGACCTGCACGGTGACGAATTCCACGTTGACATCCGATATCCATTAAACGTTTGATGTTTAATTGAATTTCAGAACGCAATTGTCCTTCTGTTTTAATTTCCGAAATTGAAGTACGGATTAAAGCAATTTGATCATCGCTCCATTCTTGTACTTTTGTGTTTTCGTCAATACCGTTAGCTGCTAATACCTTTTTAGCTGTGCTTCGTCCAATTCCGAAGATGTAAGTCAATCCGATTACTCCTCGTTTGTTTTTTGGTAGATCAATACCTGCAATACGTGCCATAATTAACCTTGTCTTTGTTTTAGTTTAGGATTCTTTTTGTTAATCACGTAAACTCTTCCTTTTCGCTTAACAATCTTGCAGTCTGCAGATCGCTTTTTTACTGAAGCTCTTACTTTCATGTTCTTTTTGTTTTATAGGAATTCTTTACTTATATCTGAAAGAAATACGTCCTTTAGTTAAATCATAAGGCGACATTTCAACTTTCACTCTATCACCAGGTAAAATTTTAATGTAAAACATTCTCATTTTTCCTGAAATATGTGCTGTCAAAATATGACCATTTTCCAATTCTACACGAAACATTGCATTTGATAATGCTTCGATAATTGTACCGTCTTGTTCTATTGATGATTGCTTTGCCATATCTTAAAAACCAGAGGTCAATTCATTTGGAGTGCGTCTACCTCTTACACGAGCACCTTCCATTAAACCATCCATGTGGCGATTTAATAAATAAGACTCGATTTGTTGTAAGGTATCCAATACCACACCAACCATAATTAATAATGACGTACCACCAAAGAATAATTCAAATCCAGAACGAATACCAGCTTGCCATGCAATTGAAGGCAAGATAGCAATCAATGCTAAGAATAATGAACCAGGAAGTGTAATACGTGAAATCAATGTATCAATGTACTCAGCAGTTTCTTCACCTGGACGAACTCCAGGAATAAATCCACCATTGCGTTTCAAATCTTCAGCCATTTTACGTGGATTAATCATGATCGCCGTATAAAAATACGTAAACACGATAATCAACAAAGCTAACAATGCATTGTACCAAATACCATGGGTATTCCCCAAAGCATATTGAATAACTCCACTTTCTTTACCACTACTTGCTAACATAACAGGAATTGTCATAATAGCTTGTGCGAAAATGATTGGCATAACACCAGAAGCATTTACTTTTAATGGTAAATAATTACGAGCACCTTGATCGTCAACGCTTCTTGCACCTACTACACGTTTAGCCGTATTTAGTGGAACTTTACGAACACCTTGAACGATTAGGATAGTTCCCAATACGATTAAGATGAACATCATGATTTCCAATACAACTTTTAACGGAGCAGAAATTGCAACCTCTTGAATGAATGCAGATGGGAGACGTGATAAAATACCTACAGTAATCAATAATGAAATACCATTACCAATTCCTTTGTCTGTAATTCGTTCACCTAACCAAACTGAGAACATAGAACCTGCAACCATTGAGATTACAGCAGTTGCCCACCAAAGTGAACCAGGATCTTGTGGTAATGCACCTTGAATACCTGAAGCGTATAACGAGATGTAACTTGGTGCTTGAACAGCACAAATTGCAATCGTTAAGATACGCGTATAGTTATTGATTTGTTTTCTACCAGATTCTCCCTCATTTTGCATTTTTTGAACAGCTGGAACAGCCATACCTAATAATTGCATGATGATGGATGCACTAATGTATGGCATAATACCAAGCGCCATGATTGACACGTTAGTAAAACCACCACCTGAGAACAAAGACAATAGCGATTCAAGCGCATTGTTAGAGCCACCTTTAGCTGCATTGTCAAGCACTGCTTGAGCATTTACGCCAGGCAACATGATAAACGACCCGATTCGGTAAACAAGAATAAGAGAAAGCGTAAGAATAATACGCTTTCTCAATTCCTCTACTTTCCAGATGTTTTTTATGTTTTGTATAAACCGTTTCATAAAAAAAATGTCGGCAAAGTTAATTAGATTTCTGAAATAGAACCACCTTGAGCTTCAATTCCTGCTTTTGCAGTAGATGAAAACTTGTGAGCAGTAATAGTTACTTTGGATTTCAACTCACCACGTCCTAGGATTTTCACTAGTTCGTTACGAGATACAAGTCCATTTTCACGCAATACTTCAGGAGTAATTTCAGTTACATTCTTACGCTCAACAAGCGATTGAATAGCATCTAAATTAATTGCTTTGTATTCGATTCTGTTGATATTCTTGAATCCGAATTTAGGAACACGACGCTGTAGCGGCATTTGACCTCCTTCGAAACCAATTTTCTTTGAATAACCAGAACGAGATTTCTGTCCTTTATGACCGCGTGTAGCTGTGCCACCGCCGCCTGAACCATGTCCACGGCCTATTCTTTTATCAGTAAGAACAGCGCCATTAGCAGGTTTTAAATTATTTAAATTCATAGTAAATTCGATTTTACGATTATGATACCACTTCAATCAAATGCTCGACCTTCTTGATCATTCCAAGAATTTGTGGTGTTGCTTCTTTCTCTATAACTTGGTTCAAACGGCTAAAACCTAACGCCTGAATAGTAGCTTTTTGACGAGCAGGGCGTTTAATAGTGCTGCGAACTTGTTTTATCTTAATTGTTGCCATACTATTTAATATTAACCGTTAAAAACTTTGTCCAAACTAATTCCACGTTGACGTGCAACTGTAACTGCATCACGCATGTTTGCAAGCGCATCAATTGTTGCTTTAACAACATTGTGTGGGTTAGAAGAACCTTGAGACTTAGCAAGTACATTGTGAACTCCAACTGACTCCAAAACAGCACGCATCGCACCACCTGCGATAACTCCTGTACCATTTGTTGCCGGTTTCAAGAACACTTGTGCTCCACCGAATTTACCTTTTTGAGCGTGTGGTACTGTACCACGTAGGATTGGAACTTTGATAAGGTTCTTTTTCGCATCGTCGATTCCTTTTGTAATCGCTTCTGTTACTTCTTTTGCTTTACCTAAACCATGTCCAACGATTCCATGCTCATCACCTACTACTACGATCGCTGAGAAACTAAAAGTACGTCCACCTTTTGTTACTTTCGTAACGCGGTTAACAGATACTAATTTGTCTTTAAGCTCGATATCAGAGGCTTTTACTCTATTTAATGTTTGTGCTGCCATCTCTATTAAAATTTAAGTCCGCCTTCTCTAGCTGATTCAGCTAACGATTTAACACGACCGTGGTATAAATAACCATTACGATCAAAAACAACTGTTTCAAGACCAGCTTTCACAGCTTTTTGAGCGATATCTTTACCTACTACTGCAGCCTGATCAATTTTGTTCAATTTATCAGCTGCTTTGTTTTTGTAAGAAGATGCAGCGACTAATGTAATACCTTTTGTATCATCGATCAATTGCGCATAAATTTGCTTGTTTGAACGATATACAGATAAACGAGGCACAAGAGTTGTACCAGAAATTTTCTTTCTGATTCTTCTCTTAATTTTTGCTCTTCTGTTTAATTTACTAAATGCCATAACTTTTAAAATTATTTTTTACCTGCAGATTTACCAGCTTTTCTTCTAATCTCTTCACCCATGAATCGGACACCTTTACCTTTGTAAGGTTCTGGTTTACGAAGGGAACGAATTTTGGCAGCGACTTGGCCTAAAAGTTGCTTGTCGTAAGATTCTAACTTAACAACAGGTGCTTTACCTTTTTGCGTATCTGCAGATACCATAATTTCTTTCGGGAGTTCGATAATAATTGGGTGAGAATAACCCAATGCTAATTCCAACAGTTGTCCTGTTGCTGTAGCACGGTAACCTACACCTATTACTTCTAACTCTTTTGTGTACCCTTCGGAAACACCAACAATCATGTTTTGAATTAACGCACGGTATAAACCATGTTTCGCTCTATGATCTGGCGCATCTGACACGCGGGTAAAAGTGATTTCTGAACCATCAATTGACATTGTTACACAAGCATCTATTTCTTGCGTCAACTGTCCTTTTGAACCTTTCACGGTAACCAAAGTACCTTCCACTTTTACATCAACTCCACTCGGGATTGTTACTGGGGATTTACCTATCCTTGACATTACTTGAGAATTGTTACTAAATTAATACACGTAGCAGAGAACCTCTCCACCTACGTTTTCTTTTCTAGCTTCTTTATCGGTGATGACACCTTTTGAAGTAGAAACGATAGCTATTCCTAAACCATTCAACACGCGAGGCATATCAGCTGCACCACTGTATTTACGAAGACCTGGTCGAGACGCACGCTCGATTTTAGTAATCGCAGGAACTTTTGTTGATTGATTGTACTTAAGGGCGATTTTTATCACTCCTTGTTTATCGTCTTCTTCGAATTTGTAATTCGCGATATATCCTTGATCAAAAAGGATAGCTGTCATAGCACGCTTAACGTTAGAAGATGGAATTTCTACCATTTTCAAACGAGCAGCATTCGCGTTACGAATACGAGTTAGATAATCTGCAATTGGATCTGTATACATTGCTTCTTTTAAATTGAATTACCAACTAGCTTTTTTAACACCCGGTATTTTACCTGCCAATGCCATTTCACGGAAAGTTACACGTGAAAGACCAAATTGACGCATATACCCGCGTGGTCGACCTGTCAACCCACAACGATTGTGCATACGAACTTTTGATGAGTTCGCAGGCAATTGTTGTAAAGCATCCCAATCTCCAGCAGCTTTCAACTCAGCGCGTTTCGCTGCGTATTTAGCTACCATTTTTTCTCTTTTGCGCTCACGCGCTTTCATTGATTCCTTAGCCATCTTCTTATTTTTTTACGAATGGGAAACCAAAAGCATCTAACAATGCTCTTCCTTCTTCGTCGCTATCAGCTGATGTAACAAATGTGATATCCATCCCTAAGATTTTGCTCACTTTATCGATATCAATCTCTGGAAAGATGATGTGTTCTTTAACTCCTAAGTTGAAGTTACCTCTTCCATCAAAACCTTTTGGGTTAATTCCTCGGAAATCACGAGTACGTGGCAAAGCTACGGAAATAAATCGATCTAAAAAATCGTACATCTTATCTCCACGTAACGTAACTTTTGTACCAATTGGCATTCCTTTACGTAATTTGAAGTTAGAAACGTCTTTTTTAGATATAGTAGCGACTGCACGTTGTCCAGCGATACGCGAAACATCTAAGATAGCATTATCAACAATTTTTTTATCTGCAACTGCATCACCCAATCCTTGGCTGATGACAATTTTTTGCAATTTCGGAACACGCATAACCGTTTTATATCCGAACTTTTCAGTAAGTGACGGAATAATTTCCTCTTTATACTGTTTTTTCAGTCTTGGCGAATAACTCATTTTAGATCTCCTCTCCAGATTTTTTAGAATAACGTACTAAGATTCCTTTCGCATTTTCCTTACGGCCAATACGAGAAGCTTGTCCTTTTACGACTACCATTAAGTTAGAAATGTGGATTGTTCCTTCTTTCTCAATGATTCCACCTTGCGGCTCAGAAGCACTTGGCTTCGTGTGACGCTTTACTAAGTTCACGCCCTGAACAGTAGCGCGTTCTTTGGTTCTATCAATCGTAAGGATTTTTCCTTCTTGTCCTTTAGACTCACCGCTTAAAACTTTAACAGTGTCGCCTACTTTGATGTGTAATTTCTTTTGCATGACTTCACTAATTTAAAGTACTTCGGGAGCAAGTGAAACAATTTTCATGTAATTGTTTTCACGAAGCTCGCGAGCTACTGGTCCAAAAATACGGGTTCCTCTCATCTCCCCCGCCTGATTCAAGATAACGCAAGCGTTATCATCGAAACGAATGTAAGAACCATCAGGACGGCGTACCTCCTTACGTGTTCTTACAACAACCGCCTTGGCAACCGTACCTTTCTTAACGGCTCCAGAGGGCATTGCGCTCTTAACAGCAACTACGATTTTATCTCCAACGGAAGCATAACGACGTTTTGTACCGCCTAATACGCGGATACATAACACCTCTTTTGCTCCGGAGTTATCTGCTACTGCAAGTCTTGATTCTTGTTGTATCATTGCAACTAATTATTTTGCTCTTTCAATAATTTCTACTAATCTCCAATTCTTGTTTTTAGACAAGGGACGAGTCTCCATGATTTTAACAGTATCACCAATGTGGCAATCGTTGTTTTCATCGTGGGCTACAAATTTAGTAGTTTTTTTTACGAACTTACCATACTTCGGGTGTTTTACTTTTCTTTCTACCGATACAACGATAGATTTTTGCATTTTATCGCTAGTAACGACCCCGATACGTTCTTTTCTTAAATTACGCTTTTCCATTTCAAGCTTCTTTTAACAGCCCGGCTTACGCCTGACTTTCACGTTTTTTCAATTCAGTATTTAAACGAGCGATAGTACGACGAACATCACGAATTTGAAGTGGATTTTCTAAAGGTGTTACCTTATGTCCTAATTTCATTTTTGTTAATGTTTCTGTTGTATTTGCTAACGTCGTTTTCAAATCTTCAACTGAAAGTTTACTAATTTCTTGTTGTTTCATCAGTTCTATTATTTACCTGGTATAACATAATCGTTACGTACGACAAACTTACATTTTACTGGAAGTTTCTGAGCCGCTAAACGAAGTGCTTCTTTAGCAACTTCATAGGGAACTCCGTCCGCTTCAAACATAATACGTCCAGGTCTAACAACTGCGACCCAGTGACTTGGAGCACCTTTACCTTTACCCATACGTACCTCTGCAGGTTTTGATGTGATTGGTTTGTCAGGGAAGATACGAATCCACACTTTACCTTCACGTTTCATGTAACGCGTAACTGCGATACGAGACGCTTCGATTTGGCGTGATGTGATCCATCCTGGCTCCAATGTTTTCAGTCCAAAAGATCCGAATGCAACTGTAGCTCCGCGTTGTGCTTCACCACGATTACGACCTTTTTGAACTCTTCTAAATTTGGTTCTCTTTGGAGATAACATCTTTCGAAAATTTTAAATGGTAATTACTTCTTTTTACGGTTATTTCCGCCTTTTCCACTTGGACGACGATTTCCTCTGTCACCAGAAGGAGCTCCACCTTTAGCCGAAGCTGCAGACATTCCAACATTTGGAGAAAGGTCACGGCGACCGTAAACTTCACCTTTACAGATCCATACTTTGATACCAATCAAACCGTAAGTAGTCAATGCCTCGCCTACTGCGTAATCGATATCTGCTCTGAACGTATGTAACGGAGTACGTCCATCTTTGTACATTTCTGAACGAGCCATCTCTGCCCCATTCAAACGACCTGAAATTTTCACTTTGATACCTTCGGCACCCATTCTCATGGTTGAACCGATAGACATCTTAATTGCGCGACGAAAAGAAATACGAGCTTCTAATTGACGAGCGATTCCATCAGCTACTAAGCGAGCATCCAATTCAGGACGTTTCACTTCGAAGATATTGATTTGGATTTCTTTCTTCGTCAATTTTTTTAACTCTTCTTTCAATTTATCGACTTCTTGACCACCTTTACCGATAATCACACCCGGACGAGCCGTGTTGATTGTAACAGTAACGAGCTTGAGGGTACGCTCGATGATGATTTTTGAAATACTTGCTCTGGATAAACGGGCGTGGAGGTATTTTCTGATTTGATCGTCTTCAACGATTTTATCTTTGTATTTAGTCCCACCGTACCAGTTAGATTCCCATCCGTGGATGAAACCTAGTCTATTACCTATTGGATTCGTTTTTTGTCCCATTTTCCTTCAATTATTTTGCCCCGTCGATAACGACAGTTACGTGGTTAGATCTTTTACGAACACGGTAAGCTCTACCTTGAGGCGCAGTTTGAATACGTTTCAACATACCAGCACTACCTACTTCAATAGATTTCACCACTAATTTTTCATCTTCAATGCTTTTTCCTTCGTTTTTAGCTTCCCAATTAGCTATTGCTGAACGCAATAATTTTGAAAGGCTCAACGAAGCGTCTTTAGCATTGTGTTGCAATATGTTTAAAGCTTTATTTACGTCTACGCCACGTACAAGATCTGCAACTAATCTCATTTTACGTGGAGAAATAGGTGAATCATTCAACTTTGCAAAAGCAGTCGTTGTTTTTTCTTCCTTAATTCTCTCAGCTCTTAATCTCTTTCTAGCGCCCATGTCACTTGAATTTTAAACTATCTTTTTTTATCCTTTTTGTTAGCACCATGCCCACGGAAGTTACGTGTAGGAGAAAATTCTCCTAATTTGTGACCTACCATGTTCTCTGTAACAAATACAGGAATAAACTTATTCCCGTTATGCACTGCGAAAGTTAATCCAACAAAATCTGGAGTAATTGTAGAAGCGCGTGACCATGTTTTGATTACTGCTTTACTACCGCTTTCTTGTGCTACGTCCACTCTTTTTGACAACTTATAGTGTACAAAAGGTGGTTTTTTCAACGAACGACTCATACCTTATTTCTTTCTTCTTTCGATGATGAACTTATCTGAATATTTTTTCTTAGAACGTGTCTTGTATCCTTTAGCAGGCATACCGTTTCTAGAACGTGGTAACCCTCCGGCATTTCTACCTTCACCACCACCCATTGGGTGATCAACCGGGTTCATTACAACACCACGAACGCGAGGACGACGTCCTAACCAGCGAGAGCGACCAGCTTTACCAGAAACAACTAATGAGTGTTCTCCGTTAGAAACGGCACCAATTGTTGCTAAACAAGTAGTTAAGATCATACGCGTCTCACCTGAAGGCAATTTAATAATCGCATAGCGACCATCACGAGCGTTCAATTGTGCATACGTACCAGCACCACGAGCAATAGCACCACCTTTACCAGGGTGCAACTCGATGTTGTGGATAACTGTTCCTAATGGAACATCGGATAAAAATAGTGCATTACCAACATTTGGCGTTGCTCCTTTTCCAGCGACAACAGTATCACCTACTTTTAAACCTTCTGGAGCGATAATGTATCGTTTCTCTCCGTCAACGTAGTAAAGTAATGCAATACGAGCGGTTCTGTTTGGATCGTATTCGATTGATTTAACAACAGCAGGCACAGTGTGCTTGTCGCGTTTGAAATCGATGATACGATACTTTTGTTTGTGTCCACCACCCATATAACGCATGGTCATACGACCATCGTTATTACGACCTCCAGACTTTCCAATGCTACCAGTTACAAGGCTCTTTTCAGGAACGTTTGTAGTAACTTCAGAATAAGTACTGTTGATCTTGTGTCTTTGCCCTGGAGTTGTAGGCTTGAATTTTTTAAGACCCATAGTTCTTTTTAATAATTATTAAACAAATCAATCGTTTCTCCTGCAGCAACGGTAACGATGGCTTTTTTCCATACTTTACTTGGTTGCTCAACGACACCTCTATTCGTAAATTTCGTAGAGGATTTTCCACCGCCATAAGTGAGTGTTCTTACATCAACAACGTTGACTCCGTACATCTTTTCGACAGCGCTTTTAATTTCTATTTTGTTAGCCGTTCTCAATACTTCAAACGCAAACGTGTTGTACTTTTCAGTTCCAGCAGTTGCTTTTTCAGTTATGATCGGTTTTTTGATAATAGTACTCATCACCAATTAGTTTAGAATCTTTTCGATTACTTCGATTGAACTTTCTGTCAATACTACTTTTTTCGCGTTCAATACATCGTATGTATTAACTGAATCAGCATTAACAACTTTTACACGTTGTAAGTTACGTGAAGACAAATATACATTGTCATTTCCATTTCCTACAATCATCAACACCTTTTCGTTTGACAAGTTCAAGTTCGATAACATCGATTTGAATTCAGTTGTTTTTGGTGTTGCAAGAGCTACATCTTCTAATACAACGATAGCATCCAATTTCGCTTTGTAAGCGAAAGCAGATTTACGTGCAAGACGTTTCAATTTAATATTTAATTTGAAGTGGTAGTTACGTGGACGTGGTCCGAAGATACGGCCTCCACCAACTCTAGTACCAGACTTAACACTACCAGCACGAGCACCACCCGTACCTTTTTGTTTTTTCAATTTTCTGGTAGATCCTGAAACTTCATTTCTTTCTTTAGACTTGTGAGTACCTTGACGACGATTCGCTAAGTGTTGTTTCACATCTAAATAGATTGCATGATCATTTGGTTCAATCCCAAAAATATCATCCGACAAGGTTACTTTTTTGGAAGTAGCCTTTCCTTTGCTATCAATTACTTTTACTTCCATTATTTCTCAATTGTTACGGTTGAACCTTTTGGTCCTGGGATAGAACCTTTAACTACGATCAAGTTTTTGTCAGTCAAAATGCGCAATACTTGCAAGTTTTCCATTTTAACACGCTTGTTCCCTGTTTGTCCTGCCATGCGCATTCCTTTGAATACACGTGCTGGATAAGAACATGCTCCGATTGAACCCGGTGCACGTAAACGATTGTGTTGACCATGTGTCGCTTGTCCTACTCCACCAAATCCGTGACGTTTCACAACCCCTTGGAAACCTTTTCCTTTTGAAGTTCCTGCTACACCAACGTATTCACCTTCTTCGAAGATTGCTACATCTACAACATCTCCAAGATTAAGTCCATCAAAACCTTTGAATTCCACCAATTTTGATTTTGGTGATGTATTCGCTTTTTTGAAATGGCCTTTCAATGCAGACGGAGTGTTTTTTTCTTTTCTCTCTCCGAATCCTAATTGAATAGCCTCGTACCCATCTCGATCTTGTGTTTTAACTTGCGTTACAATACAAGGACCAGCTTCTATCACTGTGCATGGCGTTGCCTTACCCTCGGCACTGTAGACGCTAGTCATTCCGATTTTTCTACCAATAATTCCAGGCATACTTTAACTTATTATAAATTATAAATTATTAAAGTGATGTAAATTGTTACAAGTGAGTGGGGATATTAATAACCCCACTTTCACTTGTAAATTTCATCACACTTTAATTTCTACATCAACTCCACTAGGAAGTTCTAATCGCATCAACGCATCTACTGTTTTAGATGATGAGCTGTAAATATCCAACAAACGTTTGTAAGAACACAATTCGAATTGCTCACGCGCTTTTTTATTAACGTGAGGAGAACGTAATACTGTGTAGATACGTTTGTGAGTTGGAAGTGGAATTGGACCACTAACTACAGCTCCAGTTGCTTTAACCGTTTTAACGATTTTCTCAGCCGATTTGTCAACCAAGTTATGATCGTACGACTTTAATTTAATTCTAATTTTCTGGCTCATTACCTATGTCTTAAGCGTTAACTTTTCCATTCATTTTAGCGATCACCTCTTCTGCTACATTTTTAGGAGCCTCAGCGTAATGTGAGAATTCCATTGAAGATGTTGCACGACCTGATGATAACGTTCGTAATTGTGTTACATATCCAAACATTTCAGACAACGGAACATCAGCTTTAACCACTTTTCCTCCTGCTTTGTCATCCATACCTTTCATCATACCACGACGACGGTTTAAGTCACCTACGATATCACCCATGTTCTCTTCTGGACAAATCACTTCTAATTTCATGATTGGCTCCAATAAGATTGGTTTACAATTTTTAAGAGCTGATCTGTATGCCATTTTAGCTGCCATCTCGAAAGACAATGAATCTGAATCGACTGCGTGGAATGAACCATCTGTTAATTCAACTTTCATCGCTTCAACCGGGAATCCAGCTAAAACTCCATTTTTCATAGACTCTTTGAAACCTTTCTCAACAGAAGGGATAAACTCACGCGGAATGTTACCACCTTTGATGCTGTTAATGAATTCCAAACCTGTTTTCTCTTGATCTGTTTGTGGAGAAATTGTAACCAAAATGTCCGCGAATTTACCACGTCCACCTGATTGTTTCTTGTACACTTCACGGTGATTAACAGGAATTGTAATATCCTCACGGTATGTAACTTGAGGTGCACCTTGATTTACTTCCACTTTAAACTCACGTTTCAAACGGTCGATAATAATATCTAAGTGTAACTCACCCATTCCAGAGATAATTGTCTGTCCAGACTCTTCATCCGTATTTACACGGAACGTTGGATCTTCTTCAGCCAATTTGTTTAATCCATTTGACAAACGGTCAGAATCAGCTTGTGTTTTAGGCTCAATTGCAATCCCGATAACTGGATCAGGGAAATTCATTGATTCCAAAATGATTGGAGCGTTCTCAGCACATAAAGTATCTCCTGTACGGATATCTTTAAATCCAACAACCGCACCGATATCACCAGCACCTAATTCATCAATTTGATTTTGTTTGTTTGCGTGCATTTGGAAGATACGAGAAATACGTTCTTTGTTATTTGAACGCGTATTGTAAACGTATGAACCAGCTGGTAAAACACCAGAATAAGCACGGATAAAACACAAACGACCTACGAAAGGATCCGTTGCAATTTTAAATGCTAATGCAGCAAATGGCGCATCGTAAGAAGGAACACGTTCCTCTTCTTCATCCGTTTTTGGATTAACACCTACGATAGATCCGTTATCCAATGGTGAAGGAAGAATTTCCATTACCATGTCTAACATTGCTTGAACACCTTTGTTTTTGAAAGAAGAACCACACATCATTGGAACAACTTTTCCAGAAATTGTAGCTGCACGTAATGCATCTAAGATTTCTCTTTCTGTCAATGAATTTTCGTCCTCGAAGAATTTCTCCATCAATGACTCATCAAATTCAGCAACTGCTTCCAATAATTCGCTTCTTAATCTTCTTGCTTCATCAATAATATCAGCAGGAATTTCAACCTCTTGGAATGTCATTCCTTGGTCAGCATCATTCCAAACGATACCTTTAAAGTTGATTAAGTCAACAACTCCTTTGAAGTTGTCTTCGTCACCAATATTGATTTGTAATGGTAATGCGTGACTACCTAACATTTCTTTTACTTGCGCACAAACATTTAAAAAGTCAGCTCCTTGACGGTCCATTTTGTTAACGAAACCAATACGAGGAACATTGTAGTTATTTGCCAAACGCCAGTTTGTCTCTGATTGAGGCTCAACACCGTCAACTGCAGAGAACAAGAATACCAATCCATCTAATACACGTAACGAACGATTTACCTCAACGGTAAAGTCAACGTGTCCTGGAGTATCAATAATATTGATGTGGTAATTTTGATTTCTGTATTTCCAATTTACTGTAGTTGCAGCAGAAGTAATCGTGATACCACGCTCTTGCTCTTGCTCCATCCAGTCCATTGTAGCACCACCGTCGTGTACCTCACCAATTTTGTGATTAACACCAGCGTAGTATAAAATACGCTCAGTAGTTGTCGTTTTTCCAGCATCAATATGCGCTGCAATCCCGATATTTCTTGTGAATTTAAGATCTCTTGCCATGACTTATTAGAATCTAAAGTGTGAGAACGCTTTATTTGCTTCAGCCATACGTAAAGTATCTTCTTTCTTTTTGAAAGCAGCACCTTCTTCCTTTGAAGCAGCAATTAGCTCAGAAGCTAATTTTCCAGCCATTGATTTTTCGTTACGTTTACGAGAATAACCAATTAACCATTTCATAGCTAATGATTGTTTACGTCCTTCACGAACAGGAGTCGGGATTTGGAAAGTAGCTCCACCAACACGACGAGAACGCACCTCCACAGATGGAGTTACATTTTCTAATGCTTTTTTGAACACTTCTAATCCTTCTTGATCTTCTAATTTCTTGTCTATGATTTCAATTGCATCATAGAAAATTTTAAAAGCCAAATTCTTCTTACCAGAGTACATTAAGTTGTTTACGAATTTCGTTACAACAACGTCGTTAAACTTTGGATCCGGGAGTATGGCAATTTTTTTCGCTTTTCTTCTTCTCATCTCTTCAAAGTTTTATTATTTCTTAGCTTTTGGACGTTTTGTTCCATACTTAGAACGACGTTGTGAACGGCCTTCAACACCAGCTGTATCTTCCGCACCACGAACAATGTGGTAACGAACCCCTGGTAAATCTTTAACCCTTCCACCACGTACAAGCACCAAAGAGTGCTCTTGTAAGTTGTGACCTTCACCTCCGATGTATGCGTTCACCTCTTTTCCATTGGTGAGACGCACCCTTGCAACTTTACGCATTGCAGAGTTCGGTTTCTTGGGCGTAGTGGTGTACACACGTACACATACTCCTTTGCGCTGCGGGCAAGAATCTAAAGCCGCTGACTTCGATTTCTTAACGACCGCAGTCCTTCCCTTGCGAACTAACTGTTGAATAGTTGGCATACAGTACTCAAATTTTAATTAATAAATAAATAGCCCCAAACATACTTTGAGGGGTGCAAAGATAGACAGAAATAATTAGAATACAAGAGTTTTTGTAAAAAAGTGCTGTTTTTGAACATTTTAGTGTTCATCTTTTTTTTGAAGAGAAAAAAATGCACAGCTTTCAAAAACGTTTTCAAAAATCAAAAAAGTGATTTTTTAATTCGTCTTTTGAATAAAATAAATTGCCGATGGATTCGTAGTAGATTTTAACAAATAAATTCCATTTGCTAATAAAGTGATGTCAATTTTTAAAATTGATTCATTCGTTTGAGAACGCAACACACAATTACCAAATAAATCCACAATAGTAAATTCACCAATTCCGCTTTCTGCTGACAAGGTTAACTCCCCTGAAGTTGGATTTGGATAATAACTAAACATTTCAATTTGATCATCCTCCGTTCCCAAATGCCATTCGCAAATTTCATTCGCCGGGCTTACAGTTATGTTATCGTCTTCGAAACAAATGAGGTGTATTTGATCAAATTCTGGAATAATTGTTGAGTCGCAATTTCTTGCAGTCGGAAAAAAATAAGCACCCAATGGTCCAATGGTGTTGCAAACTTTCGAATCAATACCAACACCGGAACCGGCAAGCGTTGTTAATTGATAATAGTCAAACTGATTGTTGTTGATTATTTCTGTACCCGTTGCAATAACTTGTACTAGTGAACTGTCATTACAACTTAAAAACGGTGTGTTATCAAAAACCACCCATTGTTGATTTATAACAGGATTAAAAATATACAACACATTAAAATGATCGTTATTCCAATGAAACATGGTATCATTAGAACTATACACGATTCCTGAAATATAAGGTGAATTTGTTTCAAACATTCCACCACTTGGTCCAGTGATGAAAAAAGAATATTTTGTTGCGTTTAGTTTCATACAAGTTTTACCTTGTAAAATTGTATCACCACTATCAACTAATTTGATAAAACCACTTTCAGCAACATTCGTATAAGCATAATGCCAAACAGGTTGGTTGTAAGTCCAAGAAGTTTGTTGGCTAAAAACCGAAAACGACACTATTATTAAAAAGGTAGTAATCCACTTCATGAACTAACGTTTACAATCAAACTTTATAGCACATGGCATTGATGTTCATTCCTGCACCAACAGATGCAAAAAGCACTATATCTCCTTCGTTAATTTCGAAACCTTCAATTTCGCCATTTTTTACCATAGTATATAAGGTAGGTATTGTTGCGACTGAACTATTTCCTAGTTTCTGAATGTTCATTGGCATCAAATCAACTGGAACATCATTTAAACCATATAACTTGAACAATTCTCTAACGATCGCTTCGTCTAATTTTTCGTTCGCTTGATGTATGAATATTTTTTTGATGTCTTTGATTGAAATACCTGCTTTATCAATACAGTCTTTCATGGCAATAGGCACATTTTTTATTGCATATTCGTATACTTTGCGTCCCTTCATTTTTATGTAACGAATACGCGGGTCTGATTCTGGAAAATTGGATTGCCCAAGATTCAAGTATTCCATTTCCTCGGCACAATGACTTTGAGTACTGAACGATAAAACACCAGCATCTTCACCTGGCACTAATTCAATGACAGCGGCGCCAGCGCCATCTGAAAAAATCATACTATCTCTATCATAGGGATCGATAACGCGACTTAACGATTCAGCCCCAATAACCAAGCATTTTTTTGCTGCGCCTGCTAGTAAATATATGTGCGCTTGAATCATTCCTTGTACCCAACCTGGACAGCCAAATAAAATATCATAAGCTACGCAATTTGGATTGAGGATTCCTAATTTGTGTTTCACACGCGATGCAATAGAAGGAACCACATCTGTTTGAATGGTATGTTTAACAACATCTCCAAAATTGTGTGCTACAATAATCTGATCGATTTCTTCCCAATTACATCCGGCATCATTTAATGCTTGTTCAGCTGCCAATGTAGCCATATCGGAGCAATTCATATCTGCAGCTGCGTACCTACGTTCTTGTATACCCGTAATGGTTTCGAATTTTCTTGCAATGACTTCTGGACTCAAAGGAATTAATTGACGTTTTTCGTCGTAAAACTCATGAATCATAAAATCGCGATTCGTCTTAACGCTTGGTGGTATGAAGCACCCTATTCCTGTGATAACACTTTTCATTTTTTCAAAATTTAAAATGATGAAGTAAAAATGGGGTACTTATTTCTCGAAAAAAGTAAATATTTCTAGCACATATTTACACGACAAACTTACAAAATGTCGATGATATTTCAATAAAAATGAGTGAAATAAAAATTGAACAAAAAAACAGTCCGTTAACAAACATAGAAATCACAAACAGCAACAATTTTACACACAAAATTCAATTTACCTCGATAACTGATAAAAACGGTTTCAAGCTGCACTTAATCATAGTGTTGTGTTTAACGATTCTATAAAAATTGCTTATAGAAATTGTGGTTTAACTTATCTGAAAAGAATAGTCTAAAATACAATGTTATTTCACAAACCGAACTACGCCAATTTTCCCACTAACATCCGTGATTTGCAGTAAATAAAAACCAGAACTTAACTGACTAACATCGACATCCATTCCTTGCAAAGACAAGTTTTGAGGTGCCAACTTACCGTCTGCAGTAAGAATCAAAAACGACTGTATTGCTTCTACCCCTTGTACGTGCAATTTATCCATAGCTGGATTTGGGGAAACTGAAAATTCCAATTTATTTTGTTCTTCCACATTCAAAAAGAAATCTGGAAATAGGCCGCAATGTACACCGTTTTTATAATAATAATCCAAAACTAAACCTCCATAGTTTGATGTAGGATCATGTCCTGTATCATCAGCATAACCCCATTCTCCATATGGTCCTCCAAGTCCTTCAATCACACTGTATTGAGATACCATAGTTTCACTAGGGTTACAAATCCCATCGTTGTAAAATGAAACCCCAAAATTGAACTTTGAAAGCATGTTGTTCTGACAATCTTGATAATTAACTAGTATTGAATCTCGAACTGAACATGACTCCGGATAAGGAGTTGTAAATGGCGTAATAAAACTAATTCCAAAAGGAGAATCATTATCATCTATTTCATAGGGTTCATTTAAATTCAAATGAGAAAAACTCACAGTGTCAATAAAAAAAACACTTGGAGTTCCGGAACCGTTTCCATTTGACAACGGTGGGATATACGTTTGTCGTTGTGCTTGGTAAATTACTTCAGTGGAATTGTTTAAATAGGAAGATTGCAAAATCCGAAAAAGTTCGTGCCGAACATTTATTGTACCAGGACTATTATCTCCAGTAACATGATATTTAAACCTAACAACAAAAACATCTCCAATAGAAAAATTATACACATCACTGCGCATTAGCTGTGAAAAACCAGAATAAGAGATGAAGAAAAAAACAAAAATGATAAATCGGTTTTTCATAGTGATGTAGTTAATTATACCAAATCTATAACATTTCTTTGAATAACATATTGTTCTGTTTATAAATATTCCTTCATCGGGTTAGTTTCATCCAAGTTTTGAATCGCGATTTATTATATTTGTAACTATGGAATATTTGGATGGATTAAACGAAAGTCAACGCGTAGCAGTAGAAAATATTGAAGGGCCAACAATGGTTATTGCTGGTGCTGGATCGGGGAAAACTCGTGTTTTAACCATGCGTATTGCTTACATGATTGATCATGGTGTAGACCCGTTCAATATTTTAGCATTAACTTTTACTAATAAAGCGGCTCGTGAAATGACGGAACGTATTGGTAGTATTGTGGGTGCTGGTGAAGCGAAAAATATTACCATGGGAACTTTTCACTCTGTTTTTGCTCGGTTATTACGCTTCAATGCAGATAGAATTGGATATCCTCAAAATTTCACCATTTACGACACACAAGATACAAAGAGCTTGTTAAAAGACATTGTTAAAGAATTGAACCTTGACGATAAAATATACAAGCCTAGTATGATTTATGGTCGGATTTCAGCTGCTAAAAACAATTTGATTTCTCCAGAAGATTATGCTGAGAATTCTGAGATAATGTCGGAAGACAAACAAAGTCAACGTCCCGAAATTGCGCGCATATACAAAGCATACGCTGTAAGATGTTTCAAGGCAGGCGCAATGGATTTTGATGATTTATTATACCAAACGAATGTCTTGTTGCGCGATTTCCCTGAAGTATTGCATTATTACCAACAGAAATTCAAATACATATTAGTAGATGAGTATCAGGATACCAACTACTCGCAATATTTAATAGTAAAGAAATTAGCCGCTGTATATGAAAATATTTGTGTCGTTGGTGATGATGCGCAAAGTATATATTCCTTCCGAGGGGCAAATATTCAGAACATATTAAACTTTCGTACAGATTATCCTGATTACAAGTTATTCAAACTGGAACAGAACTACCGAAGTACAAAAGTTATTGTCGAAGCGGCGAATAGTGTTATTTCAAAAAACAAAGATCAAATTAAAAAAAGCGTTTGGACGGACAATGATAATGGTTCACCAATTAAAGTTATTCGTGCATTAACTGATAACGAAGAGGGAAAGATTGTTTCCAATAAAATTTTTGATTTAAAGCACAGTGAAGTTTCTGATTGGAGTGACTATGCAATTTTGTACAGAACCAACAGACAATCACGTTCGTTTGAGGAAGCGTTACGTAAAATGAATATTCCCTACAAAATATATGGAGGATTATCTTTTTATCAGCGCAAAGAAATCAAAGATATTTTGGCTTACTTTCGTTTAACTGCTAATCAAAAAGACGAGGAAGCACTAAAACGTGTGATCAATTACCCAAAACGAGGCATTGGAAAAACTACTTGGGAAAACGTAATTATTGCTGCAAACACGAATGGTGTTGCTATTTGGGATATCATTTCTAATTTCTATCAATATCCCGTTGCTATTCCTTCTGCAGCGAAACAACGAATGACAGAGTTTGTAACAATGATACAAAGTTTTACGGCTCAGTTATCGACCTTACCTGCATATGATCTTGCGCAACACATTGCAAAATCATCGGGTATATTAAAAGAACTTTATTCGGAGAAAGACAAAGGTCCAGAAGAAGTTGAACGTTATCAAAATATCGAAGAATTATTAGCGGGAATAAAAGAATTTACCGTTCAAAATTCCGAAGATGTTCCTGCTACATTGGCGGATTTCATGATTGATGTCGCGTTGCTTACTGATGCTGATTCTGACAAAGAAGACGACAAAAACAAAGTGACTTTAATGACGATTCACTCGAGTAAAGGACTTGAATTTCCACATGTTTTTCTAGTTGGATTAGAAGAAAACCTTTTCCCTTCTCAATTGAGTATTAATTCCCGCACCGAATTGGAAGAAGAACGTCGTTTGTTTTATGTAGCGGTAACACGCGCTGAAAAATCATGTACAATCACTTATGCAAGTTCGCGCTTTCAATGGGGGAATTTAATCTCTTCCGAACCTAGTCGATTTATTGATGAAATTGATCCAGCATACATTCAACATGAAACAGCATATGGACGACCTAGTGGGAGTGGACGCTCGTTAAGTAGTGGTAAAGCAAGTTTTGACAGACCACATACTGGAGGACTTAATACATTTTCATCAGCTAGTCCCTTGCCACCTCGTTCGTTGAAGAGTTTGAGTGAGTTAAGTTCAAAGCCTGGTAATACAGATGGTTTAACCTTGGACATCAAAGTTGGATACAACGTATCTCATGAACGTTTTGGAAAAGGAAAAGTAACCAGTTTGAGTGGCGCTGGAGTCGATAAGAAAGCGACAATATTCTTCCCGCATTCAGGATCCAAAACCTTGTTATTGAAATTTGCTAAGCTGACAATCCTAGAGGATTAGTTTACCAAAAAAATAATTCTTTGATAATGCGGGGACCAAAAGGCTCGCCTTTTAATTTTTCAGTCAATTCTAATTTCAAGGCTGCTTCCGTATATTCTTTACCTTTCTTTTTTGGCTTAGCTATTTGCTCTAGTTTTGGCTCAACTAATTCTACTTTGGTTGCGAAATAAACAACACCGCCATCTTCAGTCGCAAGCCCTAAAACAGCTCCAGGAAGTCCGGTTACAGACTCTGGTCCAATTGATGGAGCAATATCGGTAGTAAACCAAGCGTAAATACGCGTTGAATCATCTTTTTGCCAAATAGCTCGGATACATTCATATCCAGCAATTTTTCTGGTTTTATCGGTTATTTTCCATTGGTGATTTACTGCTGAATCAGACAAAATCAATGACGTTCCCCACATGTCCATAAAAACGGTGCGTTGGTCACGTTTCAAATTTTGGTAAACAGTATTTTTAACTGTCAACCAAGACATATGATCTTGTTCTTCTGGCTGAATGTATGTGTATAAAGATGCTGTATCATTAAAAACCAATAAAAATTTATCAATTTTAATTTTATTCTCCTCTTTGATAAAATTACGCATGCGTTCATCATCAAACTTTTTCAGTAAGTTCGTTTTACGTTCAAAAGTGATAATTCCTTGTTTTACGACTTGTCCTTGAACAGTCGAAACACATAAGAAAAGGGCAATAATGCTATATTTAAAACCAGTGATCATCTTCAACTACTTTCGTTTTATTGTTATTAAATTTCAACGTCATTTTCGCCATGAAATAACGTCGAATGATATTTGTTTTTTGATCGACGATAACATTATTATTTACCGATCTGTAATTACTTACATTTTGATTTAAGATATCGTATGCCTCGATTCCGAATAATAAGTTTCCTGTTTTCAAGAACGAACGATTAACGGACATGTTCCAAATAACGTAGTTGATGTTGTATCCAGCTGTTCTACCTGTATTGATGTTATAAGTTGCATCCGTTTTGAAAAACCAACGATATGGTAAGGTCCAATCAATTCTACCAGAAAAGTTATAATTGGTATATGGTTGATTCGAAAAAGTGCTTAGGGTATTTGTAGGTCTGTTGTAATCGACTCCACCACCTAACTCTAAGTTCAATGAATCGCCATTATATGCAAGCGTCAAATCTGTTCCAATTCCTAAATTTTTCGTTTCGTTTTTTAGGAAATTAATGTAGTTTTCAGATGACGTTAAATTTCCATTCAAATTCACATTCAATTTTAAATCCTTTACTTTTTTGAAAGGCAAGCCAACACCCCCCCAATAGTAAAGGTAATCAGCGTGATTAACATTTATTGCTTGGGATTTTGTACCTCCATTAGATAGATAAACAGTAGATGTAGAAAATGCGTTATTTTGTCTCGAGTAACTCAATCCTCCATAAATATAAAAACCAGACAAACCTGACCACATGTTATAATTTACATTTAACGAATGTGCATAATTAGGTTTCAAATTTGGGTTTCCTTGTTGAATAAAGTTAGGGTTTGAGTTATCACGAACAGGTTGTAATTGATCTACACTTGGAAGGGATGAATTTGTGTTGTACTGAATGCGCAAACGACTAGATTGTGTGAATTTGTATGTCATCACAACGCGAGGCAAGAAGTTTGTTTGTGTTTGATTAATTGTTGTGTCAGAGAAGAAATTATAATTTGCTATTGCAATATTTCTCACTCTCGATCCAAATGAAATACGCCCTTTTGAATTTTCATAAATCAAAAATGCTCCTGCTCGTTGTTGTTGACGATCCGATGAAAATTGATTTGAAAACAATGAATCAACTTCAACATATTCTCCGCTTATTGGATTTAATGATGTTTTACGTTGGTCATTCGCGTTTTTGTAATACTCGTAATCAAATTCAGTTTTCCATTTTTTTGCAATTGGCTCTACATAATTAATGTATGCTGTATGCGCCATTGTAACATTTCTATTTTCTTTCTTTTGATCAAATGTTCCTAGCGGATTGGTATTACCAGTTACAGCGTCCTTATCAATCGTATTTAACGTTCCATCTGCTGAATTATTCGTAGATACCAAATTATAACGTGCTTGTAACTTTCTGTTTTTCTTTTTAAAATCTTTGAAGTAGCGAAGTGTCGTGTTTGCACTTAATCCTTCAGATGTTGTTAAATTATTGATATCCGTTGTACGGGTTAACGTATCGTTTTCAGCAATGAAATTTGTGTAGGATTTTGAATTGATTTGCGTATTACTGATATTGATTTTAGGTTCAAATTCAATACGCGATAACGAATCAATTTGTTGGGTAAATTTCAAACCAATTGCATGTTGTTTGTATCCTTCTTGATTGGTATTATTAACATCAGTTGTATACGTTGTGTCTGTTAATATGTATTGCGACAAACTTTGAGAACCCGCAGTAACATCGTATTGCGAATAAGTATAATTCAATCGAACACGTGCACCTTTCCACGCTTTTTGATCGATGTAAAAGCCTGTTTTAATAGTTTTTGGAATACCTTCTGAATTGTTATCTCCATTGTCAGAATAATTTTGTTGATCATCCGACTCATTCATCCAATTTCTTCCCTCAGCAATACCAAATTTAAATAAATCTCCTCCATTAAAATTAGTTTTTGGTGTATTTGAAGTCAATCCAAAAACTGCCATTTTTTGATCTTTGTTGTATTTATTCAATAAGAATTCTGATTCATAAAAGTTTTTATTAGGCGCTACCAACTCATTTACTCCCCCTGCCAAATTGACCTTTCCAAAGTATCCCTTCTTGGCTTCTTCTTTCAATTTGAGATCTAAGACTTGAATTTTCTCATCGCTTCCATCTTCAGCATCTTTCTCATAAACCTGAACCTGATCAATTCCTTTTGCAGCTAGATTCTTTGTTGCAATTGTAGCATCACTTCCAAAAAATTCGTCACCATCTACTAAAACTTTACCAATTTCTTTGCCTTGATTCGTTATTTTCCCGTTAGCATCAACTGACATTCCGGGTAACTTTTTCAATAAATCCTCTACTACAGCATTTTCTTTTACTTTGAAAGAATCAGCTACATATACTAATGTGTCTCCTCTGTAATAGATTGGGTCTTTGTAAGCAAAAATAACTACTTCCTCAATTTCAGAACTTAATTCTGGCATTGGCAACGGGTTCATTTCGAACACATTATTCTCTTTACTTCCAAAAATAAAGGACCGATAATCGCCGTATTCTGGATGTTTAACAATAAATTCAACCGTATCAATTGGAACAGAAAAATGAAATTGCCCCATTTTATCGGTACGTTTGAAATCCAACAAAACAGAATCTCTGACACGAATGACCATCCCTACAGCATTTTTAACAATTGTTTTTGCATTCGTATCAACGACAGTTGCATTAATGGTCATATTTTGAGCATGTCCAATCGAAATAGCGAGCAAGAAAATTAAAAGTAGTTTTGTTTTCAAAAGTTTCAATTTAAAGTGTAAAAGTAGTTTAATCAGCTGATAAAAAAAGTTAAAATGCCTATTGTTCAAACGTTAAAAATATAATACGTTGCTAGGGATTTGTTACAAAATTAAAAAAGAGGCTGAAAATCAACCTCTTTTTTATAAGGTTTACTTAGAACTTTACAACTTCACGAACTTCCACTTCAGTGATTTTTTGTGGTAACCCAGTTGCAGATAAAAATGTTCGATAAACCAGCCGACCAGAAATGGCCAATTTATGTCCTTTTTTACAGTATAGATTCAAAAATTCTGCGGTATTACCCCATGCAAACATTCGTTGCCAATTCACTTTGTTTTTATTCGATTTATCACTTGAAAGCAATGCAATTGAAAATCGTGCGACCTTTGAGCCGTTCTCAAATGTTGTGAATTCTGCATCGTTGCCTAACAAACCAACCATCGTTACTTGATTTCTTATCATGACTAATTAGTTTAAAGTATGATTAAATCGTTGACTTCTATTTCTGAGAACATTTTACGTTCACCAGTTTCCATTTTGTAAAAACGTGAAACGAGTCTTCCTTCTACAGCGATGTTTACTCCTTTGCGGCACAACTCCTCTAAAATTGTTGCCCAACGACCAAATGCTGTTACTCTGTGCCAATCTAGCTTGATGGACATTGATCCATCTGCATTTAAATAGTTTTCTTTTGTTGTCATAGAAAAGTTAGCTACTTTTCGACCCCCTGGCAATAAGCGCACTTTGGGGTCTGTAGCCATTTTACCAATCATGTTGACGTGATTAAAATTAAATTTCATCGGATTTGTTGCAGTCGTTTCCATGGTCGTTTGTTTTAAGCGTTTGTAACTTTCGGAGTTAATACATGAAATTCACTCAATTCAATTTCAGTTGCATAGCGTTTCTCACCCTCTTTCGACTCGTAAGTTCGATTGACCAATTTTCCTTCAAGCGCAAATTCAGTTCCTTTGTCAAGCACTTTTTCAATTTTGTCACAGATGTTTCCCCATGCAATTACAGTGTGCCATTGAGTGTTTTGTTGCCACTCGCCTTTTTTGTCTTTGAAACGCTCATTTGTAGCTACTACCATACGGATTCTTTTGACACCAGAATCAAAAACTTGTGTTACGGGTTTTGCTCCTAAGCGACCGATCAAGTTGACTTTGTTTTTTAATGTGCTCATAATAAAATAATTAAAACGTTTATAAATTGCTCGACTGACCTTCAATCGATTTGATGATGCAAAGTTGTAGTAGACCGAAAATCGAATACGGTTATTATCTATTTACTGTCGACTTTTATTCGTTTGTAATTAGATACAATCGTTTTTATGACTGATAATCAACACTTTAATTGCGATAAAAAATTGTGTAAAAAAGCTTACTTTTACAAAAAAAAATCATGCGTGTTCTCTTAAGCGGTGCAACAGGATTAGTTGGTGAGCAGTTATTGAATCAATTAATTGAAAACGAAGCAGTAGCATCAATAGTCATTTTAGGACGTTCGATTAAAAGCAAAGAACATCCAAAAGTCAGTTCGTATTTTATTGATTTCAGTGATTTAAGTATTCCTAATGAATTGCCATTTGATGTGGCTTTTTGTGCTCTTGGAACTACCATTAAAAAAGCAGGATCTAAAGCTAAACAACACGAAATTGACCATGATTATGTTGTCAACTTTGCACGATTTAGCAAGGAACATGACGTAAAACGTATTGGCGTAGTTTCCTCTATTGGAGCTGCGGCTACCAGTTCAAATTTTTATTTGAAAACAAAAGGGGAAATGGAAACTTCCGTTACAGCATTAGGATTTGAACATGCCGTATTTATTCGGCCCTCTTTTTTGATGGGCAATAGAAAAGAATTTCGATTTGGTGAGAAAATAGCGATTGGAATATTCAAGGTAATCAAACCGATATTAGTTGGGAAATTGCACAAATACAGAGGAGTCTTTGTCTCTGAGGTTGCTAAAAATTTGATTTTATCAACTTTTAATACAGAACAAAGTATTTTAATAGTAGAGTCTGGAGAAATTACTTAATTATTTTATCAACCAATTTGATCTATATATTAATTTATTTCCTAAAAAAACTTTTGAAGCTTCATGAATTATATTATGTTTAAATAATAGCAACCCCCCTTTTTCAGGCTTTATTTTCAATTTAAGTTCTGTGAAATATGTTTCTCCACCAACAAAATCATCATTTAAATATATGATTGCAGTATAATTTGATTTTATAAAAAAATTTATTTTAGTTGGACTATCTTTATGGCTTGAAATAAAATTTCCAGGACCGTAATGATAAAATTCAAATATTGGAGAGAAATACTTTATGCTCTTCCTTGATAATTTAAATTTATTTATTTTATCTACTATTATTTTTTTAATAATTGGATCAGATGAAAAAAATTCATTATTATTCCTGCCATAATGAAATTGATGAGCCCTATTAAAACTTTTATAATTTAACAGTTTTATTAATTTATCGCATTCAGAATAAGTAAGAAAATTCTTTGTGAAAAGAACTTTGTTTGATTTGAACAATTATTATTATTTTAAAATTTCTAATTAATTTCAGATTCTATTTTATCTAAAAAAACGTCTACTAAAACCTTTTTACTGAACTTGCAAAAATTTGTTTCTGTAGAATCAAAACTTCCATTTTCATATAATTTATTACTTGGAGCTCCGCCACCACAAAAACTAAAATATTCACAAGAATCGAAGCATTTTTTTACTCCAGAAATAATATCGTTATAAACGTTTGAAAATTCTGAATTTGAAGAAATTGAAGAAATTGAATTACGAATTACATTACCAAAATGGAAATTTTTATACTTTTCATCTTTCATCCCTAATAGTTCAGGCGAAAAAGTACTAAAATTACCTTCGGTATCAATTGTTAAAATACTTAAAGGATGTAACATTTGACCTCTATTCAAAAATGACTTTATATTTAAATCTGCATTAAAAAGAGTTGAATTAAATTCATAAATTTCTCTAATAGACAAATGATTTTTTAAATTAGTTTGAAGTTCAAAAATTCTTGCCCAAAAAAGCTTTAATTTATTTTTTGAACTATCAGAAATAGAACTTTTTGTATTAATTCCCTCTTCTTCATCCATGTTAAAGCCAACAGTTGTAACACCTAAATCAATAAAAAAGTTGTAAATTTCGTCTGGAAAATCTAAAGAATAATCAGTCAAAACAGAAATAATACTGAAGTCAATGTTATGTTTTTTAAGCAACATAATTCCATTCATCACTTGATCAAAAGTGCCTTTCCCATTTCTTAAAACTCTATTTTTATCATTAATATGTTTTGGCCCATCTAAACTTACTCCAACAAGCATATTGGATTTTTTAAAAAACTCACACCACTCATCATTTAACAGAGTTGCATTTGTCTGTATTTGATGAATAACTTTTACTTCCTTAGGAATTATTTCTTCAATTAATAGTTCAACTTTTTCATAATAGTCTATAGGCATTACTGTAGGTTCACCTGCATGCCAAAGAAGATTTAATGAATCTCCTAGCAATTTCTCATCTACTAATTTTTCTAAAGTGATTTTAATTACATTCAAATCCATTTTGTCTTTAGAATTCCTTTCAGGTAAATAGCAGTATTTACAGTCTAAATAGATCGGAAGAGCACACGTCTGAACTCCAGTCACGATCAGC
>CALJKJ010000016.1 GCA_937973685.1 uncultured Flavobacteriales bacterium | reverse complement strand
ATACTCGTAAATTTCTTGTTCCAGCTGTTATGCAAACTAATCCAAGTTAGATATAAAATTGCCAAACTTACTGTCAGGTATTGACTCAAATAAAGTACGGAAGAAGTAGCATTGGCATAAGCAAAAAGAAACGTAAACATGAAGTTTACGATCATTAATCCTCCAAAAATTGGAATACTTAATATGAATTGAATAAAAGGTGTAAATTCAAACAAAACAAAAACGTAAGCAATGATTAAACTGATAATGACTACGATATAGATTGTAAAGTCACTCGTAATAGGTAACTGCGCAATACGTAAGTTATCGTAGAAATTATCTAATTTTTCTTTGCTAAAACAAAAAGGAGCTTGTTTCTCAAGGGAAATGAAATTAGCGATTGACCCATTGTGGTATGCTAATAATCCTTTGTTTTTTGAGATTTGCTTTGTCCATGCATTTTGACTGACGAGTTGAAAGTTGAACGAATGAAAGTTGTTTTCAAACAAATAATTAGTCAGCAAATGTTCATCAATGAAATAAGGAATTTCATAGGTGTTTAATATTTCTTTAAAAGCGCGAATCGCTGTTTCAATTCCTCGTTTATCTCTTGTGTTAAGAAGCTGATGAATTGGAGAAATCGCTGTTTTTTTAACTTCTTCTATTCCTGATTCATAGTCATAGTTTGGTCTTGTGAAGAAATAATTAGCATCATACATTGCAGCAGAGTAATTGTATAAACTTTGGAAATGAATCGTTGTATCTTTGTTCAAATGGTGAAATCGAGCAATGTAATCGTTGAATTCCCAATCACAATTATTTTTAACCTTCTTCGATCCTAAGGTGTAAAACTGAACAATTTTCCCATCTATTGTATCGTTGTTTTCAATATGATTTTCAGGAAAATAAATGGAATCATGAAACTCCAGTTCTTTTGCATTTGGTGTTAAATCATTCAAATCAAAATACGAAACAGGAAATGGTTTGGGATAAGATCGGTTTGATAAGGAGTAATTTTCGTTGCCATCTGGTAAAAAAGCCATTGCTTTGTTGATGATTGGAAAATCTTTTTTGACTTCATTAACATCGTACAATAAGTTCGTCTTAGTTACCAAACCTGATTGAAAACTAAAATAGGGTGCTATTAACAAGAAAATCCCGATGAAAAAGTGCAAAAATAACTGTGAAAAGTATGCTTTTTGAATTGGGTATAAATGGCGAATTGCGTTTTTCTTGAACAAGGCAAAGCACCAAAAAGTGACTGCAATTATTGCCGTTATGACATGTAACAACACAACAATTGAATTGCCGTAATAATATCCGATAGAATCGTTTTTCAAAAAATTCAAGTCAACTAGTCCAAATCCAATCAGAAAGAAAACGAGGTTAAGCAACAATCCTCCCGCTACAACATACGGTAATTTACTCAACCAAATTAACGGGTAATTCTCGAGCAAGTAGGTATCAAAACGTTTTATAAATTTCATCGTATTTTATTTTAAGAACAAACGGCGTGTTGAGTTTGAAATATCGCGGATATATTTTGCGTCAATGTGATGAGTTATCAATGCGGACATAATTGCGCGCATCCTATTTTCACCTTCGATGGTTATCATGTAAACACCACCGTTAAAGGTCAGCTCAAGGATAGTTATCTCACTGAAAGCAGCAATCAATTCCTCGCGACTACAAGATACTTCTAATTCAATCACTGTTTTAACCGATTCTTGTTCGCTTGCAATTTCATTAAGAAAAGTAGGACGACCATTGCTCAGAAACAAAACGCTGTCTGCGATTTTCTCTACTTCAAATAATTGTTGGGAACTCAACACAATCCCAATTGGATTAGAGATACTTTGTGACAAGCTTTTTAAATCTTCCAAAATGAGTTGTTGTGCCATGACATCCAAATTTGCAAGTGGTTCGTCGAGTAACAAGATTTTTGGGGCACGTAAAAAAGTGCGTGCTAGTTCAAAGCGCATTTTGTAGCCAGAAGATAATTCATTC
Source organism: uncultured Flavobacteriales bacterium (assembly GCA_937973685.1). Taxonomy (GTDB): domain Bacteria; phylum Bacteroidota; class Bacteroidia; order Flavobacteriales_D; family Crocinitomicaceae; genus Fluviicola. The sequence continues at coordinate 148,836 of CALJKJ010000016.1, read as the reverse complement.
CATTGGTGATTGCGAAAATTCCACAACCCAAATCGAATAATCATCATCAAAACCAATAATTCGTTTTCCTCTCCTTTGATGCCATAATGTGCAGCTGTAAATTTCAAGTTGCTTTTCAAGGAACCGTGCCATTTTGGCGTGCGTTGTGGAATGTAGGTTAACTTCGTTCGGAGGTCGTATTCGTCGGTAGTTTCTTTTTCAAATTCAATCGTCAATGCGCCCTCGTTGTATGATAAATCTTTCGCTAATATGCGCAACAAGGTTGTTTTACCATTTCCATTTTCTCCGACTAATCCCCAAACTTCACCTGCTTTGATGGCAATATCAATTGGACCAATCGCGAATTTTTTTTGACCGTATCTTTTTGTCAAACTTTTTGTTGCGATTAATGTTGTTCTTGTTTCCGGCTCATTGATTGGAAAATTGGCAAGTTCACTCGTTAGTTGCGCAACGCGGTCCAAAAATTCATTTTCAGTATACGCTGTACTTTCTTTCCATTCCGTTAATGCAATGATTGCTTGATAAAAAGGCAAATGTTGCGTATCCAAAACGCAATCAATTAAAGACCGAAATCCAAGGCTGATGTCTTTGTTTTGAAAATGAGTAGTAGTCGAATTAATTTTTTGTTGAAACAGCATATGATGAACTTAAGCGAAATAATAACGAGCAAAAAGCATTAATAGTATATTGATTATTTCTCCGAGCGAAGAAAAAGGCGGACAGTAACAATGACAGCAATGAATACAGTCGTGAAAAAGAAGATGTCGGGAAAATTCCCAAAAATCTCTTTGCTGATAGTTGTTCCACCTTTGACAGTATGCACTTGTTTGTTGAAGATTTTCAATAAAGTTGCACAAATCAGTAAGATACCGACGAGTAATATTGAACCGATGCGGTAAACGTTGCTCTTGATTTGTCGGTTTGTTACACCACCTTCACCAAGTTTTACTGTATGAACCAAGCCATCATTTTTGAAATTCGTAACAATTTGACGCACGTCTTTTGGTAATTGTTCTACCAAATAAAGTAAGTCTTCTGCTCCGTTGATGAATTTCGATTTCAGTGCATTCCACGAAAACCGTTCTTTTAACTTTTCTGTTGCATAAGGGCGGATGAAATCGATTATCGAAATTTTTGCTTGCAATGATTCAGCTAATTTTTGTATCGTCACCAAGGTTTTGAGCAACATATAAAGATTACTCGGTATTTTGATTTCGTATTTCATCAATAATTTAAACGTGTCAATGAATAAACCAGAAAGATCGACATCGTTGTAATCCAAATAAGTATATTTCTGAATCAATTCGTGGATTTCAAACTCTAAATCTTCTTGGTGTTTCGAGTAAGTAACTTCGGTGAGTGCCAATAAACTTTTGACGATTTTGTGCGGATTTTTATCCGCGAAGCCAATCATAAAATGAATCAAACCATTGATTTGTTTGGGCTTTAAAGACGCGCACATGCCGTGGTCGATCAGAACGATTTGGTTGTTTCCGCGCACAAATAGGTTTCCCGCATGCGGATCTGCATGAAAAAATCCGTGTTTTAATATCATGGTCAAAATGACATTCATCCCATTTTCAGCAATGATTTGAGGATCAAATCCGTTTGCTTTTAATTCAGCAATATTGTCTGGAGTAATCCCGTCAATATGCTCCATGACCAATAGTCGCTGCGTGCAAAAACGATTGTACACTTTTGGTATAGCACAACGTTCATCATTTGCAAACATGTGTGTAAAGCGAAGCATATTGGAAACTTCATTATTGAAATCGAGTTCTTTTTCAATAATTTCTCCAAAGTCCTCAATGAATTTTACAATATTGAACGAATTTAATTCGGGATAACTGTTTTGTAATTTCCGAGCAAACACTTGAATCAATAAAATATCGAGTTTTATTTTGATGCGAATGCCCGGGCGTTGCACTTTCAACACAACTTTTTCACCAGAATGAAGCGTTCCGGTGTACACTTGTGCGATGGAAGCCGAGGCAATATGTTTGCGGTTAAATGCAGCAAAAACGGTATCAATACTGTCGCCAATTTCTTGTTCAATAATAGCAATAGCGTGGTCGTCGTCGAATGGGCGCGCTGACGATTGTAGTTTTTTCAGTTCGATACGTAGATTCTCAGATGCTAAATCGGGTCTGTCGGCAATGATTTGTCCAAATTTGATGAAAGTTGGTCCCAAATCTTCAATGATGAGACGCAGACGTTCGGAGCGCGAAATGCGTTTTGTTCCGTGTCGGTCAATAAGTTTACGCAACGGTCCGGTGGTCAACCAATTTTGCAAATAGTGTCGAACAATGATCCAGACAATGGCAGTGAGGCGAAAAAAGTTTCGTAAAAATTGACGTAATTTAAAAATCCACATAACAAATGTTGTATAGTCAAATGTAAGATAAAGAACCAAAATCGAGTTCGAAAAAATTGAATAATTCTGTTTTTGCTTAAAAAACAAGAAAGGTTAACAAGCTTTAACAATTTTTTTATCTTTACCTTCTTAAATTAATAATTCAGAAATATGGCTAATAACATGTGGCGCGTCAAGCCAATGAGTGCCTTTGAGGCAGACATGAAAAAAAGTGAGTTGAAGCGTGTTTTAACAAAATGGGGGTTAACTTCTTTGGGTATTGGTGCAATTATTGGTGGTGGAATCTTCACACTAACCGGTATCGCAGCGCACAATCACGCAGGTCCAGCTTTGGCAATCGCTTTTGCAATTGCAGGTGTTGGATGTTTATTCGCTTCGCTTTGTTATGCTGAGTTTGCCTCGGTTTTACCTGTTGAAGGCTCTGCATATGCATATTCTTATGGAACAATGGGAGAAGTTTTCGCATGGATCATCGGTTGGAACTTAATCCTAGAATACATGATGGGAGCTACGACTGTAGCAGTTGCTTGGAGTGGATATTTTGAAAAACTCCTCCATCAATGCGGAATTCATCCCCCCATGTGGTTAATGAATGATCCAGTTACAGCAGCGACAAAAGCAGCAGAAGCAGGTGTTGCTGCGCCAAGTTTCGCGTTTAATTTACCAGCATTTTTAATCACTTGGTTGGTAACTTCAATTTTAGTGAGAGGAATCAAAGAAGCAGCTAAAACAAATAATTTGATCGTTATTTTGAAAATGGCAGTTGTCTTATTCGTTATTTTCGTTGGATTCTTCTTTATTGATACAGCAAATTGGGATCCATTTGTTCCAAATGCAGAAGTAATCATGGAAAAAGGAAAAGCGGTTTCTCATTATGGATGGGGCTTTGGTGGTGTTCTTACTGCTGCTAGTATCGTATTCTTTGCATACATTGGTTTTGATGCTGTATCCACACAAGCAGGTGAAGCCATCAACCCGAAAAAAGATGTGCCCTTTGCTATAATAGCTTCTTTAATCATTTGTACTGTTTTATACATTGCTGTTTCTCTTGTATTAACCGGTATGGTTAACTTTAGAGATTTAGATATCAAAGCGCCAGTTGCATCGGCTTTTGAAGGAATTGGAATGCCATGGGCAACAGTTTTAATTACTATTGCAGCAGTTGCAGGTTTAACCTCTGTAATGTTGGTAATGATGTTGGGGCAAACGCGTGTGTTCTTAGGAATGGCAAAAGACGGCTTGTTACCTTTTAAAATTTTTGGCGTTGTACACAAGAAATTCCAAACACCATACAGAAGTACATTAATCGTTGGTTTGATCATTTCTATTGTTGCATCTCTAACACCAATTGATAAAGTTGCTGAAATGTGTAGCATGGGTACATTACTTGCATTCTCTATGATTTCTGTTGCTGTATTGATTTTAAGAATAAAACAACCAGAATTACCGAGACCATTTAAAACACCATTTTTACCTGTGGTTTCTATTTTAGGAACATTGTTTAATGTTGGTTTGATGTTTTTCGTTAAACCTGAAACATGGGTAGCGTTTTTAATCTGGACTGCTTTAGGATTCTTGGTATACTTCTTATACAGTAGAAAACACAGTAAAGTAAAACAATACAATTTAGAACAATCGTTGGGAGGTCATGATGCTATTTTAAATGCATCTGAAAAGCTAACCGATCAAGAATAAGAGTTATTTTTTAATTTAAATGTCCTGCTTTCATTGAAGCAGGACTTTTTTTTTACACATGGAAAAAAACGACAAAAAATCATTGGGATTACTCGATGCTACATTTTTAGTGGCGGGAAGTATGATTGGTTCAGGTATATTTATTGTTACCTCCGACATGGCGAAGGACTTGGGAAGTTCGGGTTGGTTGTTGCTTACTTGGTTGTTAACTGGCGTTATTACGCTGTTTGGCGCATTGAGTTACGGCGAATTAGCTGCCATGTATCCCAAAGCAGGTGGCCAATTTGTGTACATCAAAGAAGCGTGGGGAAAACGCACTTCTTTTTTATACGGTTGGACGGTCTTTACCGTTATTCAAACGGGTGTCATTGCCGCGGTAGGAGTAGCGTTTGGTAAATTCGCTGGCGTCTTTTTTCCCGTTCTCGTTGATAAACCTATTTTATCGTATGGATCCGTTGTCATCAACGGTGCTAATTTTGTCGGTGTTGGTGTTATTCTTTTGTTGACCTTGCTCAACATTCGCGGTATTCAATACGGTAAAATTGTCCAAGCTATTTTCACCAGTTCCAAGTTAATTGCCTTGGCAGTTTTAATTATCGCGGGTATCATTGTAGGAGCAACATCAGGTTATTTTGGTGAAAACTTTACCGATATGTGGCACGCTACGTCGACCAAATTAACAAGTACGAACGAATGGACAACGACCGATTTGACAACTGTCGGATTGATGATTGTATTGTCGACGACCATTATTAATTCCTTATTTTCCAGTGATGCGTGGAATAACGTTACGTTCATAGCAGGCGATATCCGTAATCCGGAACGCAATTTGCCGCGTTCACTGTTTTTAGGAACGTTTATCGTAACCATTTTGTACATTCTAGCAAATGTCGCATACCTTGGCTTGTTGCCATTAAAAGGAGTTCCTGGCGCCGAGAACTTCGTTTATTCGAAAGATTCTGTCGTTGCAACAGGAATTCAATTCGCCAGTTCGGGTAGGGTAGGAACATCCGCTGCCTATATGTTATTCGGAAATGTCGCAAACTTATTAATGGCGTTGTTGATCATGATTTCAACTTTTGGTTGTAACAACGGCTTAATCATGGCAGGTTCTCGTTTGTTTTACGCGATGTCAACAGACGGATTATTTTTCAAGAAAGCACAGCAGTTGAACAAACACGGCGTTCCAGCTTGGGCAATGTGGCTGCAAAGTGCATGGGCGATTACCTTGTGTTTCTCTGGTTCGTACAGCATCTTAATCAAGTTCGCGACTTTTGGATCGATGGTCTTTTACATTGTTACCATTGCCGGATTGTTCAAATTGCGCCGCACACATCCCGATTTAGCGCGTCCATACAAAGCGTTAGGTTATCCGTTCATTCCGTTTTTGTATTTGGTTTTTGCGGTCATCATTTGTATTTCGTTGTTGGTTTTCACCTTTGAAGACACAGCGGGTAGTGTGGCATTGATTCTTTTGGGATTGCCCATTTATTATTTCTTTTTCCGCGAAAAACCAAGCAAAGAAGTCGTTCAGTAAGGTTGAACTTGCTTTTTTGTCAGTTAATTACTGTCAAATAGACAGATTTCTCGTGTCGTTTTCGGTCGATGCTGTCATTTTTGGCATAAATAATTCGTGTTTTATCGGTGGCATAAAGATTGACAATAGAAAGGAAATTCTGATAAAAACGAAAAACAAATAAAATGGGAAAAATAATTGGAATCGATTTAGGAACAACAAACTCTTGTGTTTCTGTAATGGAAGGAAACGAACCAGTTGTAATTACAAACGCTGAAGGAAAAAGAACAACACCATCTGTGGTTGCTTTTGTTGAAGGAGGCGAGCGTAAAGTTGGGGATCCAGCAAAACGTCAAGCGATTACAAATCCAACAAAAACGATTTACTCAATCAAACGTTTCATGGGATCTTCTTATGACGATACGAGTAAAGAAGCAGGACGCGTTCCGTACATCGTTAAAAAAGGTGACAACAACACACCGCGTGTAGACATCGACGGTCGTTTGTACACACCACAAGAAATTTCTGCAATGATTCTTCAAAAAATGAAGAAAACAGCAGAAGACTATTTGGGTCACGAAGTAACAGAAGCGGTTGTAACTGTTCCTGCATACTTTAACGATTCACAACGTCAAGCAACAAAAGAAGCGGGTGAAATCGCTGGTTTGACAATCAAACGTATTATCAACGAGCCAACTGCAGCAGCATTAGCTTACGGATTAGATAAAAAAGGAATTGACCAAAAAATTGCGGTATTTGACTTTGGTGGAGGAACACATGACGTTTCTATCTTGGAGTTAGGTGACGGAGTATTTGAAGTATTGGCAACAGACGGAGACACGCATTTAGGTGGTGATGATGTTGATGAGGCAATCATCCAATGGTTGGCTGACGAGTTCAAAAACGACGAAGGATTGGATTTACGTAAAGATCCAATGGCTTTGCAACGTTTGAAAGAAGCAGCAGAGAAAGCAAAAATCGAATTGTCTTCAACGAATTCAACAGAGATTAACTTGCCATACATCATGCCGGTTGACGGAGTTCCAAAACACTTAGTTAGAACATTGCAACGTGCGAAATTCGAGCAATTGATTGCTTCAATCGTAGAAAGAACAATCGCTCCATGTCGTTCCGCATTGAAAAATGCAGGTTTGACAACAAGCGATATTGACGAAGTAATTTTAGTAGGTGGATCAACACGTATCCCAGTTATTCAAGATGCGGTACAACGTTTCTTCGGAAAAGCGCCTTCAAAAGGAGTTAATCCAGATGAGGTAGTAGCAATTGGAGCTGCGATTCAAGGTGGTGTATTGACAGGTGAGGTAAAAGACGTATTGTTATTAGACGTTATTCCTTTGTCATTAGGAATCGAAACAATGGGTGGTGTATTCACGAAATTGATCGAGGCAAACACAACTATTCCAACGAAAAAATCTGAGACATTCTCAACAGCATCGGATAACCAACCAGCGGTAGACATTCACGTATTACAAGGTGAGCGTGCAATGGCAACAGACAACAAAGCGTTGGGTCGTTTCCAATTGACAGACATTCCACCAGCACCACGTGGTGTTCCGCAAATCGAAGTAACATTTGATGTGGATGCGAATGGTATCATGCACATTTCGGCGAAAGACAAAGGAACTGGTAAAGAGCAATCCATCAAGATTGAAGCTTCTTCAGGATTGTCTGACGAAGAGATCAAACGCATGAAAGCAGATGCAGAAGCTAACGCTGACGCGGATCAAAAACGTAGAGATGAAGCAGAGTCATTGAACAAAGCAGATTCATTGATTTTCCAAACGGAGCGTCAATTAAAAGAATACGGTGATAAAATCCCTGCTGACAAAAAACAACCAATTGAAGATGCACTAGCTGCATTGAAAGTGGAGTTTGAAGCGAAAAACATGGAGAACCTTGAGCCAGCTATGGAGCGTTTGAACAACGTATTCCAAGCAGCTTCAGAAGAAATGTACAACGCTGCTAACGCAGGTGGAGCAAATCCAGCGGGCGAACAAGCAAGCGGAGACGCAGCAAACGAAGAAGTAACAGACGTTGACTTCGAAGAAGTAGACGACAAAAAATAAGGAATGCACACTTCCAATGAAAGGCTCAAAGAAATTTGAGCCTTTTTTTTTGTGGGGTAGAGTTTGGATGAGTATGAAATATGTTTTATTATACACGGCGTAACGTATTGAATTTCAAGATGATGATATCGATTTAAGCGCTGCTACACATGTTCATGTTTCAATTGTTTTGAGATTTTCTTTTTTTATTCAAATACATTTCATAAGTTAGCTTAACTACTGATTATTGCGGTCAACACCATATATTCGAACAAAAAACATTTTACACCTTTTGTGATTCTTTTGATTCACAATTAGTTTATAGTTATAGGAAAAAACACATATCTGTTAAGTGAGCCAACTTATGGTAATGATATCTTTTAAACCGATAATGTAAAAGTAAACTTATAACAGGAGAATTAATACTTGAACACTCCTAAAAACAAAGTAGAGTACCTAAAACACGCGAAAATGAAAAAGTTAATTTATGGAGGCTTATTCCTTGCCATAGTGGGAATTGGTATTGTTGGATGTGAGAAAAAAACCATTCAACCTACTAATAGTATTAATTTAGATCAAATTGATCTGAAATCTACTACAAATGTTACAACAGATGGGACATTACTCATTTTTAATTCTTTAGCTGATTATGAAAATCTTTGGACACAAAATGAAGAAAATCCGAGTCAAACTGAAGGGCAGATTGTTCAGTTTGTAAATAATTTATCATCATTTAATTATTCAAAATTTAAGACTTCACAAAATTTTGAGACAATTAAAAATGCTGGACTAGAAGAGGAGTTTCCATCTCTTATTTTTGAGTTATTAAATAAAGATGGTGCTATTCAAGTAGGAACTCATGTTTTTTATTTTGATTTTATTGCAAAAAAGGGGTATGCTATTAAAAAAGAGGATAAAGCAAGTAGTTATTCCGATTTAATAACTGGAAATGTTTCAAACCCAAAAGTTCAGATGTATAATTGGGAAGATGAGATGATTTTTTGGGCTAATGATCCTGCAGCAAAATTGGGATGTAGCGAAAATCAAGCTAAAACAGAGGAAGACTCAAAAACTTTCACGAATAAAATCGAATGGGCATTTTTATTAAATGGAAATGTTAACAATCAAACAGCAAATGCAAGTATTCAGTATAAAAAGTTTGATGGAGAACTAAGGGTTAAATATAGATGGACTCCTGGAGGTTGGGATTTTTATTCTAAAGTAGTAATTAGAGAAAAAACACAAAATCTAAGTGGTAATACTGGAGGGCAAATTACCTATACGGCAAGTTGGGAAACAGCAAATATTCCAGTAAAGCTAGCTTGGCAACGAAGATACAAGTTGAAATGTAAAGACGATACAGGATACCAATATGTAAATAGTTTTGGCACTGGTATTGCCACAGGACAATCTTGGCATGGAATACGAGCTTGTTCAAAGTACATTATGGGCGCAAATGCTTTCGCCCAAATCAATGGGAATTGGGAGTTGATGGCTTTTGATACTCCTTCAAAAAATGTGAATGGAACTCTTTATCAGGTTCGTATTAATCAAGGTTACTAATGAAGAGTATTTTCATTTTTTTATTAACTGTTGTGAATGGCGTTTGCTACTCACAACAGTGGTTTTTTCGGGTGAAACCAATGATAGGGACACCCTTAGCTAGCTTTCAACGTTTTGATAAAGTTGTGTATGATCCAATTATAAATTATTCAAACGGTAATAAACCTTCCAATATTTCCATCACGGACAATGTAGAATTGCGCTTGCAATACAATTTAGAATTGTTTGCAGATTTTTATGGAATAAATCCATTGTGGAAAATTGGTGCTGGTTTTGGGGTTTATAATGGATCAAGAGCATTTCTTAAAGTTAATACTAATGAGCAAAATAGTAAACTCATTTGGCAAGATGAAATAATACTTGGTAATGCCCAAAATACTTCATCTGGTTCGATTGGTCCAGTTGATTTTAATTTATATGGTTTATTTACACGGAAAATTAATGCAACTATCAATAGGCAGGAAAATCTCAAACAATACATATCTGTCGGTGCAGGTTTTACAAAAAACAAAAAAAACGATAAATCTTGGTATAACGCTGGATTTTGGATTTCCGAAACATATAAATCACATAATTATTTACCTTTTATGCTACTTCGTTATGAGTTGGAGTTTTTAACGACAAAAGGCAAAAATCTTTTCAATTGCAGCATTACCTATCAACAAGGTATATTTAAAGAATCCAAGTTAACACACTTTGATATTTACGATCAAGGCCCCTTTGAATACCAGCAGAGTATTTCGAGAGGTTCAAGTATTGGTATTAGCATTAGTAAACCCTTTTACACTAAGCGTCCAAAAAAAATAATAATAGACAAATGAAAAAAAATAGAAAAAAATCCAAATTAAAAATTTTTCTTTTTGGACTTATTAATTTACTTTTTATGAATGTACATTCGCAACAGTTCATATTTGAGGTTACTCCTGGATTGAAATTTTATGGCATTAGTTTTCAAAAAACGAATGCAGAAATAACGAGTGGCGGTAGTAATAATTATTCTTGTGAGAATATAAAAAAAACAGGTTCTTATGAAAATATCAGTCGTACAAACAAGTTTGGCTTAGAACCGGAGTTGAATGTTACATTTTTTAAGTTAAACGACAACTGGAAGTTTAGTCTTGGATTATCTACATTTATTGTAAAGAGCAAGATTAATGCGAATACTAAAGGAAAAAGTTATCTGCCAAATACAGATAGTTCATTAATTTATACGGAGTACATTTCAAAGCAATTGATAAATAGATACAATCAATTTTTATTTTTTGGAACACGGACGTTTAAAACCAATAGCAAATTAGACAAGATTCTAATAAATTCAATTTCATTGGGTTTTGGCTTGAATAGTCCATCACGTTTTAATACACGAAACGAGAAAGAATTTTATGAGTCTTATTTATATAATCATTTCGGGTATGAGAAGGAAGTCACATTTAAAAAATCATTTTTTTTTGGTCTACTTTCTCCCATCTTAGTTTTCAGATATGAATTAGAATTACAAGATAAAAAAAATGATTATGGGTTATTTAAATTGAATTTTAGTTATATACAAGGATTTTCAAATCACAATACATTCAACCTGAATAGCACTTCCATTGGGGGAGCAAGTATGAATATTGAAAGTGTTAATAGAGGTTCAGGCTTCAGAATTGGTATTTCGAAAACATTTAAATATACAATTTAATGTTAATAGGTTTACATTTAAAAACATCATCAAAAATGATTATTTCGTATGCTGTCAATTAGTAGGATCTAAACTCTCAAATCGACATATTCGTGCAATTTTAAATACGAGCTAAGTATGATGTCTAAAATAAGTAATCATGATTGCGTAGTAATCAAAATCCCGTTTTGGTTAACACCTTCAAGTGGTGGTGCATGATTGTTGTGTCTTGTCCAAAGCAATTGAACCCGATAAACACTACAACCAAACAAGCTATAAACTTGTTCAATTTTTATTTGGTTAAGGTAACTTGACCGTGACCTTCCAATACTTCGTTTTGAGCGCCAATGGCTTTGTAGGTATAAAAATACACGCCTTCAGAAGCTACTTTTCCGTCAATTTTACCATCCCACAAACTTGTGCTTGATTTAAAGACAGTAATTCCCCAACGGTTTAAAATCGTGATTTCCAAGCTGGCAATGTTCAAGGCTGAAGTAGGACCAAACACATCGTTTACCTGATCGTTATTAGGCGTAATGACATTTGGAAATTCAATTGCTACCGGCACAATCACTGGTGGAATGTATTCATCAACAATGATCGTAACAAATGCGGTATCGTTACAGTTTCCATTGACAGCAACAACATAAGCAGTATACATTCCAGGCGTTGCGTAAACAGTCGATTGTCCAGCTAAATCAGGAACAGTGATGTTGGTGTTGTTACCCAAATCCCAGATATACGACGTACCGTTTGAACTTCCGTTCGTAAAACTAACAGGAAGCGGTGCGTAACCCGTCAATGGCGAAGCAGTAATTTGAGCAGTAGGCGGATTCAATGTCAACACTTCGACAGAATCATATTTAAAACAACCTTGCGATTCGATCGAAATGTAGTACCAACCAGCAGGTCTATTCGTCCAAGCCGTCGCGTTGAATTGCGTTGGATTGTTAACTCCAGGTCCGTTCCACGTATAAATTGGTTGCCCAACAAATGTTCCAGTTGTTGTTATGTAAACTGCACCATCGTTTGTTCCACAACTTGTTGGTTGCGATTCAACCAAATCAAAATTCCATGGCATCATAGTAATATTCGCAACAGCTGAATCACTGATCAAACATCCATTTGGAGTAACTGTTGAAACAGTGTAAGTTCCAGAAGTTGTTGGTGTAAGTGACGGACCAATTGCTGTTGTTTCCCAAACCAATGTTGCGTTCGGAAAGCTTGCACTGGCAGTAAACGATTCAGGTTCGTTTTCACAAAAAGCGATATCGACTCCTGCAGAAACAGTCGCTGTGTCGTAAGTAACAATGATTGTATCAGCGCGCACACAAACTGGTTTAAAACTAATGTCATCAATCATGAAGTCATTTCCACCCGTATTCATGAAGTTTTGGTTGACAATACATAATTGCGCACTAGTCGCTGAACCAGAATACCACAAATTGTTAAATTCTTGCCACGTACAACCAATAGTTGGTGTGGTAAAAATACTTCCCAACTGAACGCCGTTTGCAGTGAATTGTAATTGCGCCACATTCGGGTCACTTGCAAGCGCATTCGATACCCAAGCAGAAAAGTTATACATTTGGTTGGGTTGCACCGTCACCGTCTGACACCAAACAGAAGTATTTGGAGTTCCAGCACCATTGGCAACAAACATATTACCTGGACCAGTTGTCGTGTGATCGGCACAAGGAACAAAGTTGTTGTGTGCCAATGAAGGAGAAGTTGCAATAGCGAATTGACCAGCATTTGATAATAAACCCCAACTTCCACCAGTTCCATAAACATAAGCACTCGAGAAACCGGTATTTCCGCTTTCAAAATCGCCGTTGACGATTAAGTTTGTTTGTGGTAAATTCAATACTTGTAATACAACAGTATCTGGTTGAGAAATTGTCACAGCGTTTGAAAAAGCCCCATTCCACCAAATAAAATCGTCGTATGTTGTATTTGTAGGAACTGAAAAAGTAACCGTTTGTCCTTGACAAATTACAGTATCACTACCAATATTAATCGGTGCATACTGACTACATTGTGCCTGTGCTTTTAGCGCTAGTGCGGAGATGATAATTGCAAATAGGTATTTCATTTTCAAACAATTAATTCGTATTCAAGACGTATTTTAGCCGTCAAACGTTGCGTCATTTTCAGGACGTATTCAATCCAACTAAGATAGTAAATTATATGAAATGGAAAAATTATAATTTGAAAGAGAAATGATAACTGAAATTTAAAAATTTCAATTCATCAAAGCGAAGTAAAAAAGTAATATTACGTTTTTCACATTTTGGAAATTTCCCAAATTATTGAAGAAACTTACCATAGGAAATGAAAATTAAGTAGGGGAAAAGGGTAATATTACCTCATTGCAATTTTGCAAAATCGGTTTTCATCTCATCAGCAAAGTAAAAAAGTAATATTACGTTTTTCACTTTTTGGAAATTTCCAAAATTACCCTGCCTATCAAAATTTGTTTTTCTTCCAAACACCAGTCAATACAAATAGATTCCTTACCTTTATGCTCTATGAAATTCAATGAATTAGGCCTGAATGATAGTGTATTGGAAGCAATCACACACATGGGCTTCGAAAATGCAACCCCCATTCAGGAAAAAGCAATCCCTGAAATCCTTTTAAACAAAGATTTATTAGCGTGTGCTCAAACGGGTACAGGTAAAACAGCTGCGTTTATTTTACCCATCTTACACAAGTTGACGGGTAAAGAAGACACGTCGATCAATACGCTTATTTTAGTCCCAACGCGTGAACTAGCTATTCAAATTGAACAAGAAATTCAAGGACTTTCCTATTTTGTTTCGGTTGGATCTATGGCTATTTACGGTGGTGGAGATGGCGCAAAGTGGGAAGAACAAAAAGCTGCTTTGGTCGAGGGTATGGACATTATAGTTGCCACACCTGGAAAATTATTATCCCACTTGAATCAAGGATATGTCGATTTTTCAAAAATCGAGCATTTCATTTTAGATGAAGCAGATAAAATGTTAGACATGGGCTTTTCGGAAGACATCGAGCGCATTTTATCGTTTATTCCAAAGGAGCGTCAAACATTGTTGTTTAGTGCAACGATGCCGCAAAAAATAAAAAATCTAGCAGCGAAAATTTTAAAAGATCCGATTGAAATTGCGTTGTCGATTTCAAAACCAGCAGCTGGAGTGGTGCAACACGTTTATTTGTGTTACGACGAGCAAAAGAACAAATTACTCGACACTATTTTAGCAACACATGCCGACTTTACGAGTATCATCATCTTTACTTCTGCGAAAAGCAAAGTGCATGAGATTGTGAATGCGCTCAAAAAGTTTGGACATAAAAACACAAAAGGCGTTTCTTCTAATTTAGTGCAAGAAGAGCGCGAAGAGGTATTGCGTGGTTTCCGATCGAAGCGCACCAAGATATTGGTTGCAACCGATGTTATGTCGCGTGGAATTGATATCAAAGAAATCAATTTGGTAATCAATTACGATGCGCCGAGAGATGCAGAAGATTATGTTCACCGTATTGGACGAACAGCGCGTGCGAACACCAAAGGCGAAGCGTATACCTTGATCAATCCGAAGGACATGCACAAGTTGGCGCAAATTGAGCGTTTGATTGAAATGGAAATTACCCGTGAAGTAGTTCCCGAAGAATTAGGCGCTGGACCAGAGTGGGTGACAGGCAAACCAAAGTCTGGCGCACCGAATAAAAAACGATTCTGGAAAAAGAAATGATAAAATAAAAACGGCTGCTTCAATGAAACAGCCGTTTTAAGATAGAGAGTGAAATCTTTTTATTTATTCAATGAGTCAACAACAGCTTTGAACGCATCTGGATGGTTCATTGCTAAGTCAGCTAACACTTTACGGTTTAATTCAATACCGCTTTTGTTGATAGCACCCATGAATTGAGAATAGCTCATTCCGTGCATACGAGCACCTGCGTTAATACGCGCGATCCACAATGAACGGAAATTTCTTTTCTTTTGTTTACGACCTGAATAGGCGTAAAGTAATCCTTTTTCAACAGCGTTTTTAGCAACTGTCCATACATTTTTTCTGCGGCCGTAGTATCCTTTGGCCAGCTTCATAATGTTTTTTCTACGAGCTCTTGAAGCTACATGATTTACCGATCTTGGCATAATTTCTAGTTTTTTAATACTAAGTGCGTTTTATTTCAAACGTCTTTGTTACTCAGCACTTGGTTAAACAATCCCGAAGTCTATCTCGTCAACCGACGATTACTTCATACTCAACATTAATTTAACATTCGACAAGTCAGCTTCGTGAACCAATCCTGCGTGTGTTAAATTACGTTTTTGCTTTTTGGTTTTTTTCGTAAGAATGTGGCTTTTGAAAGCGTGTTTTCTCTTGATTTTACCAGATCCAGTTACAGTGAAACGTTTCTTTGCACTGGAATTTGTTTTCATTTTTGGCATTTCTCTTTTTTTTAAAAGTGAACTCTCTATCTATATTCATGTTAAGAAGCGAACTTCTTATTTTTTCTTTGGATTGATCATAACGATCATTCGTTTACCTTCTAATTTCGGCATTTGTTCCAATGCACCTACATCAGCAAGTTCTTGAACGAATTTCAATAAAAGGATTTCTCCGCGGTCTTTAAAGACAATTGTACGACCTCTAAAGAAAACGTACGCTTTTACTTTTGAACCTTCTTCTAAGAATTTGCGCGCGTGTGTCAATTTAAACTGAAAATCGTGGTCATCCGTATTGGGACCGAAACGAATTTCTTTCAAAATAACTTTACTTTGTTTCGCTTTTAATTCTTTTTGCTTGCGCTTTTGGTTGTATAAAAATTTACGGTAATCCAAAATTTTACAAACCGGAGGCACAGCATTTGGCGAAATCTCAACTAAGTCAAGATCTTGTTCTTCGGCTAATTTCAAAGCGTCAGAAAGTGACAATACTTGTGGTTCCCCTCCTTCAACAACCAAACGAATTTCACGAGCTGTAATTTTCGTGTTAATTCTGTGTTGGTCATTGTCTTCTTTCCGTATAAACGGTTTTTTACTGTCTTTTCTCATTCAATTATTTAAACATTTGTCGACAACTCGATTTCAATAGCTTCACTTACAAGTGTGGCAAATGCCTCAACACCCATAGAGCCTTTATCTCCTTCGCTTCTTTGACGAACAGAAACCTCATTGTTTTCAGCTTCTTTCTCACCAACGATGAGCATGAAAGGTATTTTTTTCATTTCTGCTTCACGAATTTTCTTACCGATTTTTTCATTTCGGTCGTCAACGAATCCGCGAATATCGGAATTATTTAGCAATTCCAACACATTTGCAGCATACTCATTGTATTTCTCACTAATTGGAAGGATGGCAACTTGATCTGTTGTTAACCACAATGGGAAATCACCAGCACAGTGTTCCAACAATACAGCTACAAAACGTTCCATCGAACCAAACGGTGCGCGGTGAATCATCACCGGACGGTGTTTTTGGTTGTCAGCTCCTGTATATTCCAATTCAAAACGCTCAGGTAAATTATAGTCAACCTGAATTGTTCCTAATTGCCATTCGCGTTCCAAAGCATCTTGTACCATGAAATCCAATTTCGGACCATAGAACGCAGCTTCTCCATATTCAACAACAGTTGGTAAACCTTTTTCAGCTGCTGCTTCAATGATTGCGTTTTCTGCTTTTTCCCAGTTTTCATCCGAACCAATATATTTCGTTGGATTATTTGGGTCTCTCAATGAAACTTGTGCCTTGAAGTTTTTAAAATCAAGTGTTTTGAAAATATACAACACCAAGTCAATGACTTTTTTAAATTCTTCTTTTACTTGCTCTTGTGTACAGAAAATGTGTGCGTCGTCTTGCGTAAAGCCACGTACACGTGTTAGTCCATGTAACTCACCACTTTGTTCGTAGCGGTAAACGGTACCAAACTCAGCAAATCGAGCAGGCAAATCTTTGTACGAACGCGGTTTTGATTTGTAAATCTCACAGTGATGCGGACAGTTCATTGGTTTCAACAAAAACTCTTCGTTTGGATCAGGCGTTTTAATTGCCTGAAACGAATCTGCTCCATATTTCTCGTAATGTCCAGAAGTAACGTACAATTCTTTGTTACCAATGTGCGGTGTAATGACTTGTTCGTAACCAGCTTTGCGTTGTGCTTTCTTCAAAAAGTTTTCCAAACGCTCACGCAATGCAGCTCCTTTCGGTAACCACAATGGCAAACCTTGACCTACTTTTTGTGAGAAAGTAAACAATTCCAACTCTTTTCCAACCTTGCGGTGGTCACGGCGTTTTGCTTCCTCTAACTTTTCTAAATATTCAGTTAACTCTGCTTGTTTCGGGAATGTAATTCCATAAATGCGTGTCAACTGTTTGTTTTTTTCGTCACCTCTCCAGTAAGCACCAGCTATCGATAATAATTTGATTGCTTTGATGAATCCAGTGTCTGGAATATGTGGTCCACGGCATAAATCCGTGAAATTTCCTTGTGTGTAAAACGTAATTGATCCGTCAGGTAAATCTTGAATCAATTCGAGTTTGTACGGATCTTGTTTTTCTGTAAAATATGCTAAGGCATCAGCTTTTGAAACTTCTTTGCGTACGAACGCATTTTTTTGCTTCGCTAACTCACGCATTTTTTCTTCCACTTTTACCAAATCTTCTTCTTTGATGTGGTAATCTAAAAAGTCAACATCGTAGTAATAACCATGGGCAATTGGAGGTCCAATCGCTAATTTTACTCCAGGATAAATTGCTTCGAGTGCTTCCGCCATCAAATGGGCAGAAGAGTGCCACATGGTTGATTTACCTTCCGCGTCATTCCAGGTCAATAATTGCAAGGTACAATCAGTTGTTAACGGACGATTTGCATCCATTACTTCTCCATTTACTTTTGCAGCCAATACGTTGCGAGCCAATCCTTCAGAGATGCTAGCTGCAACTGCTAAAGAACTAGTTCCTTTTTCGAATTGTTTTACCGATCCATCAGGAAGCGTTACGTGTATCATAGAATCTTAAAAATTTGAACACAAAAATAGGCTTTTATTCA
Organism: uncultured Flavobacteriales bacterium; assembly: GCA_937973685.1. Classification (GTDB taxonomy): domain Bacteria; phylum Bacteroidota; class Bacteroidia; order Flavobacteriales_D; family Crocinitomicaceae; genus Fluviicola. Next base: position 130,922 of record CALJKJ010000016.1, on the reverse strand, counting down.
GTAATATTTACCAAAAACCCTCATTTTTATGCTGTTAAAATGCCTTTTTTTTGGTTTTCTACACTTTTTTTATTAGTTTAGGGTTACAAATTATTGCATGACTACGTTTCGCTTCCCATTGCTACTTCCAACAATGGCCATTTTTGCAGGTGGCTTTTTTACCGCTTTTAATACATTTGACAGCATAATTTCCCTATTCATCACAGCTTTTTTTATGCTGCTGATTTTGCTTGCATTACGCTTCACAACGCTTTTTGAACATGCAGTAAACCGTCAATTAATTGCCTTCGTCCTGTTTTTTCAGCTAGGTTGTTTGTTTTTTGAATTTTCAGATTTCAGAAAAAACCCTGAAAACAACTTGTTTCAACACGAAAATACAGTTTTTAGTGGCGTCGTTCACGAAGTGAGAAGTGAAAAGGGGCAATCGCAGCAATTTATTGTGCAACTTGATCAACTAATTATTGGCGAAAAATCGACACCAACCAATGCAAAGATCCTTGTGAATTTGTACGATGCGTCTTATCGTGTCGATGACCAACTATTGTTCAACGGCACTGTTTTACCACTAAAAAACAAAGGCAATCCAGGAGAATTTGATGCACGTTATTATTACCAATACAAAGGAATTATCGGCACAATTGCACTCAGTAATCACGAATGCGTTAAAATCGGTGAAACACAGTCAATTAATGGCTTTTTTACTCGTTGGCGAAACACCTTGTCTCACTCCATGGAACAACATTTAGATGGCGTTTTTTTGGGAGTAGCAAAAGCACTTTTATTGGGAGATAAAGCTGATTTAGATCAAGAAACTATGCGCATTTTTTCAAACACCGGTTCCATGCATGTACTTGCTGTTTCTGGTTTACACGTTGGACTTTTACTTATGATGTTCCAAAAAGTATTATTGCTTTTTGCACGTTGGATTTCCAAACGACAAGCTTTATTCTTCTCCTTACTATTGGTTTGGATGTACGGTTTCTTATCCGGTGCATCGCCTTCAGTCATGCGTGCTGTTGTGATGTTTACAATTTTGGCTTACGGTCAGTTGTTTTTTAGAAAAACGGCCGCGATTAATTCGTTGTGTTTATCAGCAATACTGCTTTTTGTTTGGGATCCTTGGGTAATTTTTGACATCGGTTTTCAATTGTCATACGGCGCTATGTTTGGCATTTTCCTTTTGTACCAACCCTTGGTCGATTTGTTGCATGTCGAACAAAAATTAGTACGCATGATTTGGGAAGGCACAATGGTTGGCATAGCCGCAACAATTTTCACTACTCCGCTGACTTTGTATTGGTTCTATCAATTCCCCAATTATTTTGCATTGGCCAACTTGGGCGTGATGCTCTTTGGATTTTTGGTTTTGTTGTTGGGAATGATTTATTTAATAACTGTTTACATTCCAGTGATTTCTGTTTTCGTAGCTGTAGTTTTTTCGTTTACAATTATAGGTTTGGTTTGGTGGGTTGGAATCATTGATCAACTTCCAGGCGCTGTTTCTGGAGGTTTTCATTTTGAAACAAGTGTCTTGCTAATTGCGTACCTGCTCATTATAGGTTGGTTAATCGCTATATATCGTTACAAGCGGTTACGTTATTTGCTCATTCCAGTAAGCATTTTGAGTGTGGTGTTGGTTTCTGTTCAACGATACGACTACTTGACGAAAAACGAGTTGATTGTATTCAAAGCAAAACGCTTGATTTGTGCAATTAAAACGCCAGTTGGCGTGCTTGGATTTTACGATCCGAAAAAGGGATTAGCAGACAAAGTACCGAGAGAATTGGTTTCATTCCAACAATATTCAGGAAGAAAAATAAAAACGCTTGCATTAACCAATGATAGTCTTGCTGCACAACTTGGAAAAACCAAAATTTCAGTTGCGAAAGCTACCAATGGATGGCATATTTATATCAATGAAAAACGGTTGTATTACCAACAATACGGTATTCCTTCGAACAAGCAAAATCCCAAACTGTTAGGGAGTTATTTGCAAGAATATTTGAACCCTTCAAATAAATGGGGTGCGTTTGTGCTTTCCTATTGAATTCGTTGGTAATATTCGTTGAATTTGTACAATTCAAAAGCTGCTTTTTCGTTTGTTTTTCGAACAAGTACTTCGTAATAACCAACACCAGTTGGAGATTCTTCTTTTTTGATAGTAGTTATTTCACAAATGATAGTGGAGAAATCGATCGACGGATTTTTATTGATGAGTTCGTTTTGCGTCAATTTTGTGAGTATCAAAGTGTTGTTCAAACGGTTGTTTTTGTTGCAAATCCACATAACATAAAACACATGACGCAAAAAATCGCTTTTTTCTTCACCAATTAAGTTTGCCGCTTTTTGCTTCATCAAATTGTAGAATTTCTTTTCCGCATACGTTGGGTCTGGGTCATCAAATTGTTGCGTAAAACTTTCTTCTTTCATGTAAAATTGGGCCATCGGAGCATCAATTGAATCCGCAACAAAATAGTCCAATTGTGTCATTTGAGTTATTTCATTCTTTTTATTGATTGCAATTTGTGCAATGATAAATTCGAACAGTTGTTTTTCTTGTAATTGAAAAAAATGTGTTTCCAAAAAAGAAATGGTTGCAGAATCTTTATCAATGATCAATTTTTGATAATCAATCGCTGCATCAACTTCATTCGTCGATAAATTTCGTTGGGTCAATTGGTATTTCTTTTCAAAAAGCGAATCGAGTTTGATGTAGCTAATCGGTTTTACTTTGACAACCTCACCATACGCAAGCGATGTATACGTTTTGTTGATTGTAGAATAGTCTTTTTTTAACTGATTTTCAAGCGCAGTCCGACGTTGCATAGTCACGTCATACATAGTGGGAGGTGGCGTGTAATTCAGCTTACAAGAAACAAGAATTAAGAGTATGCTTAAAAGTGGTATGAATTTTAAGTGAAAACGAAGTTTATACATACAAAAGTGAATAGATATAATCAAAAATAACGATTTTTGTTGACAATTGCTATGAAGACATTTTTATCACTTTTTTGTTTATTGGTTTTATCCCTTCGTGTTGCTGCCCAAAAAGAAATGGCTGCGCAGCGCATTGCAACAAAAATTGATTTGGATGGACAATTACTAGAATCGGAATGGCAACAAGCTACCGAGGCCGATTCGTTTGTTGTGAATTACCCGAATGTAGGCGCGCTTTCTCCCTATAAATCGCAAGTTCGGGTTTTGTACAACGACCAATTTGTTTTTATTGGCGCACAATTATACGATAAACGACCAGATTCTGTCTTGACTTTTTTGTCACAACGCGATGACTTTGGTAATGCCGATTATTTTGGTGTGACTATCGATCCGTATGGCGCTGGACAAAATGGATTTGGTTTTTATGTAACCGCTGCAGGTGTTGAAATTGATGCAATTGTCAATCAAAATGATTTCGATTATTCGTGGAATGCCGTTTGGAAAAGTGTTGTCACGAAAACGGAATATGGTTGGTGTGTTGAAATGGCAATTCCCTTGTCTCAATTGCGTTTCCCAAAGGTGGATGTACAAACTTGGAAGGTGAATTTCAAACGTCATGTGCGCCGAATTCGCGAAACATCTTTTTGGTCTCCAGTCGATCCACAAGCATTTGGAGAACTAGCGCAAGCAGGGAAGTTAACCAATTTGAAAGCACTCGTTTCGCCACTACGTTTAATGTTCTCGCCATACACAACTGCCTACCTAGAAAATTATTACAACGATCAAACACAAAGTCAAGATTGGCGTTTGCGCCAACGATTTGGACTGGACATGAAATACGGATTGAGCGAGTCGTTTACTTTAGACGCGACTTTGGTTCCTGATTTCGGGCAAACTGCTTCGGATAGATTGGTTCTTAATTTATCGCCCTTTGAAGTGCGTTACAATGAAAATAGACCGTTTTTCTTGGAAGGAATGGACTTGTTTGGCATTGGTGATATTTTTTATTCCCGAAGAATTGGTGCTGAAACATACATGGGTGCGCAAGTTGTTGATTCGTTACAAAATTCAGGAAATGAAATTCTAGCTGCGCCCGCACTCGCTCAATTAGTTAACGCAACAAAAATAACTGGAAGAACAAAAAGCGGTTTGGGATTGGGATTTTTAAATGCTATTGAGAAACGATCTTTTGTGACGTACAAAGATACAAATGGCGTGGTACGCGAGAAATTAGCGCATCCGCTCTCCAATTATAACGTTTTCGTTCTTAGTCAAAATTTGAAAAATTCGGGAAACATCTCGTTTATCAATTCAAATGTGCTTCGAAAGGATATTGATGTTTTATCGAATGTGTCTTCTGCTCAGTTTCAAGTGTTGACAAAAAGCAGGAAGTATTCGTTGTCTGGAAATGGGCAGTTATCAGTGAATCAACGCAATAATCAAAGTACTTTGGGACATACAGGATATCTGTCGTTTGCAAAAGTAGCAGGAACGTTTACAGGACATTTTGATTATTACCAATGTTCGGAAACCTATGATCCAAATGAATTGGGATTCTTCGCAAAGAACAATTACCGAGGAGTTTACAGTGAAATAAAATGGATAGGTTATGAGCCAAGAGGGAACATGTTACGCCGAACCTTCAAAGCAAGCACCAATTTGGAATACTTGTTTGCACCTAGTAAATATGCATACTTCAATTTTTATGCAGGTGAATTCATTACGTTTAAAAACTTTTTAACAGTTGGAATAGAGTCGACCGTTTTTCCAGTGAAAGAAATCGATCATTTTGAATCGCGTACTTTCGGCATACCGGTTAACTTTCCAAGTTCGTTTCAACTGGGTGGATTTTATTCCAGTGATTATACCAAAAAATACGCCTTGGATTTTTCCATGTACAACCGTGTTTACGCAGCTGATGCCATGAATAATTTTGATGGACAAATCAGTCCACGTATTCGTTTGTCCTCGCGCATGTTCATTGTCGTTACAACAGATATTTCGCGCTATTCCAATAACCGCGGATTTGTTCGTGTGAGTGATCCGAATTATGCGGGAACGATTTTTATTGGTTCGCGTGACCGTTGGATTGTCAATAATGCGATTGCAGCTGATTATACCTTGACCAATCGCATGGGCTTTCGATTGGGCTTGAATCACAATTGGCAAGAAGTTAATTACCAACAATTTTATGCCCTTCAAAACGATGGGTCGACAAAAGCATCTAGTTATACAGGAATCGATTCAGAAGGTAAAAGCATACACAATACGACGTTTGATGCATTTACTGTTGATTTGAATTTTAGATGGATTATTTATCCAGGAAGTGAAATTCGTTTTGTTTGGAAGTACAACATCTACGCCACCAAAAGTGGATTGGATTTGATTTATTTCAACACGTTTAAGGACTTGTTTCAACAACCTCAATTGAATTCATTTTCCATCAAAGCATTGTTCTTTGTCGATGCTGGAAAGTGGAAAAAAGCGAAAAAGAATTAATTCGAATCAGTTGTATTGATGACAATGGTATTTCCACATTTGAAATGACCTTCTGGGCACGTTTTCCCTCCGTGTAAACCACATGGACGACAAGTGAGTTGTTCGGCTGTTTCAATAATCGTTGCGTCAGTTGCCAGCGGACCAAAACCAAAAGCAGGAATTGTTGCACAGAAAAAGGCGGTTGTTGGTGTATTCATCGCAGAAGCCATGTGCATTGGTCCCGAATCATTCACAAAACAACGTGCTGCATGTTGCAACAATGCACAAGAATCCAATAAATTTAATTTTCCAGCGAGGTTGTTTTCAGGCATCAAAGCTGCTCCATCAATCACTTGTTGACAAAGTTGCTCGTCATCTTTTCCGCCAACTAAATACACTGTTCCTCTTTTAGCTAAATCGCTTGCTAGTGTAATCCAATGTGTGATAGGCAATTGCTTGGTGAACCAAACAGAAGCAGGGGCAAGGACAAAATATGGGCGCGATTGAGCAGTGAATGAAGCAATTTTTTCTTGGTTGGCTTGCCCTGGAAATAAACTTGGGCGCACTAACTTGTCAGCTCCTAAATGTGCAATCGTTCGTAAATTGCGTTCCACTTCATGTGTTCCATTCCCAATTTCATGGGGGATTTTTGTTGTGTATGCAAACGAAAACGGATTTTTAGCAAACCCAATTTTCTTGTTGGCTTTTGAAAGTGCTGTAATGATTCCCGAACTTCCAAAACGGTGTAAATTAATAACCGTGTTGTACTTTTCTTTTCGAATCGTTTGAATACACTTTTTCAATGCGTTTAATTTCCCTGTTTTTTTATCAAAGGTGAAAACGCTTGAAATGGCAGGATGATTTGCGAGGATTGATTCGTTTCCTTTACGAACTAAGATATCAATTTGTGCGTCTGGAAAAAGTCGCTTTAATTCCGTACAAACTGGAGTCGCTAAAATGACGTCACCAAGAAATGCAGTTTGAATAATAAGGAACTTTTGCATGTTGTAAAAATAGCAACAAATCACGAAAGCGAAAAGCACTGTTGTTTATCAATGATGAAAAACAATATCTACCACAACAATTTGAACGAATAATGCTACTTTTTGAATGATTAGTCCTTTCAGGTTAGTCAGAATAATCATTCATTTGCTAAACAAATCGTTAAAACAAAACTATGAGTAATTTAGCACAAAAGCCAACCTTCAAACCACATTACGACAATTTTATTGGTGGAAAGTTCGTTGCGCCTGTATCTGGAGAATATTTTGACAATGTATCTCCAATTGATGGAAAAGTATTTACAAAAGCTGCACGTTCTGGAAAAGCAGATATCGAATTGGCAATTGATGCTGCACACGAAGCATTTGTCTCTTGGTCAAAAACATCAGCAACTACACGTTCCAATTTATTGTTGAAAATAGCTGACATCATGGAAGCGAATTTGGAATATTTAGCTACAGTTGAAACAATCGATAATGGAAAAGCAATTCGTGAAACACGTTTGGCAGATTTACCTTTGTGTGTTGACCATTTCCGCTATTTTGCAGGCGTTATTCGTTCAGAAGAGGGTTCTATTTCAGAACACGATGAACACACCGTTTCAATCAACTTACACGAACCTTTGGGAGTTGTAGGACAAATTATTCCTTGGAATTTTCCATTATTAATGGCAACTTGGAAAATTGCACCAGCCTTGGCCGCAGGAAACTGTGTAATCGTGAAACCAGCTGAGCAAACACCAACTTCAATCATGATTTTAATGGAGTTGATTCAAGATGTATTGCCTGCAGGTGTATTGAATGTTGTTTCAGGATTTGGTCCAGAAGCAGGAAAACCATTAGCAACGTCACCACGAATTCAAAAAGTAGCATTCACAGGTGAAACGACAACTGGTCGTTTGATCATGCAGTATGCATCAGAAAACTTAATTCCAGTTACTATGGAATTGGGTGGAAAATCTCCAAATATCTTCTTCCCATCTGTAGCAGATCACGATGACGAATTTTTTGATAAAGCAATCGAAGGAGCTGTTTTGTTTGCTTTGAATCAAGGAGAAGTTTGTACGTGTCCATCTCGTATTTTAGTTCACGAATCGATTGCTGATAAGTTTATCGAACGCGTAATTGCACGAACTAATGCAATCAAAACAGGAAATCCATTGGATGGAACAGTTATGATGGGTGCACAAGCTTCTAGCGATCAACACGAAAAAATTGTTTCGTACATCAAAATTGGTATCGAAGAAGGAGCTGAAGTTTTAGCAGGTGGCGCGGTCAATAAATTAGGTGGCGACTTAGATGGTGGATATTACATTCAACCAACTATCTTGAAAGGACACAATAAAATGCGTGTGTTCCAAGAAGAAATTTTTGGACCTGTTGTTTGTGTGACAACATTTAAAACGACAGAAGAAGCATTGGAAATTGCAAACGACACACTATATGGTTTAGGTGCTGGTGTTTGGACACGAGATGCTCATGAATTATACCAAGTGCCAAGAGAAATCAAAGCAGGTCGTGTTTGGGTGAATAATTACCACGCTTATCCAGCTCATGCTCCGTTTGGAGGTTATAAAAAATCTGGTTTTGGACGTGAAACTCACAAAATGATGTTGGCGCATTACCGTCAAACTAAAAACATGTTGATTTCATACAACAAAAACAAATTAGGTTTCTTCTGATAGTTTAGAATCGTTAATTTCAGCAACCTGAGTCCTTATTCAGGTTGCTTTTTTTTTATATTAAACCAATATTCATGACACAACGTATCGATTTAACAGAAGAAGCAAGTAAAGTCATTCACCAATTAAAAGAAAAGTTCGGGGAATTAATGTTTCATCAAAGTGGCGGTTGTTGTGATGGTTCGCAACCGATGTGCTTTAAAAAAGGAGATTTCATTCTGGGTTCAAGCGATATTTGTTTGGGTGAAATAGCCGGCTGTGAATTTTGGATGAGCAAAGATCAATTTGAATATTGGCAATATACTCATTTAACGATTGATATTACTCCAGGTAGAGGGTCTAGTTTTTCTTTAGAGATCCCAATGGGACTTCGTTTTATTACAAAAAGTCGCTTGTTTACACCCGAGGAATTAACAGATTTGGCGCCAACAAAAACGATTGATTGATTATTTTAACTGATAGCATTGTTGGTATTGCTTTGGCGTTATTCCTTCGTACTTTTTGAATACACGAATGAAATAATTGCAATCCTCAAATCCAGATTCGTAACACACTTGATTTACTTGAATAAACGGATTTTTTAACAATGATTTGGCATATTTGATGCGTTCTTTTAAGATGAATTCAATGGGACTCATGCCGATTTCTCGTTTGAAATAGCGATAAAAAGAAGATGAACTCATGCAAGCAGTGCTTGTTAATTCCTTCATTGTTAACCGATTGGACAAGCGTTCTCGGATGTAGGCAACTACATGACTCAATGCAGTATTCGCTTCAAAAATTCGATCGTCTTCGATTTTATGCCTTGTTTGTGATTGAATAACATGAATTAATAATTCTTGAAGCGTTAAATCAGCTATGATGTCTTTGGTCATGCTCGAACTCATGCAAACTTGAATCAACTTATTCATGGCGCTAGCCAATTCCTCGTTGTTGTAAAAGAAATAATCGTGTTGATCGAGACTCCAGTAATTTTGCTTGTCGAATTTGGGGTATTTTTCATTCAACAAATCCAACGTTTTGCTGATTTTTTGATGATCAATGGCTAAGGCTAAACACTGAGTAGGATTTTCTTTTGAAGCTTCAGGGAAATCAATTTTCATTTCCACATTTGATGGAATGATTACGGTTTCTCCGGGTAAGTAATCAAAAGGTTTGTCGTCAAACAAATGCATGACTTTTTTTCCACGCAACATACTTGTCACAACCAAATCGTTGAATTTTAATGGAACCAATTGTGATTCTTGGTACGTTTCAAACAAATTCAACTCGCAATTTTCCAAGGTATGCACAGTTCTGTTTTCAACCAACGTTTTTAACGATAGTTCATGCGTAAGTGCAGGGGTGTGAAGCTGTTTACCGATTTGTTTCATGCAATTTTTGTTGCACTAATATACGAAAAAAAATCAGATAACAAACTGATTATCTTAATAATGTAACACTTCCACGGAAATAATATTCTTGATTCAAGCCGTTTTTGATATTCAACACATACGAATATGTTCCAGAAGGTAAATTTTCGTTTGACCCTTGATGCGTTCCATTCCACGCGTCATTGGGATTTGAACTTTGAAAAATAAGCTGTCCCCAGCGATCCAAAATTGAAAACTGATATTCCGCTACATCGTAATAAGAAACAACGGGATAAAAAAGCGGATTCGCACCAGCAGGTGTGAATGCATTTGGGATGTAAACAACGGGTTCAATCGCTGTACAAGCTTGATTCGAAAAGCTGTTTTCAGCAACATGAAACTCGTTTTCACTTTCACGCGCGATGATGTAATAGCAGAATTTCCCTGCACTCGTTTCAAACATACTAACATCATCGTCATAATAGCGCTCGTCTGGATTACGCGTTGCAATTGGCGGATAAGTATACACACCATCAACTCCACGTATGATTTCGTAAAACATGACATCACCAGCAAAATCAATATACGAAGACCATTCTAAATGATTCGATTTGAGGGTTTGGTCGCTTGTTACTTTCAGTAAAACTGTTTTTGCATAATTCGAAACTGATCCCAATCCACCGCAACTATCAATAATACGTGCTCGGTAGGTGTAACTGTGTTGTTGAACATCCACATCTTTGTCTGTGTACGTGATGGGTGATGAAGTTGCAGGAAGTGTAACAAGGATGTCGAAAAGTCCAGTTAATTCATTGTATCGTTCAAATTGAACGGCACTGGTATTGGTTCCTACTTCGATGAGGTGTCTTAAAATAACCGTGTTATCTTGAACTGTTGCAACACTCAAATAATGTATTGCAGGTGGGGCAGGAGTGTTCAAGAAAAAACAAGCAAGATTAGAAAACGCCGAAATTCCTGCTTGATTCGTTGCGCGAATGGAAATGCAATAATTCGCTAACGGATCCAGCGTAACATCGAAAGTAGTTGCTGAAGTTGAACCAACATTCGCCCAAGCGCCACCATTTTTTTGAACAAAAACAGTATAATTAATCGCTGAACTTCCCCAACCTACGTAATTGGTCCAATTCAACGTAACATTACTGTTGCAGACATTTAAATCGCTTGTTAGATAAATGGAAGTATGGATATTTGCTTTTGCAGATGTTTGGTAAGTGGGAGGGACGGCAACAGTAAAACACGAATCAAAAGCTGCTACGGTAAATGTAAGCGGACCAGAAATTGTTCCTGTATAGTTGTAACTCGTTGTCGTGATTCCCCAAACGGTATCTAATTCTTGTAAAAACCCATTGGCATCTTCCAAATAAATGACATAACCATAGGTGTCTGGTTGGTAGTTTTGATTCCAAGTCAACACCAATTGACCAGAAGTTGTGTCAACACTTGCAGCAGAAATAATTGGTTGATCTGGCGTCATCATGTCGTCCAAATTATCACCTGCTAAATTCGAATTGAAAAGACAGTTCGGAGTTGTATAAACAACTTGGTAATTCAAAAACGCATTACAAATGTCAATGGTATCGATGTAATTCGTTTGTGTATAAGGCAATGTTGCAATGATTGACCAAGTTCCTAATGGATATTCTCTTAAAACTGTGCACGTCGGTAACATTCCAGGAAGAGGTGAAGGAGCAGGTGTGTTCCAACTCAATTGAGCTGTTCCATTTGCGGGATTGAACAAGTTTAAATGCACATTTTTCAAGGTGTCGCTATTTCTAGCAGTTAAACCACCACATCCAGAAATCACCCGAACAAATAAATCTAAATCATTGTTTGGATTGGTGATAACTCCAGAAGTTGTACCAATCGGAAAAGTTCCCTCCAATCCATTTTGAACACTGTACAATTCGTAAGCAACAAAACTGTTGTTGGTATTCACAATTGGATTCCAAGTTACCGTTACATCACCATTTGCTGCAGTTGATATACAGTTAATTTGTGTCGCAGGAATGACATCAGCATTTCGAACGTTGACAGTGATTGTTTTGTAGCTTATTTTGGGAATTTGACAATAATTATCGCTCACTTTTACCACAAAATGATACGCAACCAAATCGCGTAAATTACCAGTGGCATCTGCTAAATGATTACAAGCTGTTTGCCAAGAAAAATTGGTGTTAACACCTTGAATGCCACTTACAATTGGTGTTGGCGCTAACGTCGCACAAGGTGCATTCAAACAATTTGTTGTACTAGAGAAATTTTGTCCAAACTGCAAGCTAGAAGCAGTCAAATAATTCGTCTGCGGAGAACCGTCTTGCAATAATTCAACATCGACAGCTTGAATGGGAAATGTAACGAGTGTTCCTGCATCAACCGTTGTTTCAAATAAATTTCCAGCAAAAGGCGCTTGTATAACTGGACGATTGTTGTTGCCCGAACAGTTGACCACAAATAATTGCATTTCCCGTTCCACTTGTGCAATCAAATGACCTTGACGAAAACTTTTTGTAACAACTTTCACAACATAACTCCCAATTGTAGCTGAAGTAAAGGTTAAATTCCCGCTTGATGTATTTAATACAGCAGGAATATTTGTTGGGTTAAAACTGGCATCGGGTGTTGGACTTTGCGCGGTAAATCCAACTTCAAAAGCGATTGGCGCAGGATTGACAGGTGGATTGTAAGGCCCAGCTGTTAACGAGTTCATGGGTGTGCCAAACTGAACTGTTAATGAATCCAAATCGCTGTCAACTGGATGCAGATTGAATTCGTAATTTTCTCCAGCGCAACTGATGAAATAGGGATCTTGCAAGAATTGAGGTGAATTATCCGTACACGTTCCAGCAACAGAAAAAGGAGAAGCAAACATCGTTGCTGACAGCGTAATTCCTGTTGATGAAGGATTCAGTAAATTGGTGATTAAATTACTGCGTGAAAAATTATCATAGGTAAAAACCCAACCGTTTGCTCCTGGGATTCCCGGTAAAATAGTGGGGGCTGAACGGTAAATAATTTTTTCAATAGCGCCAAGTCCATTTCCACCATTTGCTCCCGTACCACAACTCAGTTGACCGGGAGAACCAGTGACTGGTGAACAAGTCGGGGAAATATCCATTCTACTGACAAAATTTAAGGTGATCGAAGAAATTGTCGGGTGATACCAAACGTTCAAATTTTCTGAAACTGGATTGATATCTGCGCCGTTACAATCGCGGTAAAACGTTAATTGAAATACTGTTCCATTTCCTGCACATGCCCACGTGATTTCACCACCAATGACATGAGAAGCACGCACTTGAAAAGTGAATGCAAGAAGAAAAAATAGGAACAAATAGCGCAACATGTATATAGAAACGTTAAATTTTATTGTTTAGTGCCTATACACTATACGAAGGATCTGCAAAAAGGTTGACTTTTATCCTGCTGTAACAATTAAAAAATCGTCCCAATTCAAATACTTGATAGCTAATTCATGGATGCGTTTTGCATCAACGTGTTTGATTTTTTCAATTGCTTGGTCGTAAAACGTCAAATCAAGTCCATACATATCGACACTGTTGAACATGTCAAGCATGGCATAAGGCCCATCAGCGCTTTTTAACAACTGTCCCAACATGTAGTTTTTGACCAAGGACAATTCTTCTTCGCCAACCAATTCTGTTTGTAAGCGTGCAAGTTCAAATTTAATTTCAGTCAACGTTGCTTCCGTAACTTCTTTTCCAACTTCTGTGACAATGACAAAATAACCATTGCGTTGCAACTCCATGTTGCCTGTCCCGATTCCATACGTATAACCTTTATCTTCCCGAATATTTGTCATCAAACGCGAACCAAAGTAATCGCCTAAAATGGTGCTCAATACTTGAAATTCCAAGTAATCGGGATGGTTTTTCGGGAACAAGAATTTACCCATTCGAATGGCAGTTTGTACAGCATCTTCTTTCGGGAAATGTATTTTTTGTGGAGTCATAGCAAAGTCACCTTCGTATTTTGCAGGCTCATCCTTTGCCCATTTTCCAAATAAATCGATCAATTCATCAACTGTATCCAATCCACAATTTCCAACCAAGGTAATGCGTGTCAACCCATTCAAGTAGTTTTCTTTCCAAAATGAACGGTAACCAAAGTTATTTGGCGACTGAAAATCTTCAAGTGCAGCAAGTCGTGAATACGATTCACTCGAAGCAAATAACAGTTTGCGGAATTGTTGCTGCGCGACATTACTTACTTTTTGTTGGTTGACTTTGTAGCGTTGTTCCAACGAACGCAAGGTATCTACAACTTCGTTTTCTCGGAAAATACAGTTATTGATAGCATCTGCAACGATGTGTGCAATTGCAAGCAGGTTTTCTTTCAAACAATAAATGCTGACAACGGCATTTTCAAACGAAATATCGGTGTCTAAAAATCCACCGAGTGAATCAATTTGATCGTGAATTTCAACAGATGAAAAGGCTTCAGTCCCTGAGAACAACAAACTGTGCACAATTGCGGGAAGACTTTGTTCTCCTCGTGTAATTCCTGCATCAAAAAACAAATCCAAACGAACTGTGTCATTTGGGACTTCTTTCATCCAAAGTAATTTTACAGCAGGAGTTACATCAAAAATCTGTGGTTTTACAAATGCGATGTGTTCCACTTGTTGCGTTGTCGGTTGTATGTTTCTATTAATCATTTGTAATGGCTTTAACGCGTAAAAGAGAACAGTTTTCTTTTCGTAATAGTTCTTTCGCTACTGTTTGAATGTGTTCTGCAGTGATACTTTGGTACAATTCGTTTTCTTCGTTTACACCATTTGCGTCACCGAGTAATTCATAATTACATAAGTTCATTGCACGGTTCAACAAGCCTTGTTCTTGAAATGCTTTAACGGTTCTTATTTTGATCAACAATTTCTCGGTTTCAGCTTGTTCCATTGGGTGATTGATCAGTTCAGCTAATACATTCCAAAGTGCTTCATCCAAGGCTTCAAAACTCACACCGTCATTTAATTTTCCTTCAATCATCAACAATCCTTCGTCGAGAGAACCGCTAATATACGCGCTGATGGATGCAACAAGTTGGAGTTCTTTTTGCAATTTACCATAAAGTCGCGATGATTTTTCACGACCGAGCGCATCTGAAATAATATCCGTCACATAGTATTCAAACGATTTGCGTTCGGGCATTTTGAAGGCATAATAAAACGCATTATTGGGTACGTTGCGCTCCAACGTTTGAATTCTGAATTCGTTTTGAGCAGGTTCTTTTGGTAACATGCGTTCTGGTTTAATGGAAGTAGGAATTGTTCCGTACCATTTTTCAACCAGTCGTTTTGTTTCGTCAAATGAAATATTTCCAGCGATACACAAGATTGCATTTGCTGGATGGTAATGCGCATTGAAAAATGCTTTCACATCGTCCATTGTTGCTTCTTCGATGTGTTCGATTTTCTTACCAATTGTTGCCCATTTGTACGGGTGAACTTTGTAAGCAAGCGGACGCAATTCCAACCAAACATCACCGTAAGGTTGATTCAAATAGCGTTGTTTGAATTCTTCAATGACAACATTTCGTTGAACTTCTAAGCTTTTTGGAGTAAAAGCAAGCGATAACATGCGGTCACTTTCCAACCACAAAGCAGTTTCAATATTTTGAACGGGTAAAACGTTGTAATAATTCGTGATATCATTCGAAGTAAAAGCATTGCTTTCACCTCCAGCATGTTGCAAAGGTGCGTCAAAATCAGGAATATTGACAGAGCCACCAAACATCAAATGTTCGAATAAATGTGCAAATCCTGTTTTCTCTTCCGATTCATCTCGTGCGCCTACATCGTATAAGGTATTCACAACAACCATTGGTGTTGTTTCGTCCAAATGATGCAGAACGGTTAGGCCATTAGCTAGTTTAAAGCGATTAAATTGAATCATTAAAATTGGTATTTTTCATCGCTACGAGCTTGTAGCGCTTGGTTAAATTCTATCATTATTTCGGCAACAACATCGGCTGCTGGTTTTATTGTTGTGATCAAACTTGATATTTGACCAACTTCAAGTTCCCCACTTTCGATGTCGCCTTCAAACATTCCTTTTTTTGCGCGTCCTCTTCCAAGTAATTCGCTTAATTCTTCGGGAGTTGATCCTTTTTCGTAAGCGTTCATCACTGCATCAAAAAATGGATTTTTCAACAAACGAACGGGTGTCAACTCTTTGAGTGTTAGCAAAGTGTCGCCTTCTTGTGCTGCAAGTACTTTGTTTTTAAAATTGATGTGAGCAGAAGATTCTGGTGTTGCAATGAAGCGTGAACCAATTTGAACGCCATCTGCACCCAATGTCATTGCTGCTAACATGCCGCTTCCAGTTCCAATTCCACCAGCTGCAATTAAAGGAATTGAAATTCCTGCTTTTACCATTGGAATGAGGCACATGGTTGTAGTCTCATCGCGGCCGTTGTGACCACCGGCTTCAAATCCTTCTGCAACGACAGCATCAACTCCAGCAGCTTCGGCTTTTTGAGCGAATTTCAAAGAAGAAACAACGTGAACAACTGTAATTCCTTTCGATTTCAGATAACTGGTATACGTTTTTGGATTTCCAGCGGAAGTGAAAACAATCGGAACTTGGTGTTTGATGATTAATTCGATGTGTGCTTCAATATTCGGATAAAGCATAGGAAGATTCACAGCAAAAGGTTTTGTCGTTGCCGCTTTGCATTTTGTTAATTGTTCGTCCAAAATCTCCGGATACATCGAACCGGAACCAATTATTCCTAATCCGCCTGCATTAGAAACGGCACTTGCCAGTTCCCAACCAGAACACCAAATCATTCCCCCTTGAATCAATGGGTATTTTGTATTGAAAAGCGCAGTAATCTTATTTTTCATCAATGTATTTTTGTTGTTTGCGTTTGCTCAATCTCAAAAATACGAAATACCACGCTATTGAACAGCGTTATTACTTACAAATAATACAGTTTTCCCTCAGAAATACGCAGGCTTGTGTCAAAATTAGTGGCGTACAAACCACCTGTGCCAAGTCCTTGTGGAATAGTTGGTTCAAATTGCCCTGTAAATTGCGCAATAACCATCAAGCCAATGTTGCTTTCCAAAGCAGAAGTAATCCACCAAGGAATGCCTAATTCGTTAGCACAAGCAATCCATTCACTTGTTCCAGTGATTCCTCCGTGAAGACTTGGTTTTAGGATGATGTAGTGTGGTTTGATTGTCTGTAATAAGGATTTTTTTTCTTCCAAATTCGTTATACCAATCAATTCTTCATCGAGCGCAATGGGAAGGATGTTGTTGGCACACAAGTCGCGCATTTGTTCGATTTGACCAGCAGCAATTGGTTGTTCAATCGAATGAATGTCCAAAGCGGCAAGGCGCGTAAGTTTTTCAATTGCTTCGATTGGGGAAAACGCGCCGTTTGCATCGACGCGAATGACCAGTTGATCGGCAGGAAAACGCTTGCGCAAATTGCTTAAAATAGAAAATTCGGTTTCGAAGTCAAGCGCGCCAACTTTCATTTTGATGCACGAAAATCCAGCGTTTAATTTCTCTTCGATTTGTTCGTTCATGAAGTTTTCGTCACCCATCCAAATCAGTCCGTTGATTGGAATAGCTTCGTTTCTTTCGGTGAAATCAGAGGTGAAGTAGTGTTGTTTTCCGCCATTTTTCAAATCAATAAACGCCGATTCAAGTCCAAATAAAATGGAGGGAAATTCAGCTAACGCTTGTTTGTTTTGGTGAAAATGTATCGGATTGCTGCATACTTCGGTTAATTTACCAGTGTATTGTTCATCGGATGTATAATCTGGGGATAAGCCTGGAATGATGGAACATTCGCCAATTCCGCTCAAACCTGTTTGCTCATCTGTTAAGGTGAAAATCCACAGTTTTTTTTCGGTTAATATCCCGCGACTTGTGCCACTTGGGCGTTTGAAAAGCAGTGTTTTTGCTTCAAAAGTCAAGTGCAATTGTTTTGCTGAAAAGTCCATCAAGCAAAGTACTGTTGAATGATTACACTAATAAAATACAGCACACTAGTAAAAAAAGTACCCAAAGCAACTTTCTTCAATTCCCCATCAAGTGATTTTGGAATGGTATTGTTGCGCACAAATTTCAAGTGTTTTAGGAATAAGATAAAAGGTAGTAATGAAATAAAACCGATTGTGTTGTTGGTCAAAATCAAAAAGCTCACCCACGACAAAAAGCCAATAATGAAAAGCAATGCATGGTATTTTTTAGCATTTTCATTTCCCCATTTCACAACTACGGTATTTTTTCCGACCAAGGCATCGTTTTCTTGGTCGCGCATGTTGTTCAAATTCAATACGGCCGTTGAATAGTTACCTATCGTGATTGCTGGCAGGATAATAATCCACGATAATTCATTGCCAAACAAAGGATAAACTCCAAGTACGCTGACCAATCCAAAAAAGAGAAAGACGAATAAATCACCCATTCCATTGTAACCATACGCTTTTTTTCCAACTGTATATAAAATCGCAGCGGTGATGCAAGCAATAGCTAAAAGTACATAGCCAATCAAAGCAGTTTGACTCAACAATTGAGAACCAACGTAAATGAGCAATAATGCAGCAATAAAACTTAATAGCGAAACCAAGATGACTGCATTTCTCATTGTTTTTGGCGAGATAGCTCCCGATTGCACAGCACGTGTAGGACCAACACGATTGGCGTTGTCAGCACCTTTCAATGTATCTCCTAAATCATTTGCTAAATTGGAAAGTATTTGGAAAAGCAAGGTGGTACACAAAGCAAGTGTAAAAACAGTTCCGTTCCATTTTCCAAGTGCGAAAGCTGCTGCGCTTCCTGTTATAATTCCTGCTACCGACAACGGCAAAGTGCGTAAGCGTGCAGCGTGAATCCAGTCTTTTAATTGAGCCATGGTGTAAATTTCGGAATAAAATACGACAGTTTGTTTTGAATCGTTGATAATTTATGTTGATAGAGAAACAATGCATCCACGTGAAATGTTTCAAGAAAAAAGTATCTTTGTTTCAAACAAATGAAATGAAGACTATATCCGTTTTAGCTTGTAAAGAAATGCTCCATGCAGGCGAAATTTCCATCATTGATGTACGTGAACCGTGGGAGGTTGCCATTTGCTCCATTGGAGGCCAAGCAATTCCAATGCATGAAATTCCTGAAAAAGCAAACCTTTTACAAAAAGATACAGCGTATGCAATTTTGTGTAAATCGGGAAAAAGGGCAGAGGCAGTAGCGAATTTATTAGTCAGTGAATTTCATTTTTCAAATGTGAACATTATTGATGGAGGAATTACAGAATGGTACCTTCAGTTTGAACCAACATTTGAAATGTATTAATCATGATTGAATTATTTCAACATTTGTTCCACTTGGATTTCCAGTGGATTGTTAACGAATATCAAAGTGCGATTTACTTGGTGCTTTTTTTAGTGATTTTCATCGAAACAGGTTTGGTTATCATGCCTTTTTTACCGGGTGATTCACTGTTATTCACAGCAGGATTGTTTGCTGCTTCAGGCGATTTAAAGATTTCTTACTTACTTATTTTGTTATTTTTCGCGGCTATTTTAGGCGATTCAGTTAATTATTGGATTGGTCGAAAATTAGGATTGGGTGTGTTTGAATGGAAAATCAACCAAAAACAATTGGTGAAGCCCGAGTATTTGACAAAAACAGAAGCTTTTTTTGCTAAAAATGGAACAAAAGCAATCATCATGGCACGATTTGTTCCGTTTGTCAGAACATTCACACCTTTCGCTGCTGGCGTTGGCAAAATGAATTACCGCAAATTTTTGTTATTCGATTTGTTAGGTGGTTTTTTGTGGATTTTCAGTTTGACCTTAGCAGGTTATTTCTTAGGAAATATCGAATGGATCCGACTGAACATCGAAAAAGTATGTTTGGGCATCATTTTCATTTCTGTTTTGCCGATGCTTATTAGTTTTTTAAAATCAAAAAACAACAAGTAAATGCGCAAATTTGGCTTAATTGGCAAAACACTTGGACATTCGTTTTCGAAACAGTTTTTTGAAGAAAAATTCAGTGCAGAAGCAATCGCTGCGACTTTTGAAAACATTGAATTAGCTACTATTTCAGAAGTGAAAACTGTATTAACCGCAGGTTTTTCTGGTTTGTCAGTTACTGTTCCATACAAAACAGCGATTATTCCATTTTTAGATGAATTATCTGTTGAAGCACAAGCAATTGGTGCTGTTAACAGTATTGGTTTTGAAAACGGAAAAGCAATTGGATACAACACAGATGCGCACGGTTTTCACCAATCCATCAAGCCATTTTTGACCAATCAACACGAACGTGCGCTCATTATTGGAACTGGAGGCGCAGCCAAAGCTGTAGCTTATGTGTTGCAACAGATTGGATTGAACGTTGTGTTTGTTGCAAGAAACCCACAAGGAGAAAATGAATTTCCATTCGAAGCATTGAATGAACACATGGTTCACGCGTGTAAGTTGATCGTTCATTGTACGCCAGTAGGAACTTTTCCCAATAATTCCGAATGCATTTCATTTCCATTTGCTTCTTTATCAAAAGAACATTTGTGTGTCGATTTGATTTATAATCCTGCGGAAACAAGTTTTCTTGCGCAAAGCAAGGCAGCGGGTGCAACAATTTTAAACGGTTATTCGATGCTTCAGGAACAAGCAATCAAGTCGTGGTCAATTTGGAATAAATCATAACGATTAGTAGCGATGAATCAGCACCAACTCCAAGAAACAGCGTTTTCTGCAAAATTCAGTGATGAAATTGCGGTAAAGTTGACAGCGCTTGCAAATGCTGGTGGAGGCGTTTTGTTGATTGGCATCAAAGACAACGGCAAAGTGGTTGGTATCATTCCTGCTGAAACAGAGGAAAACGTTCGTTTCATCAACGAAAAAAAGTGTTTTCCATCGTTGGTTTTGACTTACAAAACAGTTCAAATTGACATGAAGCTGGTGCTTGAGGTCACGGTAGCTCCACCGCTTGAAAAGCCTGTTTTTGCTATTGATGTGACGCGTACTAAAATTGCTTATTACCGCGGTGAAAACAACTTATTTCAATTAAGTAAAATCATTGTTGGGTTGTGGAACTTGCAAAAGAAACAAGGACACGCAACAGCAACCACCGAAGTTTTAGATGTTGTTCAGAAAGCGTTGTTAGCGCTGTTTGAACCGGACAAGCACTTGACCTTATCGCAGTTGTATAAATTATTGGCGGTTGAAAAATCGGTCATTGACAAATCCTTGATACAGCTCATTTACAGGGGACATGTTGGTTATCAGATGGGAGAAACGATGCGCTATTTCCTGCAAACGGAATCTGGAAACAACTTGTAAATTCCAGCTTCACAACGCCGAATGGCAAAAATGTCATTTAAAATCACTATCTTCGCAAAAAATTAATCGAAATAAAACTATTTTTTTCGTTTAAAACCTATGATTTTACAGGCTGTAGCAGTCCTTGTTTAGGTGATTAAAAAAAGAGTGATAGGAAGTTAGTTTCTTAAAAAAGTATAAATTTCAACATTTCGTCCGATCAATTGTTACATTAGACGAAGTATAATATTAAGTAGATGGGAAGACCTCCAACAAAACCAGCACGTTTGCGAGACGGATTTTATATAGAAGTGCGTAACTCAGGATCTCAAGGGATTAAAATTAGAAGAGACACAAAAGAACAAATGTTGCTTGCGGCAGAAGATTATTCTCGAACAAAAGACGTTGTTATTTTAGGCGAAATGAGAGATGATAAATGGGTGCACTAATCCATCGTTCAATTTAATAAGTGTGAAAAGAGAGGTAAACGGAAGTTTACCTCTCTTTTTTTTGGTGTGAAATTGGGTGTTTGTTTCCCGCAGGATGAGTTGGTGGAGACGTTGAGAGGTTTGGGGATTAGTTTTATGATTGTAAAATATAACCACATAGTTTTTTAATTTATGTGGTCAATTGCCCGTTGTTCAATTGTCTTCACAAATTTATATTTGTATTCAAATGGATATCAAAAATAGATTTGGTCAAAAAGTAAAAGAGCTTAGAATTCTTAAGGGTATTTCTCAAGAATCTCTTGCTAATCTAGCAGAAATAGATAGGACTTACATCTCTGATATTGAGAAAGGAGATAGGAATGTTTCAATCACTATTGTTGAAAAATTAGCTATTGCATTAAATGAAGATATTTGTGTTTTATTCAGTTATGAAAAATGAATAAAACCTTCAAAGAAATATCATACCCACCAACTTTTAAATACAGCTCAGATTCTGAAAGTATACCTTTAGAGTTTTATGAATCTGTTTTTCCTATTTCAAAAAGTATCGATCTTTTATTAGGTTATTTTAGTTCGAATGCATTTAAAGTTTTATCTCAAAGTTTTGCAGAATTTATTTTCAATGGAGGTAGTATTCGAATTGTCACGAATCATGTTATGACAATTAAGGATAAAGAAAATCTTATTGAAAACACCAACTTAAAAGATGAAGATAAAGTAATTGATATTTTTCAAGACATATCAAAACTTGAATTTGAATTAAGGGATTATGGACAACACTTTTTTGATTGTTTAAAATATCTTTTAAAAGAAAAAAGACTTCAAATATTACCAGTTAAATTTAATGGATTTGATCTTGCACATTGTAAAAAAATGATTCTTTTTGATGGTGAAAACTATATTTCAACGGATGGGAGTATCAATTTTACTCTTTCAGCGTTAACTAAGAATTCCGAGAGTTTTGAAGTAAATGCTCCTTGGAAAGGAGAAATTTTTGCCAAACGTACAGAACTTGAAAAAGAAAATTTCAATAGAATATTCAATAAAGAGCATCCAAATTACACTTATTTAGATGCGAACCAAATTGAAACTGTAATTTCAAAAATAGGTAAATCAAAAGATATTCAGGACTTACTAGAAGATTCCGTTCGTCTTGATGATTCTGAATTTAGTCAAAAAGTAAAAGACATTTTACAGCGTAAAAAGAAAATCATCGAAGAAAGCATTGAACATAAGTCAATTGCATTGTCAGAACCAAGATTCCCATATATTTCTGGTGCTAGGCCATATCAATTAGAAGCTTATCAAAATTGGATTAACAGAAATTATTCGAGTGTATTTGCTATGGCAACAGGTACAGGTAAAACGATAACTTCATTAAACTGTGTTTTACAAGAATATATCAAAACAGGTACTTATAAAACAATCATACTAGTTCCATCAATCGCTTTGCTAGAACAATGGGAGAAAGAAGTAGAACAATTCAATTTTAAAAAGATAATTAAAATTGGTGGTGGAAATAAATGGGAACAAGAACTAGCTTCAATTGTCAGTAACAAGCTTTGGAAAAGGGAAGAAAACTACATTCTCATTTCAACTTATGGAAGTTTTACAACTGAAAAATTTCAAAAATATTTCGTTAAAATTCAAAGTGATTTAATATTAATTGCTGATGAAGCTCACAACATTGGAGCACCTGGAATTAGAAAAATACTGCCAACTATAACTACATCAAAAAAAATTGGTTTATCCGCTACTCCTAAACGTGTTTATGATTTAGAAGGAACCGAAGCTCTTAATGTCTTTTTCAATGATTCTCCGCCTTATACCTATGAATTTGGAATGGAAAGAGCATTGTCAGAAGGTTTCTTAACAGAATACAAGTATTTTCCAAAAATTGTCCAGCTAAACGAAGATGAATCAGAGCGATATATTGAGATTTCAAAAAAGCTTTTAAAATTCTTTGATTTTGAAAAGGGTGAATTTAAAAAGGATCCTATTGTTGAAACGTTATTACTAAAAAGGAAAAACATTATTCATAAGGCACATTTCAAAATCAATACTTTTAAACAAATATTAAAAGAACTAAGTAAAATCAATAAACTTCATTATATTTTCACTTATGTACCTGAAGGATATATTTACAATGAGGATGGAGGAAGCAGTAAATTACTAAATAAATTTTTAATAGCTGCTGCAGAACAAATTCAGGGTATAAAAATGAATTCCTACACAACAGAAGATAATGAATTAAACCAAATTCTTAGAGGTTTTTCTGAAGGTAAAATAGATATGCTCTTCGCTATGAAAATGTTGGATGAAGGTGTAGATGTGCCTCGTGCTGAAGTTGGCATATTCTGCTCAAGTACTGGGAACCCAAGACAATTTATACAAAGAAGAGGACGATTACTAAGAAAACACTCCGACAAAGCATTTGCAACAATTTACGATATGGTTGTGATCCCAAACCAAGCAGATAACGACCCATCAATATTTAGCATGGAGCGAAATCTTGTCAAAAATGAATTAAGACGAGTGGCATATTTTTCCAGTTTATCAATGAATTTTTATGATTCTAGAAATGAATTGGATGAAATTTGTTCAAAATACGAGTTGAATTTAAATGAACTGATCAGTGAATTATGAGTAGAAGAGATGAAATGTTAAGAGAAATCTTATCAAGTCCAGAGTTAATGGAAAAATACAATATAAAACAACAAGATCTTGACAACTTAAGATGTGCTCCACCATACACAAAGAAAATTATTGAAGTAATGGCTACTATGATCAATGAAATGGATAATAGCAGGACTGCTCGTCAGATTTATCCTCAAATTAAGAACTTACATAAAATTTAAGAATGGCTTCGATATTAAAAAGTATTTCGTTTAAAAATTTCTTCAATTATTACGGAGAATTTGAGGATAATAAGTATGAGCTAAAGGAAGGAGTTAATATTATTGTAGCTGACAATGGCGCAGGTAAATCTAAATTCTTCAACGCATTTCTCTGGTTATTTAGGGATGTCATTTTAGATTCAGATGACAAACGTGAAAAAACTATTAAGGACGCATTTGTAAAAATCATTTCAGATAAAGCAAAATTTGAAACCTCAGTTCAAGGAAAAATTCATTGTGGTATTCAAGTGGAATATGTTCAAGCGGACAGGTTAATGTATCAAATAACTAAAACATTTACAGCAACAAAACTGAATGACGATTTTACTAACCCAAATAGTTGGTCATTCATCCTAAATGATTTAGAGGTAAATAAAACTGATTTAGTATTACCAAAATACAAACCTGTTTACGATGAGGATGAAAAACAAAAAATCATCAATATGCTCATCTTGCCTGCATTTAGACAATACTCTTTTTTACAAGGTGAGGAAGTAGATAATATTATAGACTTCAGCGAAAAGGAAAGCATTGAAGATGCGGTAAAAAACCTAACAGATATATCGAAATATGAAGAGTTAGAAGAAATTGTAAATTATGTTAACGACAAAGCCTACGATGATTTAAAAAGTCAAACTAGGTCTAATGATGATCAATCAAGAAGGTTAGATGACGCCATCCAAGAAAAAGAAAGAATTGAATCATTGTTGACTCAAGAAGAAGAAAAATTAAAAGAATTTGAGGAGACTTACTCCATTGCTGAAAAAGAAAAAAATGAATTAGATAAAATCTATGCCAATGCTGATAAACGTAGAGAATTAGATGAAAAAATTAAGCCAATTCAACGGAAATTAAAAGAAAAGAAGGATGAGTTTGAAGATTTCCTTGACAAAGTCAACAACCGCATTTTTGATGGTCAATTCGCTTGGATTGCAATGGGATTTGATGAAACAGTTGATTCATTCAGACGAATTAAAGACGATTATACTTCAAAGCATTTTGAATTGAAATCTTTGAAAAACATAGATGCAAATCCAAATAACTATTTCCATTTTTTGCCTGTTGATTCTCCTGATGCTGTTAGTCTTCAAAATATGATTGACCATGAACATTGTTATGTTTGCGACCGCCCTGCAAGAAAAGGCACCAAAGAACACGATTACATTCTTAAATTAAAGAATCGACCAACATCAAACATCAAGGATGTTGAATACGTTAAGAACAATTTAAATGAGTTATTCGGAAGTATCCAGACCAATGCTCAACCCTTTTATAGTAGAATTAGCAATATTCCTTCAAGTATTCAATCATTTAAGGAAAAGGAACAAGAATTTAAAGATCATATTGAAAAACTGGACAAACAATTAAAAACTCTTAGAGACCAACGTAAGGATTTATTAATTGCCGGAGAAGATTCGGAAACGAATGCTAATGATATAATCAATAATTACAAAGGTGCGATTAGACAAATGGAAAACGCTCGTGGTAAAATTGATGAAATTATTTATCCTAAAATAAATAATTTCAGAAGTCAATTAAAAAACACTGAAATTGAGATTGAAAACCTTAGTAAAAAACAAGATATTCCTAAAGGTTATCAAGAAAACTATGCTATTGCCAAAGACTTAAAAGAAGCTACGCAAAAAGCAAAAGATAGAGTTTATGACCGCATGATTCAAAAACTTGAAGAGCATGCGAATAAGCACTTTAAACACTTAATTAAAAACAATGACTTGGCTGGTGGTATCTTGAAATTTGGAAAAACACCAAGTGGAGCTATTAATTTTAATTATTTGGATAAGGATGGAAACATAGTTACTGGAGCATCGGAAGGATTCCAACGCATGAAAAAGTTCTCTGTTGTTATGGCGATCATCACAGCGAATAATACGGAATATAATTACCCATTATTAGCGGATGCACCGCTCTCTGCGTTTGGAGAAGGTTTTACTGAAGGGTTCTTTTCTGCAACCGGTCAAGTCTTTCCACAAAGTCTTATCCTTGTCAAAGAGCTTTATAAAAGTGACGATGATCAAAAGCTATCTCTTTTAGGTAAAAAATTATTAAAAGAAGACTTTGTAAAAACGATGTATGTTAATTCAGTTCCAGAAAATGCTGAACAAAAAGATCTAGCAACAAGTCAAATAAAATTGAAATAATGAATTCACAAGATTTTAGAACACAAATCTTGGTAAAAAAACCAAGATACGCCAAAAGCAGAATCCCTCTGATTGAGGTGTTAGCAAACAAAGGTCAAACAAAATCTGAATACGCTCAATTTGGTCCAGTATATGAATTGTTTATTTATGCATTTATTATTGGTGTAAAAAGAAAATCATTTTTGCCTTTACCAGGTAATAACTTGACGAAAGATTTTTATGAAATCGCGAAATGGAAAGGAGGAGGCTCATTAGTAGATTTCCTACTAATGATCATTTTTACTCACACAGACGAGTTAGGTTTTACCTGGAATGAATTAGAGGATATGGATGAAAAAGAAACTGAAAAGGCAATTAGCTCGATCATTTCTTTTTTGGAGGGATATGCAAATGGCGGTTTAAAATACTTACAAGAACTTTATGACAATAATGAATTAATCAATAGCCCATATTTGTTTGTAGATTTATTAGCTGAAAATTCAGTTTTTAAAGAAATTCAAGATACTGAAATAAACTTAGAGGCACAAGAAGCATCAGATTCTACTATCGAAAACACAAAACAAATTATTGAAGGAGGCGAAACATCAAATGTTGAGTTCAAATCAACACTACTAGTGAATCTACATACTGGACAGCCTGATGAAAAAATGGAACTGTCCTGTATTAAAACACTTGCAGGCTTCATGAATAGTAAACCAGGAACATTGTTAATTGGTGTGTCAGATTTAAAGAATATTCTTGGACTTGAGCCAGATTTACAATCGTTTGGTTCAAAGCATGACCCACTGGATGAGTTTCAAAAACACTTAGACAATTTAATAGAAAACTATTTAGGAAATTCAGCTTATTCCTTAATAACTTTGACATTTCCAGATTTAAATAATATTCAAATCTGTCGTTTAGATGTTCAATTCAGTAAAAAAGGACCAGTGTATGTTAAAAATCGTTCAAAGAAAACTGAAGAGTTTTACATAAGAAGAGCTGCATCAACCATTTCATTAAACCCAAGTGAAATGATTGGATATATTGAAAATCATTGGGGGTAAATACTAATTATGACACAAGGGAAGTTTAATGCCGAACCGTCAAAGGGATTTTTTGTAAATATGCTGACAAAAGATATCCCTTTGGATAGAGCCATAATGGACTTAATCGATAATTCTATTGATGGTGCAAAAAGTCAGATATTAATATCGACTGAAGTTAAGGAAATAAAGGCTTCTGACTTTTTTGTAGAAATAAATTTTAATAATCAGTACTTTGAAATCAAAGATAATTGTGGCGGATTCAGCAAGCAAGCTGCGATTGACTATGTTTTTATGCTTGGGAAACCAATAAATTCTGGAGACCAAAGTGGCACAGATTCGGTTGGACGTTTTGGTGTTGGGATGAAGAGGGGACTTTTTAAAATTGGAAATTACTTTGTCGTTGAGACAAAAAATGGTATCGATCATTTCAAAGTCGAAGAGGATGTTAATCTTTGGCTTGAAGAAAAAGGTAAATGGGAATTTGATTTTGTTGACGTTAACAATGCAGACGGGAAAATTGATGTCAATGGCACCTTCATTAAGGTTACAAATTTAAATCCGGCTGTACAACAAGATTTTTCATTATCGACTTTTGAAAATTCTCTAAAAAAAGAAATTCGAAAGACGTTTAATTATAGTATCAAAAGTGGTATCAAAATTAGGGTCAATGGGCAACTACTCGACGCTGAGCCAATAACTTTTTTGAAAAGTGATAGCTTAAAGCCCTATTATTTAAAAGAAATCATTGAAGACGTCAAAGTAGAAATTTTTGTTGGAATAGGTGAGCCGAATCCTAATGAAGCTGGATGGTATATTTACTGCAATGATCGTTTGATGGTAGATAAAGACACTTCGAATTTAACTGGTTGGGATGGTGGAAAAAAATTCTATGATGATTCAGGTGTTCAAAAATACCATAACAAAGTTGCAATGTTTAGGGGGTTGGTATTTTTTTCAAGTAATGATTCTTCAAAACTGCCCATGACCACAACCAAATGGGGGATTGATGTTAATTCAACTTTATATAAAACCGTACGGTCTAAAATGATAAACGCTATGAAGCAAGTTTTAGGTCAATTAAATAAGCTAGATAATGCCGAACAGCGTAGTCAAATAGTTGCAAATTCAACCTTAGTAGATATTAAAACTCATCATTCAGATTTATCTCTTTCCTCAACTTTTGTTTTTCCCGAAATTCAGAAATCTGGTTTTGATGATAATACTGTTCAAATAAAATACCGTGTTGAAAAAGAACTTGTTCTGAAAACACAAGAATACCTTGAATTAAAAACTTATGGTGAAGTAGGTTTAGCAACTTTTCAATATTTTGTAAAAATGAAAAAAATCAACGATGGGGAGTGATTCTAGTGTAAATTATAGCCTTAGACCTTCTAAATCTATTGAAAGAAAGATGATGTTAGATATACTCAAAGAAATTTGTACTCCTAACGTAATTGATGACTATCAATATATTGGATTTGGGGCATCTTTTTTTGTTGATTTTAATCTTTTTCATAAAGGACTTGGTATTAAAAAGATGATCAGCATCGAGGGCAATGTATCACCTGAAGGGAAGAAAAGATGTGATTACAATAAACCATTTAGCTGCATCAAATTGGAATCTGGTAAATCTTATGAAGTACTCCCTAAACTTAATTGGGATTTAAAAACCATAGCATGGTTAGATTATGATAAAGGTTTACAAAATTACATGATTGACGATATTGACACATATTGTAGAAATGTAAAAGAAAATGGTTTGCTTTTTATTTCTTTACGGAATGAATTTATTGAGAAAACTATAGAAGATTTCAAGTCTAAATTTGATCTTTTCCTACCTTCTAAATTTGATGTTGAGGATTTTGAACCTTTTAATACACAAATAACATTAAGAAAAATATTTCTTAATGTTATTGAAAATGTTATTGTTGAATCTCAGTCCTCACTAGATGTTGAAGATCGATTAATATTTAAACAATTTTTTAACTTAACCTACCAGGATGGAATCGAAATGTTTACGTTTGGTGGCATATTTATTAAAAAATCTGAAGCAGCAACATTTAATCAATATCATTTTTTAAACAAAAACTTTATTTCTCAAGACGAAGCAGTTGTAAATATTAGTTTTCCCATTATCACAAATAAAGAATATCATTTGCTGAATTCATTATTACCTGATTTGGAAAATAATTATGATGAAAATCCTCAAATAGAATTTATCCCAAGTAAACACCGAAAAACTTATAAATATATATATTTATATTATCCATCTTATCTTGAATCATTGAATTTATAATCACGAACTGAATAATGTTTTCAGAAAACTTTCAATTTCTTTATTTGAAAGTTTATAAAGACCATTGTCAAGATGAAGTTTTACAAGTTTTGCAACATTTTTATTCGAAGTATGTAAATTATATTTTATGCTAACTAAACCAATATAAAAATCTTCATTATCCCCAAACAAAACACTTTTCGAATACTCCTTTCCACCAGAATCTTTTAAATCTTTTAAATCAAGTTTATCATCATGCTCTAAAGAATAGGCCAGTGCAATACGTGCTATCACATTTTCAGACCCTAAATTGAACTTACTCGTCAATTTCGTTACAATCTCCTTGTTTTCTTTAGACGTTCTAATGTGTGAGAACATGTTGGTTATGGAATTTGGTAAATAAATCATTGATGCCACAACTTTCAAACGATGAACCATACGAATCGTTATCAATCAAATGAACACTGCTTAAATGAGGCTTGAGCAATTCAAATTCATCCTTGGATAATTCTTTTTCTAAAAGAGGGAATAGAACCACTTGATCGGAAATTGATGGGTAGAATTGTTGTATAACATTACTTGAGTGCACTAAATCAAATTTCTGAAGTGGGCTATCAATAAAAACAGGGAAATGTATTCCAGATTCATCAACCAAGGCTTTAAGTAGCGCTGTCGCGTACAATTGTTGTTCTCCTTTTGATAGTTCTTCCTTGTCAATAACATTTCCAAATCGATCTATTAAATCGATATCCATAACATCTTCTTCAATCCGTACACTTACATCTTTGACCTTATCCTTTTTGTGCATTAATTTATTAAGTCCTAACTGTATAGATTTCTGTAGAGAATACTTCTTCTCTTCTTTGATTCTATTGATCAATTGATTTATCTTTTCTAATAAATCAACTGTTACTTCATGTTTCTTTTGATCTGAAACTTGAAGGTTGGTTTTTTTTAACAGTTCCGATAGTACCTTGTTTGTACTTGCCTCTTTTTGGCGATACCCCCCCAACTCCTCGGTTAGTTTGAACTGTTTAGTATCAATCGAACTTAATTGAATTTCTAAATCCTGTTTCTCTTCTAACAATTTTACTGATAACGGATTATCTTTTCTAGCTTCGCCTTCTTTAATTCTTTTCAACAATCGACTTGCTTCTTGCTTTAAATCCTTCTCAGTTTTAACCACTTGGGCATAATGGGGTCTAAATGACTTATCTATGTACTCAAAAGTTGCAATTATCTTTCTAGACGTTTCTTCATCAAAGTCTAATAAAATGTCATTTTTATCAGAATTGGTTAAAAGATTTAATCGAATATCTCTCACTTTTGAAAAATACCCACTAATATCATTCAACAAATTTGTCTCGTCAATAACATTTTTTAATTCTTCATTAAACATTGTTTGAAAATCATTGTATTCTGCTTCAAGCAAATGTTTACCAATCTTATTCTGTTTGATCTCAAGTTCATTTTTTACTTGATCGACCAATTCTTTAAATCGATTTGAAGCAATTGCTAAAGGAACAAACTCCATTAATGATTTTAACTCCAAACGCTGATGATCCAAGGCATTTTTTATCTCCTCTCTTCTATCTTTCAATACTTTCAATTCATCAAGAGTCATATCGTTTCCTTCTCGAATTAATCGCTCTTGAAGAAATTCTATTTTTGCTTTAAGCACATCCTTTGTCTCGATCAATTCGGATAATTGTTGCTCTGAATGCTGAATTAATTCCGTATTACTTTTAGCGATGGTCTCAAGCTCTTCTAGTCTTTTTAAATCCGTTTTAGAAACACCATTGCGCTTCAACTTATTTAAAAGTGTTGTCAAATTTGCTTTTAAATCTTCATATTTTTTTATTCCTAGAACTTCGGAATATGCTTTACTCAATGACTTCAGTTCACTTTTGGATTTTGCTTCCGCCAATGAAACAATTTTCTCAGCATCAAAAAAGAAAAACTTTGCAATTTCCCTTGGTAAAATAAAATCATTAATGAAAACGTCATATCCAACATCTTTGGTCAATTCATTTTCTTGGCCATCTATTAAAATACTTAAATCTTCCTTATTTAATGAAGCATCAAAAGATCGTTTAATAACAACCTTTTTACAAGGAATCGATGGGATCATTACATCGACCAATTCAATTTGCACAAAGAATGAGGATTCTTTAGACTTCTTGTCAATAAAATCCTGCATTACATTGTTGTTGATTAATTTCTTTAAAAAAGCATTATAACTTCCCGCATTTTTGATGTCACGCTGATATTTTTCTTCAACTTGATCCATCGCACTACCATACATACCCCATACCAGTGAAGTAAGAAATGATGTTTTACCGAATCCGTTTTTCCCAGCAATAAGAGTAATGTTCTTATCCTCCTGAGATTGAAATTTTATTTCATTTCTACCTGCGTAGATTCGAAAATTACTGAGTATGATTTTTTCAATTCTCATTTACAAAACGTTCAATTTGTTTTTCTACATCATTATGCATTCCATACTTCGAAATAAGTAGCGAACGAGATTGTTGTAACTCCAACAATTGGTCAATCAAATGATAATAAGCCGGATTATCCTCACAAACATCTTTCAATATTCTTCGTTCAGTCTGTCCTAAATTATTCATCGAACTCGTTGACAAATCACGCTGATAAACATCTTTATATATCTTTCCTACATGATGATCAAAAATACCATCTCGTGTCCATGTCACTTGAATAGCAACAAGTTCCTGGTCTGTGATTAATTTGACGTCAGGATTTGTCTTTTGAATTGTCTTTTGAATCTCAAGCAATTCCCGAACTAATTTTGCTCGGTACTCTTGAGTATAAGTACCTCGGTTGTTCCCTTCTTCGTCAATTGCCTCTAGACCGTTGCGTCTGGTTGGCATTCGATATTCAGGTTTATTTCTGTCGTCAACCATTGCATTTCTGAAATCAATTAACGGCTTCATCCAAGTTTGACCTTTATTTACCAAAGCTGACATTGATTTATCTTCTTTCACAACAGTACAAGTCCAACATCCGAAACGGCTTTGTCCACAGGATTTATGCTCTTTGTTAGTTACAACCGTCGGACACTCATAATCATCTGCACTTGCGTCTGCATATATTTGAAAAAGAATATTATTGTCAAAATTCCAAGGTGATGAAATGGTATTAATTATATACCAAACTTCCTCCAACATTAATTCTTTAATTGGTGCGAAAACCCAGGTATTCGCGTCTAGAACATGTTTTGATAGTCTTCCCCCAGAACGTTCATGCTTTTTCATCGATTGTTCTCTTCTTTGACTTTCGTCATAGCGAGTACCAAGTAGAACAATAGCTTCGCCTTTTTCATCGATTTGTTCGTGTAAAAATTTTGAAGTTGGTCTAATTTTCAATCGATCGGTACACCATCTAAACGTACTGTTCGGAACGGGATATCCTTTACCAATTACATTGATCCAAAATGATTCGTCCAATTTGGGAGTTGTCTTTTTTACAAAAATTGGTAAGTCTTGTTCACGTGCAGCTTTTTCTATATCAATTAAAACTTTATCTACATAAGATGTTATAATTGGATTTTCAACCATTGTATCATTACAAACTATATAAATAGGTCTTTTTAATTGAAAAGGAGTATCAAAATCAATACGTACTCTTTGTAAAGCGATCCATACTAATGTAAGTAAAACTGTTGAATCTTTCCCGCCACTAAAACCAATAATCCATGGTCTGTGTAAGTCTCCTGCAAAACAATATTGATCAATAATTTCATTTATTATTGCATTTATTTTTTTGCTTTTGATCTCAGTCATTGTGAACTAATTTATTTATCAAAATTAATAAAAACTATCATATTTCATTTGGGATTAATGTGGTCACTTGTCAACATTGTTATAAACAATCTATTTCTTTGACAATCTCA
The DNA here is from genome assembly GCA_937973685.1 of uncultured Flavobacteriales bacterium. GTDB lineage: Bacteria > Bacteroidota > Bacteroidia > Flavobacteriales_D > Crocinitomicaceae > Fluviicola. The sequence continues at coordinate 97,420 of CALJKJ010000016.1, read as the reverse complement.
CACTCTTTTAAACTTTTAATTAACCAAAAAATCCTCATAAAATTCTTTTAATTCATGTAATATTTAAAGAACCCATATAGTAAAAGTTAACATCACCAACCTTTCCTCCAACTTATTTACAAAAAAAAGAGGTAACAAACGCTACCTCTTTTTTTGTTTAGTGAATCACTATTAATTTTTCTGGTTTCGTATAACCGTTTTCGGAAATGTACGTGAGTTGGTAGATTCCTTCGCTCCATTGCGCGCAATCTAATTCAATTTTGTTTGTCCATGCTGAAATGGTTATTGTTTCGATCAGTTGTCCGTTTACGGAATAAACAGCAATTTTTCCGTTGGCAATTGCCTTGTCGAAACTAATAAAAGCTTTGTTTTCGGTAGGGTTGGGCAACAAATGAATGGCGTTGGTGTTGTTTTCTGAAACCGACGAATAATCAATGTTGTACAAGATTTCGAAATCATCAAAGTAGAATCCATCTGCTTTGACACCTCCGTCAGAAGCTAAGAGAAAACGCACTTGAATCGTTGAACCAATGTAGTCACTCAAATTAATTTCTTCCAATACCCACGAACTCTGTGTTCCGTCGTATACGGGACCGTTTGGTTGCACACCACCTGCATTTGGATCGCCCAAATTCGTGTACAAACCACATTGACCTTGCCATGTCACGCCGTTATCCGTTGAAACTTGGAATTGACAATAGTCGTACCCGTTTTCAATGTCCCATTTTGCGTAAAATTTCACTCCCGCATCGGTCACATTCGTTAAGTCGATGGATTGATTGTACTTGAAAGTTTTGTTTGTATTGTTGTTGTATTGGCCAGTTGGTGAGTCGGCAAAAGATGAACTCGGTGATACAAAGGTACTTGTTGTTGTTCCCCAAGTTCCTGTCCAATTTGTTGTTGTTGAAGCAGGATCTAACACTTGCGATGTCAGCGCACCAAAGGTTTTTGTGATCGTGTCTTTTTTCACCCACAAACCATAGTCCGTGTTTAAAATGTATTTAATCGTGCTGCCAAATTGAATGTTCGCATCCAAAGTATAACTAATTGCACCCGTTGCTGTTTGCATCAACGTTAAATCATGCGAAACACCCGTCCCAACACTTGCAATACCAATCAATGGCGTAATCGAAACAGTAACGGGTCCATTTTCAGTCCCTAAACGATAAGCACTGTGGTTAAAGTTACCAGTTGTCGCAGTAATGCTTGACGGATCGGTATCCGAAACATCATAATACTTGTGTGCTAAGTGCGTCAACATCAAGTTTGGAAAAACCATGTCTTGACAGATTCCTGTGATTTCAGAAGCAGCTGGCCAAAATCCTCCGGCTGTGTTACTCACTTCTGGCGTCATTGCAAAGATTTTAGGCTTTACAACGGTGTCAACTTTGTACATGTAGTCATCTGAATCACCAGAAGCAGGATACAAATCAGAACTTTTAATATGTGCATAACCATTGTATTGCACCATGTAACCAGTAAATGCTTGGAAATAGTTGTGGTCAACAGCAAATTCAGCTGTCGTAGTTCCTATTGGGTGTAAAATATCATTTGCATACGTATGTGCATTGAAGGCAAATTTAAAATCACGTTGCTCACACAACCATTTGATAGCTTGAACTTCTGGCTCTGAAAAAGCGCCTGTTCCAGGATAGGTATCGTTTGATTGAACGGGACTTGTTCCGGTAGTTCCCCATCCGTATGAATAATTTCTATTCAAGTCAACACCATACGAACCACCGCTGTTCAAACGTCTGTTTTTACGCCACATACCGCCTCCATTTGGATTTGTTTGTTCGTTGTAAATGTATCCATCAGGATTGATCATTGGTACAAAAAATTGCTCCGATTCATTCACTAAAAATTGAATTTCTGTGCTCGTTGCATAGTTTTCCAACAAATACCACATGTAAAAAATCACTTCGGATAATGAATTCGGTTCACGCGCATGATGCACAGCAGTGTATAAAACCTCTGGTTCAGCCTCGTCCACAGTCGGATTGTCTGAAATTTTTAAATAATAAATCGGACGACCTTCGATTGTTGTAAAAGTTGAGATTGGCGCTTTAGCGGAAATTAAATTAGGATAAAGCGTGTGCATCGCATCGATTTCATCTAAAAACTCTTGGTAGGTGTAAAAACCGCCCATCGAACCTAAATTGAAATTAGTTGGAACACTTGGTGTGAACGAACTTCCACCATTATTGGAACAACCTACGTTTTTTAAATTTTCGCTGGTGTTTTTATTTTGATTCACGTAATACGCTTGAACATCTTCAATAAGAATGTCGACCGTAAAACCAGCGTTTCTAATCGTTGCAATTTCAGCTGCTGAAAAGTCGGAAATAAAAAACGTTCCACGTTTTACAGCACCGTGATCAATTGCAATCCCAAGCTCTGCTAAGGTTTGTAATCCTTCTGAATCGGTATGGATTTTTGCTCTGGAATAGTCTTGAGCGAATGAGTAAGCACTGAATAAAAGTGCACAAGCAAGAAGTAGATTTTTCATTTATAGCTGTTTAACGACTATAAATTTAAACATTCTTCTTGAATTGGTTAAAAATTTAACTATTGCCATTCAAAAGTTTTGAAAAGCTGTTCTAAATCTTGTTTGATGTAATTAAGAGAGGGTTTTAATGAATCATAATTAGGTCGGCAATTCATTAAAAGTTCGCCACGCACAAAGTGTTTCGATGAATCAGTCAAGTAAAACTGAAAATTCGTAGCTACGTTTCCTTTGAATTCAAAGAATGTACCAAACACTCTTTTTTCTGGAAACAGTAATTGCATGTCCTTTATTCCAGTTGCTTTGATTTGATGTTCGTCCACTTTATCGTTACTCAAATTGATGTACCGCACCAACGAATCGCGATTGGGAATAGGATAATAATTCAAATACAATACGCCATTCAATTTTCCGAGATTGATTTCTAAATGATTGGTTCTTTCATTTCTAAAAAGCACCGGTTTTGCAAAATAAACGTTCGATAATTCAAACGAATAAGGCACTTTTTCGGTCAATTTCGTGTAGGTGTGAGCAGGTAATTCTGTTCGCAGAAAAGTTGCGGGTTTTGGAATCAATAATTCGTTATCCGAACAACTCATCAACCCAAAAAGTAAAATGGCACTGAAGTATTTTAGCATTGTCAATGTTTAAAATGGTAAACCGTCTCCTTCGTCGTCTCCGAGATCCATTGGAGTAGGTTGTGTGGGAGCTTGCGTAGGGTATGGCGCTTGTGTTGGTGTAGTTGCAGCCGTTGCATTGTCATTTCTTGGCGATAAAATGGTTAACTCATCGGCTACAATTTCAGTTGTGTAACGAGAAATACCTTCTTTATCCGTCCAAGAACGTGTTTTTAATTTTCCTTCAACGTACACTTTTTGCCCTTTGCGCACGTATTTTTCGGCAACTTCTGCCAAACCTCTCCACAATACAATAGTATGCCAATCAGTGGTATCTCTTTTTTCACCAGTTGTTCTGTCAGTATAAGTTTCAGAGGTTGCTAAGGGGAAATTCGCAACGATTCCACCATTTTCTAAACGTCTTACTTCGGGGTCTTTTCCTAAATTCCCGATCAAAATCACTTTGTTTACACTTCCGGCCATGTTTCTCGTATTTCAACAAATATACAAATTTGAATTTTTACCTTTCTATTTTCCAGAACTAATGTGTTCAAAATATTTTTCCATCAAACGGTGCATGGGTAAATCGTGCATTTTCAGTTGATCGACCACTTCGTATTCCAACGATGCTGGCATTTGTTTGACACGGTAAAAATGAGCGTAAATGTGTTGATGTGACAATATATGCTTTGTTTCAAAGAGTAGAACCGGTTGAATGTTTTTATTGGTAAGCAACTTGTTGTCCAACGATTTTTCAAGCGTTTCAATGAGCGGAAATTCATAGAGATTCTCCCAAATTCCTTCGTTGCTGCGTTTTTTGATGGCTGTTCCAGTTGGAGATTCAAAATGGAAATAGTGAAAATACCGTTTGGTAACTTTCGTTTTCTTTTCTTTTACAGGGCGCTGCAAGTACAATTGTGACCGACCGGAATCGCAGCTTTCAAAAAGTGGGCAGTTGCTACAATTTGGATTGTTTTGCGTGCATTGCAACGCGCCAAACTCCATGATAGCTTGGTTGTAAATAGCGGCATTGTCTGCTGGGATTAACGAATCGGCCAATGCTTGAAACGCTTTTTTCCCAGCAGTTGAGTCGATAGCTAAATCGATTCCAAAATAGCGGCTTAAGATTCGGTAAACGTTACCATCAACAACCGCATGCGGTAAATCGAAGGCAAAAGAAGCAATTGCAGCAGCTGTGTACGGACCAATTCCTTTTAGTTGGAGAATTTGTTTGTAATCGTTTGGAAATTGACCCTTGTAATCGTTCGCGATAATTTGAGCAGTTTTGTGGAGGTTTCTTGCCCGCGAATAATACCCCAAACCTTGCCAAAGTTTCAGCACATTTTCCTCAGCGGCATTTGCTAAATCGTTAACTGAAGGATATGTTTTTGTAAAATTTTCGTAATATTTTCTACCTTGATCGACCCGAGTTTGTTGCAAAATGACCTCCGACAACCAGATGAAGTAGGGGTTTTTCGTGCTTCTCCAAGGCAAATCGCGTGAATTTTCAGTGTACCAAGCAATCGTTAATCGAACAAAATCAGCCATTTACGTAAAATTTTATAAAAAATTATAAGAAAACAAAAATAAACGCTTTTCGCTAACTACCTTTGCACCTGAAAATCAAAATGTTGAAAATCTAATATTTTTAAAAATGACAAAGGCAGATATCGTAGCTGAAATTGCAGAAGGAACAGGGTTAGAGAGAAATGAAGCACAAAAAGCAGTTGAAGCTTTTATGACATCAATTAAAACTTCATTAACAAAAGGACAAAATGTTTATTTGAGAGGTTTTGGTAGTTTTATTGTAAAGGAGAGAGCAGAAAAAACAGGTCGTAATATTTCAAAAAACACAACGATTATTATTCCAGCTCACAACATTCCAGCGTTCAAACCGGCAAAAACGTTTGTTGACGAGGTAAAAAACAAGCAAATCGTTAAATAATTTGTCTCATTTTGCACTTGAAAAGTTGCAAAATAGTTGAATTTTAATATCTTTGCACTCCTATTTAAGGAAAAAGAAGCATTCTACAAGAAAGAATTATATATAAAATTGAGTATTAATCGTTAAAAACATTCGTTATGCCAAGTGGTAAGAAAAGAAAAGGACATAAGATGGCGACGCACAAGCGTAAAAAGAGACTAAGAAAAAACCGTCACAAGAAGAAAAAATAATCTTCTAAGATAATAGTTTTGAAAAGCTTAGTGAGTTAACGCTTACTAAGTTTTTCTGTTTTAGTCACTTTCTAATTGAACATCGTGAGTTTAGAATTAGTTTTAGACACCCGTGATAACGGTGTCCAAATTGCTTTATTACGTGATGGAAAATTGGTTGAATTACATGAAGAACAAGGGAATACAGACTTTTCAGTGGGGGATATTTATCTCGGAAAAGTCCGCAAAGTAGTTCCTAGTTTAAATGCCGCATTTGTTGATGTTGGCTTTGAAAAAGATGCATTTTTACACTATCTTGATCTAGGTCCACAATTTCACTCGCTCGATAAATTCACCAGAGATACGCTTCACGGAAAGCAAAATGTCGCTGATTTGATGTATTTCAAATCGGAAAAAGACATTCCAAAAGATGGTAAAATTTCAGAAATCGTTTCCAGTTCTGCACCTATTTTAGTGCAAGTTGCAAAAGAACCTATTTCCAGTAAAGGACCACGCTTGTGTGCTGAATTGACACTTGCAGGAAGGTACTTGGTACTTGTTCCTTTTTCTGACAAAATATCCATCTCTCAGAAAATAAAAAATCCAGCTGAAAGAGATCGCTTGCGCGAAATCATGGATGCTATTAAACCCAAAAATTTTGGTGTAATTATCCGTACCGTTGCTGAAAACAAAAAAGTGGAAGCAATTGATGCAGATTTGAAAGATTTGCTGGAAAAGTGGAAGTTGATGCATGCAAACCTAAAACAAGCAACGCCTCCAAGACGTGTGTTAGGTGAGATCGACAAAACTTCTTCGATTCTTCGTGATTTATTAAATGCAGACTTCACAAATATTCATCTTTGCGATGAAAAATTGATGGCTGAATTGAAAGAATACATCAGTGGAATTGCTCCTGGTAGAGAGAAAATCCTCAAATTGTACGATGGTAAATTAGATATCTTCGAACGTTTTGGGATCAACAAACAAATCAAAACCATGTTTGGTAAAAAAGTACCTCTTGCTTCAGGCGGTTACTTGATAATTGAACACACAGAAGCAATGCACGTTATCGACGTGAACAGCGGAAATAGAAAAGGTGCAGAAGGGCAAGAATCAAATGCCTTAGCAACCAATATTGAAGCTGCAGAAGAAATTGCTCGTGTGTTGCAATTACGCGATATGGGTGGTATCGTTTGTGTCGATTTTATTGATATGCACGACAAGGAGAACAATAAGATATTGTTTGAAACGATGAAAGATTACATGAAATCTGATCGCGCAAAACACAATATTTTGCCTCCTTCAAAATTCGGAGTAATTGAAATTACACGCCAACGTGTGCGACCTGAAACAGATATCAATACATCTGAACAATGTCCTACATGTAATGGAACTGGCGAAGTACAAGCGTCTATTTTGTTCGCTGAAGAAATTGAATCAAACCTTCATTTCTTATTAGCTGATAAAAAAGAAAAGAAAATCACGCTTTTAGTTCACCCATACTTGGAAGCTTTCTTCAAAAAAGGCTTAATTTCTAAGCAATGGCGTTGGTTCTTTAAATACAAAAAATGGGTTGACGTAAGAGGGGTAACTTCTAGTCACTTATTACAATACAGCTTCGTAGACGGAAATAACAACGAAATTGCTCTCTAATGAAAGAGGGCAATTTTTCGTTTTTAACTGCTAAGACGAAGATTGAAGCATATTGCGCTTATCAAGAAAGATGTCATGCCGAAGTTGCAGAAAAATTACGTAATTGGGGATTGACTTCTGAACAAAACAACCAACTCATCGCCGACCTTATTTCGTCTAACTTTTTGAATGAATCGCGTTTCGCAGAAGCTTATGTTTCAGGAAAAATGCGCATCAAACATTGGGGACGTATCAAAATCAAACAAGGATTAAAAGCCAAATTTATTCCTGCTCCAATAATTACAACGGCACTCAAAACAATTGATCTTGAGGAATACGAAGCAATTATCAATAAGGAAGCGCTCAAAAAGTTCAACGATTTGTCTAACGAAAAAGATTATTGGAAAAAACGCGTCAAATTACAGCGTTATTTAACTTCCAAAGGTTACGAATTTGATTTGATTCAAGACGCTATGAATCAACTCATGAAAGAAATTTGATTACGGCTTAAAAGTCGATTTCTTAAATGCGTTCAACAGCGTAGCTTTGTCTTTTTCATTCGAATAATTGATAATCACATTGAAGTAACTATCTTTTAGAATAGTAGAATAAAGCAATTGCGTCGCAAACTTCTTACCAGTTTGGTCGTACAACATGATTTCAAAACAATCAAAAGCAACACCATCAATATTATCAATAGAACTTGTTGTGTCTACATTGAAACGCTGATCCAAATACCCAAAATAAACTTGTTTTCTCACCGCATGTTTGATCGCCTGGTAACTAGCTTGGTCACGACCTTTGAAATCTTCGCGCGTTGATTGAAAATTGTTGTCGAAGTTTTTCTGAAAAGCAAGTAAGCGTTTGATCGTTTTTGTTGAAGTAGTTGTATCACCAACCATTGCTTTACTTCGTTCATCAGCATTTTCCAAGCTCTTTTTCTCGGTAACTATCCACGTATCAGGAAAAGTAATTTCCCAACCTAGTAATTTGTTTGAATAGGTATTACCAGAAAAAGTCCCTTCATCAACTTCTTTTGCATAATCTTTTTTAATGGGAACGTTGTTGGTGCAATTTGTTAAAAACAAAGCTGTTGCAAGAAGTGACAGCGCGAAAAATGTATGTTTCATGTCCTTGGTATTTGAACAAATATAACGTTTTTAATGCTTGATTTACGTGTTTTTAACTACGATGAGTGAAGTGTGTAAATCTTTTACTTAAGTGCTTGCTTTTACTTGTAAAAGCTGTTTTATTCGATGATAAGTTTGCTTGTGAAATGCTGTACTTGTTGCTTTTTATCGGTGTAATCAATTGTTACCACATAGCTTCCTGCAGCACAATTTGGCACAAATGCTGTGTAATCGCTTGCGTCAAAGGAATAAGTCATGAGCATTTCGCCTAATAAGTTGTACAATGACAAAGTGCTGTTATTTGCACCAAGCGGTAAACGTAGTACGATTGTTTCTCCTTTTTTTGCGGGATTTGGATAAATGAAACCAGCATCCCCAATTAATTTCTCACTGAACAGTGCAGCGTCAAAACCTAAGAGAAACAAACCGTTCTGGCGATCGGATATAAGCATTCGCTGAGATGGAAGCAGGGTGTACAGTCCCCAATTACCATTTTGTTTGAAAAACGATTCTTCCGAATACGAATCAAAATAAGCGATTTCAGTAGGAATTGGGTAGCGCGCATCAAAAATCCGCAGCCCTTCGTTGTAATAAGCAACATAAACAAAACTATCTGTCGCCATGATATTGTGTGGAACAGAACCATTTTGAAAATTCACGCCAAATAATTGTTTGATGGTAATTTCACTACCGTCAAACGTACATTTTTTGATGCGTTTACCATTTGTCTCATCCGCAAAGTAATACGTGTTACCACTTGGTGTGAGCCAACCTTGATGGTTGTATCCTTGGTCTTGATAAATTGTTTTTGAATCGAGAAAAACCGGCGTTTGGGGATTAGAAAAATCGTACACGCGCATGCCTTCGTAGCCACAATTTAAGATGGCTTTTCCATTGCGGACATAACAATCGTGCACTTCTTGAATGTCACTTGGACCAGCCCACAATTCCGATAAATTCAACGGATCATTGAGTGAAAATAGTTTCATCGCCGATTCAATCGTTTGGGTATTGGTCACGGAGCGATGAATACACGAATACAATGTTTCTTGCACTGTGTCGATGAAAATATTGTGAACACGTCCAAATTGAATGCTGTCTTCTTTTATCAATGTAATGCTATTTGGCAAGTCTTGGAAATCAATGATTTGCAAACTACTTAATCCTTCATCACACACAGCATACAAGTAATGTTTGAACACCGCATAATCACGGTGACTAACTTGTGCATTGGAATAACGCCCTTTGATAAATCCAACTGGAATGAACTGATTACTTGTATCGATTAAAAAAACATGTGTTCCTTCGGTAGAACCTGCAACAGCGTATTCTTGATCTTTCCATACGAAACCATAGCAATCATTGTATCGAACGTTGGTTGAATTGGTAATTAATGAATCTTGGAACCAGTGATCAAGTTGAGTAATGTTGTTGCTTTTTTGAGCGCATAAACTCAGGTAAAAAAAAGGGGCAAAAAAAATTGAAATTAGCGCTTTCATGACAAACAAATGTAAGGATTTAGCTAGAAAGTGCGACGAAGACTTTTAAAAAACACTAAAAATGAGCAAATCTTTGTAAATCAAGTTGCAAAAAGCCGATTATTCATTATTTTTATGCTGTAAAATTCAAATAAACTGTGGTAAAATCTGTTGTTATTATTCCAACGTATAACGAACGTGAAAACGTCGTTCGAATGGCAGATACCGTTATGAATTTAGACACAAATGTTGACATTCTTTTTGTGGATGATGGATCACCTGATGGAACAGCATCCATCATCAAAGAAATACAAATTCAATACCCTAACCGCGTTTTCTTAGAAGAGCGTGCTGGAAAAATGGGGCTTGGAACAGCATACATCCATGGATTTAAATGGTCGTTGGCGCGCGATTACGCTTATATTTTCGAAATGGATTGCGATTTTTCACACAATCCAGCCGATTTGATTCGTTTGTTGCAAGCATGCACAGACAAAGGAGCATGCGTTAGTATTGGCTCGCGTTATTGCAGAGGAGGAAAGGTGAAAAATTGGCCATTAGGTCGAATTTTAATGTCCTATTTTGCTTCCGTTTATGTCCGCATGATATTATTTATTGGGATTGCTGATACAACCGCAGGATTCATGTGTTACTCACGCAAAGTGTTGGAAGCAATAAACTTAGACACGATTTATTTCAAAGGATACGCGTTTCAAATTGAAATGAAATACGCTGCGAAACGCAAAGGTTTTAAAGTTGTAGAAGTGCCAATCACCTTTGTTGATAGGCAATTTGGTGAATCTAAAATGTCATCAGGAATTTTTAAAGAAGCATTTTTCGGTGTATGGAAAATGAGAAAATTGAAAATATGAGTCACGCTATTTTATTGAAAAATGTGTTATTGATTAACGAGGGAAAAGAAGTAACTACTGACGTTCTTATTGAAAATCAATTAATTGCTAACATTGCTCCAAATCAATCAGTTGCTGCTGATGTGACGGTGAAAGATTGTACAGGCTTGTATTTATTCCCAGGATTCATTGATGACCAAGTTCATTTTCGTGAGCCAGGATTGACACACAAAGCAGATATCGCTTCTGAATCATGGGCCGCAATTGCTGGTGGAATCACTTCGTTCATGGAAATGCCGAATACTGTTCCCAATACCTTGACACAAGAATTATTAGAAGAAAAATACGAATTGGCAAAGAATGCTAGTTACGCAAACTATTCTTTTTTCATGGGCGCTTCCAATGACAATTTTGAGGAAGTAATGAAAACAGATCCGAAAACGGTTTGTGGGGTAAAAATATTTATGGGGTCGTCAACTGGAAATATGTTAGTCGACCATACGGAAACATTAGAGAAATTATTTTCGCAAGTTCCAATGTTAATTGCTACGCATTGTGAAGACGAAGCGACAATTCGACAAAATTTAGCGGACTATAAAGCGCAATTTGGAGATGATATTCCAGTTACCGCTCACGCACTCATTCGCAATGCAGAAGCTTGTTACTTGTCATCTTCCAAAGCAGTTGCTTTAGCAAAGAAGTACAACACACGCTTACATATTTTACATATTTCAACGGGAATCGAGACGCATCTTTTTGATAACACCTTTCCTTTAAAAGAAAAACGAATTACATCCGAAGCTTGTGTTCACCATTTGTGGTTTACAGATGCTGATTATGCGGATAAAGGTAATTTCATCAAATGGAATCCTGCTGTAAAGTCAGCAGCTGACCGTGATGAAATTTGGAAAGCGTTCTTAGATGACCGCATTGATGTTGTAGCAACTGACCACGCACCGCATACCTTGGAAGAAAAAAATCAACAATATACGCAAGCTCCTTCTGGTGGACCTTTGGTACAACATGCTTTATTGAGTTTGTTGGAAGCAGCTGATAATGGAAAAATTACCAAAACAAAAATTGCTCAAAAAATGGCGCATGCCGTTGCCGATTGTTTTCAAATTGAAAAACGCGGATATGTCCGTGAAGGATATTTTGCCGATTTGGTATTGGTAAATCCGAACGAGAAAACAGCAGTAACAAAGGAATCGTTGCGCTATAAATGTGGTTGGTCGCCTTTTGAAGGTCATGTTTTTAATAACAGCATCGCAGCAACATTTGTCAACGGAACCTTGGTTTACGAAGCAGGTAAAGATTTGCGTATACCGAATGTTGGTATGAGATTGACGTTTGATCGATGAAAAAATACGTTTTCATAGCAATCCTTTTGTTGGCTCAATCTTGCCAAGGCGATTTAACATTACCGCCTCAACCAGTTGATTTAATTGAGTCAGATTCTATGGTGTTTTTGTTGCGCGAATTAACAGTCATGGAAGCTGCCGTTCAACAACGTTATCAAAATTTGAATGTGTACTACAAAGTCATGTCTAACTCAGGAAAAGCGTTTTTAAAACAACACGGCATCAGTGCCAAACGCTTCGAAGAATCCTATGAATATTATGTGACGCATGAAAGTGAATTACAGGCAATCAACAGTCAAGTTATTGATTCACTGAATAAAAACGCAAGTCAACTGACAGCGCATTAACGAATTTTTCTTTCCGGATTTTTAGACAGAAACGCTTCCCAACTCGAGCCTTTGGCTTTGTTGTTTTCACCAATTCCCTTTGAAAAATGATGGCAAACTGCTGCTGCAAGACCATCTGTTGCATCCAAGTATTTAGGCATTTCTGGAAAATTCAACAAGTTTTGTAGCATCGCAGCTACTTGTTCTTTCGAAGCATTTCCACTTCCTGTAATCGCTTGTTTGATGCGTTTAGGCGTGTATTCTTCGTAAGGTATATTCATGCGAAGTGCTGCGCCAATGACAACACCTTGAGCCCGCCCTAATTTCAACATGGATTGTACATTTTTCCCGAAAAATGGTGCTTCAATAGCCATTTCATCGGGTTTGTATTCCATGATTAATTGATCAATGCGTTCAACGATGCGTTTTAATTTATCTGGTTGATTGGCTAATTTGTTCAATTGAATGATCCCAAAGTTCAATAAATTGATTTTTTTTCCAGAAATATGGATTAAACCGTATCCAAGTACTGTTGTACCTGGGTCAATACCTAAAATAATTTTATCTTCGAGCATTCAATGAAAGAGAGATATAAAACTACAAAAAAACAGCAAATATATTGGCGTATTCTTCAATGGATATTCTTTTTTGTGTTTGCAATTTATTTGTTTGACACATTGAAAAATGAAGATTGGAAGACCAAGTTGCTTTTCTCCGATTTTAATGCTCTTCCCATAGTGCTTTCTTTTTTATTGATTTTCGTTAACCAAGGATTTGAGTTTTTGAAATGGAAAGCTACTGTTCGCCTAATGACTTCAGAAAATAACGTTACTTGGAAGGCTTTTTTTGCTGGAATTTCTACAGGATTTATGACGCCGAATGGCTGGGGTAGTTTCATTGGCAAATTGTTTTATTTCTCAAAAAGACAAGGTTTGTTAATCATCGCTGCTACATTTTTGGCGAATGTGAGTCAGTTTATTCCCACGTTGTTTTTTGGCATACTAGCAACTATTTTATTGGATTTTTATTCGCCAATAGTTGCTGTTTTTGCTTTGTTTTTACTCGGAGGAATTGTTTTGATTTATTTGTTTACCGAGCAATTTGTTCCTAATCGTTGGTTGAAGAAACGTTATGTTCAACATTTTTACCGCATCAATAGTCGCTTGAAAGCGATAAAAAATCCGTTGTTACTTTTCAGCACCTTGCGTTTCTTCGTTTTCTCGCTGCAATTTTTGCTCTTATTTTCTGCTTTCGAACAAGTTCAATTTTGGGATACATTGCTTCGTATTTGGCTCGTTTTTTTCATTACTTCGTCGATACCTTCACTTTGGTCAGGTAAATTATTTCTACGTGAAGCAGCAGCACTGCTTGTTTTTTCAGGAACAGCCATTCCAAAGCCAACAATTGTTATTGCCTGTTGGTTAATCTGGTTGTTTAATCAAATCTTTCCTGTTGTAATAAGTGGACTTTTATTAATACCTTTCAAAAAAAAGCAGTAAAAAAATGGTGAGTAGTTGGCTGGTAATGTACACGTTATCTATTTTATGGTTGGTCATTGGTATTTATTACCACCGCAAACAAGCGAAGCAACTAATGCCAAGCGGAACAATTACTGCAGACTCCATTACCGTCATTATTCCATTTCGAAACGAAGCACATAACTTGAATCAATTGCTAACTTGTATAGAGCAACAAACAGTTCAACCGCATACGTGGATATTTGTCAATGACCACAGCACTGATCAATCTAGTGAACTCATTTCGTTTTCTGACCCAACAATTCGGTATCAAGTAATGCAACTTTCATCTCCTGAATTTGGAAAGAAACGCGCGATAAGAAAAGCAATTAACAATAGTTCAACAGCGTATTGTTTGACCCTTGATGCGGATGTGACTTTTCATCCTGATTACATCCAACAGATGTGTGCTTTACCAGCCAATGATATGATTGTTTTACCCGTTATCATGCGGGCTAATCGTTTTTGGCAAATGCTTTTTTCCATTGAATACGCGATTACGCAACTACTTAATTTAGGTGTCTCTTGGTGGAGTAGACCGATTAATTGCAGTGGAGCAAATCTTCTTTTTCGCAGGGAAACGTTTTTAGCAACGGATGATTTTTCCACCCACCATCATGTGTTGAGCGGCGATGATATTTATGCCTTACGCGCTTTTCGCCTTAATAAAAAAAGCATTCGTGTTGTTTCCGAAAAATCACTTGCTGTATCAACTTCGGTTCCAACAACTTTTTCAAGCGTGATGGATCAACGTGCACGTTGGATGAAAAAATCGGGAGATGTTGCTGATGGTTTAAGTAACGTACTTGCATTATTGGCACTTGTGCTTCATTTTTCTTTTTTCAGCATCCAAATTGTATTGTTTGCGACTGGTCAATTTGAAATCGTTAGCGTTCTCTTTATAACGAAACTGGTATTAGATAGTTTGCTAGTAAAGAATGGCAACGAACCATTGCGCATGCGCCTATTTTTTGGGTTGCTTTTATTTGAAATAGCGTATCCGCTTTATTTGCTCGTGCTCTTATTTTGGGCGAAATCTGGTCGTGTTTCCTGGAAAGGTCGCGATTTAAAGCAATAAAAAAGGCTGCTCTTAAAAGAACAGCCTTCCACCAATTTTCTAATTATCAGAACGGTAAATCGTCGTCATCGCTAATTGCAGTTGATGCTGCCGGAGCAGTTGCAATAGGATCTAAATTCATTGCACTTGGTCCTCCAGCTGGAATTCCTGCGTTTGCTGGTTGTCCAGCACCCATGCGTTCAACACGCCATGCATCCAAAGTGTTGAAGTATTTCACTTCCCCTTGTGGACTTGTCCATTCGCGACCTCTTAAGTTAAAAGATACTTCAATTGTTTCGTTTACATTGAAACCATCAATCAAATTACATTTATCTTGAGTCAATTGGAACATGATATCTTGCGGATACATACTCGCGTTATCAGTCAATACAAATTCTCTTTTAGAAAATTTTTCTGATACTTGAACGGTATCATTTTTTACTTTTAAAATTCCGGAAATTTTAAACATGCTATTGGTTTTTGTTATTAATCATTAAAAGCGAGTAGGGTCATCCAAGCCTCCTCCAGTTTATTTTCTATTAGTAATTCTTTTGCTTTGTTGTGCAACGCTTGTTCTAATTGAGCGGGCTCGTCTTCTAAAGATAAGAAAAAGTCGCTTAATTCCAACAATTTATAATCGTTTACATCTGTTTCATTTGGCAATGCAGCAATTCCAGCTAATTGAGCTAAATCATTAGCAGTCAACACAGAACTTGCTTTGATGTCTTCAGGTAATTGATCAAATCCAATACCAACAGTTGTCAAAGGTTTCGCAACTTCAAACATGGAAGCTTCGTTTGCGTGGCAATACCAATTTCCACCCATTCGTGCTACCAAGTTGATTTTGTGCTGATCGATCATGCCATCTTCACCTAAAATTTCTTCGTGAATGTGAATTTTTGTTACTTCACAAATCACTAAGTTTCCTGCGCCACCTTGATCACCCAATTCAATCACTTGATTGACCTTGCATTCAAATTGCACAGGAGCCTCCTGCACGCGCATTGGTCGTATTGTTTCGGAAGCAAGCGGCGTTAGTCCTGCTTTCACAAACTCATCAACACCAGGAGCATAAGGTGAACTACTCAAGCTCATTTGGTGAAGAATATCATAATTTACAATGTTAATAACTACTTCTGGAATAGCTTTCACATTGTTGTAAGTGTCTTTTGTGGTATTTGTTCTTCCATTGCGTGCTGGCGAAAAAATTAAGATCGGCGGAGCGGCAGAAAAAACATTAAAAAAACTAAAAGGAGATAAATTATTTACGCCGTTTTCATCAATAGTCGAAGCAAAAGCAATTGGTCTAGGACCTACTGCACCTAAAAGATAGCCGTGTAATTTCGGTATTGGTAAATCTTTTGGATCAAGCGTTAACATATTCTCTTTTTTGACAAAGTTACAGAATTTGCAAGCTTATTTTGCGTGAAAGTTTGAGAAGTAATTAACAAAATTAAAAAGTGTAATACAGCTGTCGCGACAATTTTCTTGGTTTAATTTGTCGGCCAGTTTTTTGCCATTGTGTACTACATTTGAATTGTTTACTTTCATAAATTACAGGCATATCAAACGTAGGAATACAATTTTCCCATCTTATTTCTGTTGCTTTTCTTTTGTTGCGCGTAACGAGCATAGGAACTTGATTGGTGCGTAAATACTGATCAAAAAGAGAAGTAAGGTTTATGCGTAGATAGTTACCCATAAATTGTTCAATTTCCATACTTGTAACGGTTTTGTGATAATATAGCGCATTCATTTCACGTAGCATGTTTCGGAAAAGCGTATCATTGTTTACTAATGTGCGAATGGTATGAATAAGCGCGGCTCCTTTGGAATACATGTCCCCAGAACCTTCGTTTTGAACACCATATTGACCAATTAGTGGTCTGTCGTTGTTGATGTTTTTGCGCAAACCAACGCTGTAGGTATTTCCTGCTTTTGTTCCGTACCAATAATCAGTGAACAACACTTCAGAATAAGTAGTGAAGCCTTCGTGAATCCACATATCAGCAACATCTTTTGATGTAATGTTGTTGCCAAACCATTCGTGACCGCTTTCATGTACAATGATGAAATCCCATTTCAATCCAATTCCTGTTCCGCTCAAATCTTTTCCCAAATAACCGTTTTGGAATTTGTTGCCATAAGCTATTGCGCTTTGGTGTTCCATGCCCAAATGAGGCGTTTCTACTAATTTGTATCCATCGGAATAAAATGGGTATTTTCCAAACCAATATTCCAAAGCGCGTAAGGTTCGTTTTGCGTCGTGAAATTGCGTAAGTGCTTTTTCTTCGTTGCCCCGTATCACCCAAAATTCGAGCGGTAAAACGCCTGCTTCCCCTTGAAAGGTATCGCGTAAACAAACATAATCTCCTATGTATGGAATCATACAATACGTGTTGATTGGATTTTTGACCGACCAAGAAGTAGTTGTTTTTTCTTGATTTGTTGATTCAGCGATTTTCGTACCGTTACTGACGCAAAACAACTGCGATGGATAGGTAAAATTCATGCGAACGCTATCGGGTTCATCGTATTGTGAATCCTTGCATGGAAACCAGCAACTAGCACCTAATCCTTGACACGCAACGGTTATCCAATCGCGATTAGGGGCACTTTTTTTCCACATAATTCCTCCGTCCCACGGTGGATTGACAGCAACGCGTGGAGAACCGTGAAAGAAAACAGTGATATTGTCTTGAGTTTTCAAGTGTTTCACCAAGGGATTGTATGGAATGAAACAGGCGTTTTCAGTGAAGAAAATTGAGTTTTGATCAATTTTTTCTCCAGCAATAAACACACTGTCGACAATCATTGGTGCTTGTAAATCAATTTGAATGCGGGCATTTTCAGGAATAGTTAACAACTGAAATCTAATGGAGTTTTTCCCGCTAATCGATTTTTGTTGGCTATCAAAAGTTACAGATAAGTCGTAGTGAATGACATCCCACCAATTGCGCGTTTGACCATAACCGCCACGAATGGAATCATTTTGTGTGAATTGAGCTTGCGTTAAAAGCGGAAACACAAGTAAAAGCAAGTGCACAAAATGTCGTTTCATCACAATCATTGGTTGCTATTAATAAGTTGTTTTATTTCTTCGTCAGTGATTGTTTGATTGGCACCTTTTTTACTAGCAACAAGAGCACCGACAGCACAAGCTTGTGTAATTATTGTTTGGTAATCAGATGTTGTCGCAAGTAAATGAATAAAAGTAGCCAAAAAACTATCTCCAGCTCCAATGGTATCTGCAACAGTTACCTGAAAACCAGGATGTTCGTAAAATGTATTTGCACAATACAAAAGCGCTCCATTTGCACCTCTAGTAACACAAATAATATCGGTTTTCGTTTGCTTCGCAAGCAAAACAGTCATTTCTTCCAATGAAAGTTGGTTGTTTGCCATTAACAGTGTTAATTCGTCATCGTTTAATTTAATGATATCCGCTTGTTTCATGTAGTGAAAGACCGAATTTACATCAAAAAAGGGTGCGCGTAAATTGACATCAAATACTTTTGTTTTTGCTAGCGGCAATAATTTGTCTAACGTGTTTTTAGATCGTTCATCACGGGTTACTAAAGAACCAAAAACAAAATAATCGGCTGTTGGAACTAGCTTTGCTATTTCATCTGAAAATGAAATATTGTCCCAAGCTACAGGTCGAACGATGTCGTAAGTTGCCGTCCCAAATTGGTCCAGAGTAACTGTGACGCGACCTGTTGCTAATTGATTATCATGTTGGATAAAAGATGTATTCACTTGTTTTTCGGAAAGAAGTTGTATTAATTCAGCTCCTCTTGTATCGGAACCGATTTTGGAAATGATGCTTGTTTTGTTTCCAAACGATGTTAACCGAATTGCTACATTCATAGGTGCGCCACCAGGAATAGCACCACTGGGTAACTCATCCCAAAGCATTTCTCCAAAACAGATGATATTTTTTGACATGTAAAAACAGATTATCGGACGAAGATAAGTCATTTAACGATAATATTTAAATAACATCTAAGACGAAATTAAACTTGAAATTTGTCAAAAAAAAATGGACATTTTTATCAGTATTTTCGCTGCATTAATTTCAGTGATTAACCCTTTGGGAACTGTTCCTGTATTTGTAGGATTGACAAAAGAGGAAACAATTAGCAATCGCAACAAAACGGCAGCTTGGACTTCCTTGAACGTTTTTTTGATACTCGTCATTTCCTTTTTTATTGGGAAGTATGTGTTGGCATTTTTTGGTATTTCATTGAATTCCTTAAAAATTGCAGGTGGACTTATTATTGCAACATCAGGATTTTCGTTGTTAAGTGGATCATTTACGCGCCACAAAGGCATGAAAAGAATGAGTGTTCAACAAGATTTAGCCACACGATCAGAAGTTTCTTTAACACCTTTAGCAATTCCCATGTTGGCTGGACCAGGTTCAATATCACTTCTCATAACGATGAATCAATCACTTGCAACGACGAATGCATACATCATTGCAACAAGTGCAATTTTAGCTGTTTCAATAGCTGTTTATTTGGTGCTGCGTTCTTCACAGTTTATCGTCAAAATGCTTGGTGCATCAGGAATAAACGGCGTTTCACGAATTATTGGATTTATTGTTATTGCAATAGGAGTAGAGTATGTTTCTTCCGCAGTACAAGAAATATTAATTGGGTTAAAATAAAAAAGCCCAATCTTGCAATTGGGCTTTCATTATTCAGTATGTGTGCTTATCGTTTTTTATCGATTTCAACTGCTGCTAATTCGTCAGCTTGGTATGCACCAGCGTCTAATTTTTCTTTCAATTTGATGAATGTTTCTACCGTGTAGTTCACATCTTCAAGTGTATGAGCTGCTGTTGGAATAATACGCAACATAATAACATCTTTCGGTACAACCGGATAAATTACTATGGAACAGAAAATATTGTAATTCTCACGTAAATCGAACGTTAAATTCGTTGCTTCAGCCAAACTTCCTTTCATGAAAACGGGAGTAACAGGAGAATTCGTCGCACCGATATCAAAACCTGCATTTTTAAATCCAGTTTGAAGTGCTGTCGTAATTTCCCACAATTTATCTTTCAATTCAGGACGTGTACGTAATAACTCCAAACGTTTGCGTGCTCCGATAGTAATTGTAATCGGTAATGCTTTTGCAAACATTTGCGAACGCATGTTGTAACGCAAATATTCAACAATTGATTCTTTTGCACAAATAAATCCACCAATTGATGACATAGATTTTGCAAACGTTCCAAATAACACATCAATTTCATCTTGAACACCTTGATCTTCACCAGCACCTTGACCAGTTTTACCAAGTGTACCGAAACCGTGCGCATCATCAACGAATAAACGGAAGTCGTATTTCCCAGATTTACGGAATTCAACGATTTCTTTCAATTTACCTTGATCACCAGCCATTCCAAAAACACCTTCTGTGATAACAAGAATACCACCGCCAGTTTGTTCTGCTAAGCGTGTAGCATTTTTCATTTGCTTATCAAAGCTTTCCATGTCGTTGTGTTGGAAAACAAAACGTTTTCCTGTGTGCAAACGCATTCCGTCTAAGATACAAGCGTGTGCTTCACTATCGTAAACGATCACATCATTTCTATCAACTAACGAATCGATTGAAGAAACCATTCCTTGGTAACCGAAGTTCAAAAGGATACAATCCTCTTTCCCCATAAAATCAGCCAATTCATTTTCTAATAGCTCGTGTTCACTTGTTTGACCAGTCATCATACGTGCACCCATTGGGTATGCTAAACCATATTGATCTGCTGCTTGACGGTCAGCCTCACGAACTTCAGGGTGATTTGCTAATCCTAAGTAGTTGTTTAGTGACCACACCAAACATTCTTTTCCGCGGAAAATCATTTTATTACCTAATTCACCTTCCAATTTCGGGAAAGTAAAATACCCATGAACTCCTTTTGAGTACTGTCCAATTGGACCACGATTGCGTTCAATCTTTTCAAAAATATCTGCCATAACTTGTATATATATTTTTCTAAAGTATTTTCATGCACTTTAGTTAAAGTCTGCAAAGTTAGTAGAATTCGGTGGAGTTTTTAAAGAAGAAAAAAAAATAATTAACCAAGTAATGAACAGTTTACAGTTAATTCAATGATTAAAAATGTTCATCTGTATCAACCAAGTAACGTTCTTTGATGATATCGCAATGATGCATGGTGTGACCAACTATTATCCAACCAATATTGCGCGCATTGATAGGTGCATTATTGGCAACTCCTTCAAAATCAAGCATGCTTTGGGTAATGTTTTTGAATAAATGAATCGTTGAAGTTCGAACACAATTAAATTCTTCCGCTAAGTCAGAAAGCGTTCGTGCGTCAGTATTGTTGTGTTGGCTGAACCAACCTTCGTCAAATCCTTCAATTGGGGTTTTGTCTTTGCGAGAAAGCCGTAATGCGCGGTATTGAAAAACTCTTTCCGTTTCGATTACATGCAACAATACACCTTTGAGCGACCATTTGTCATCGGCATAATGAAAGTCAACCTTATCTTCAGGAATTTGCCCAATAAATGCAATGACTTTTTGTTGATCTTTAATCAACGCATCCATCAAGTTATCTTGGCCTATGGTGCGATCAAAATAATATTTTGCGTATGCTGGGGCAATCTCTGGATTTGGTCTTCCAATGAAAATCATAACGTCGTTTTTCGATTCGTGTACTAAAATAAACCATCACAAGTCAATACGCTGTTATTTTTGGATAACTTTTAGATATTGTTTAAAACTTTATGAGGAAATCAATTTCAAATTTTATATACAACTAGGGTAAAGGGTAATATTACCTCTTTGCAATTTTGGAAAAAAGTAATAGTACGTTTTTCCTTTTTTGGAAATTCCCAAAATTACTGAAGTGAAAAGAAGTGAATTAATTCAACCCTTTGTCCAACAAATACACAAATGCAGCCATACTCGCGCAACCCAATTCCAATTCACGTTTGTTTACATTTTCGAACACATCACTTGCCGCGTGATGGAAATCAAAGTAACGTTGCGAATCGGGTACAAATCCAAAAAGCGGGATCTGATTAAAATGAGTTTTCAAAGGACCAATATCAACTCCTCCATAGCCTTTTTCAAAATGATACAATCCGTATGGAAGTAAAAGTGATTTGAATGATTGTATTAAGGTCAAATATGCTGGTGAACCGTCACACTCAAATCCACGTGGACTAAATCCTCCGCGGTCACTTTCAACAGCTGCAATTTGTGTCTCGTTGTTGCTTTTTGACCAAGCGGCATAAGCAAGTCCTCCGCGATTACCATTTTCCTCGTTCATGAACAAAACAACGCGAATCGTATGCTTTGGTTGTATGTTGTTTTCTTTTAAAATGCGCAATGCTTCTATGCAATGTACAATTCCTGCTCCATCGTCGTGTGCACCTTCGCCGGTATCCCAAGAATCCAAATGACCTCCGATCGTGATGATTTGATTTGGAAATTCGCTTCCAATCAATTCACCCATCACATTGTATGAATCGGCATCTGGATAATCGTTGCAATTCATTTCAAATAAAAAAGTGACGTTTTCTTTTTTTAGCGAAGCGGATAGTAAATTTGCAGCATTAGTTGACAAAGCACCTGCAGGAATTTTCGCAACATTTTCGTCGTAATGCATGGAACCTGTATGCGGGAAATGGTCATTTGGAAGGGCAAGCGATCGAATGATCACACCAACAGCTCCAAGTTTTGAGGCTTCTACAGCTCCTTCGTTGCGCAACGAATAACATCCACCATACGCTTTGAATGTTACAATTTCATTCGGATTCATAGGTTGGTTTAGAAAAACAATTTTTCCTTTCACTGTTTTTTCTGTTGCTTTTTTTAAATCATTTACTGTTTCAAATTCAATAACTTCAGCACTTAACAAACCATTTGTTCTGATTGAACCACCTAATGCAACTATTTCTAAAGGAGTTAATGCACCGGAACTGTTTTTCATCCAAGCGACTTCTTTTGTACCACGTTCCCAATGTGGAACTTTAATTGCTTGCAAGTTGACGTGATCAAATCCATATGTTTTGAGAAGAGCTTCTCCCCATTTTACTGCCATTTCGGCTTGAGCAGATCCAGATAAACGTGGTCCAATTGTTTTGCACAAGTAACGCAAATCATTGTACGCTTTTCCGTTGGACAATGCTGTTTGAAAAAATTGATGGATGATTAACGAATCATTTTTCTGGGAATAAGACATTGTTTTATAACCAAAAAAAACAAGTAAAAGTGCAGCAAGTAATTTCATAAATCGAATGTTCGGTTCATCGAAATTAATCAAATATGTTGAAATTCATTTTGTTTTTAGTAGCATTCCACTTTTAGGAAACGAATTTATTTAAAGAAACTCCTATCTTTGCACAAAATTTTCATCATGGCATTAAAATGCGGAATTGTTGGACTACCAAACGTTGGGAAATCTACTTTATTTAATTGTTTATCGAACGCAAAAGCGCAATCGGCTAACTTTCCTTTTTGTACAATCGAACCGAATGTTGGGACTATTTCAGTTCCAGATCCACGTTTGGAAGTGTTGGAAGGGATAGTGAATCCAGAACGTGTTTTACCAACAACAATGGAGATTGTAGATATTGCTGGCTTGGTCAAAGGAGCATCGAAAGGTGAGGGCTTAGGAAATCAATTCTTAGCGAATATCCGAGAAACAGATGCGATATTACATGTGTTACGTTGTTTTGAGGACGATAACATCATTCACGTTGATGGACATGTAAATCCAGTAAGCGACAAAGAAGTAATTGATATCGAATTACAATTGAAAGATTTAGAATCGATAGAGAAACGCATTCAAAGTTTAGCGCGTACAATTAAATCTGGTGACAAGGATGCTGTGAAAGAAAATGACTTGGCGCATGCAATCAAAGCGACTTTGGAAAAAGGATTATCTGTTCGTTCAATGGAATTTGATGAGAAAGAAATTGAAATCGTTAAAAAGTTTCAATTAATTACTTCTAAGCCAGTGATGTATGTGTGTAATGTTGACGAAAATTGTGTGTTGACAGGAAACAAATATGTTGATGCTGTTCGTGAATCAGTGAAAAATGAAAAAGCTGAGGTTTTAGTTATTGGTGCTAAGATTGAAGCAGATATTTCTGAATTAGAAACATACGAAGAACGAAAAATGTTCTTAGATGAGTTATCGTTGGACGAACCAGGGGTCAATCGTTTGATTCGCTCAGCTTATGCTTTGTTAAATTTACAAACATATTTTACTGCTGGAGTTAAAGAGGTACGTGCATGGACTGTGCCAATTGGTGCAACTGCACCTCAAGCAGCAGGTGTTATACATACCGATTTCGAGAAAGGATTTATCCGTGCTGAAGTAATGAAATATCATGACTTTACAACCTTGGGATCAGAAAATGCAGTGAAAGAAGCTGGTAAGTTTAAAGTGGAAGGAAAAGAATATATTGTTGAAGATGGTGATATCATGCACTTTAGATTTAATGTGTAAGTTCAACTAAAATAGTTAAAAAGGGATTTGTTAAGAATCCCTTTTTTTTGTGTGACACTTTTTGAAAGTCACTTTAAAATTGATACATTTGTTTTATGTTTAAACGATTTGCGGTAATAGGGTTTTCATATTTCAGCTTAATAGTTGTTTTACTTTCGTTATTGAAAGTGAATGTTGCTAATGCTGAAACAAATGAAAATTTGCTGCAATCAGAAATTAACAAACACTTTAGTCACCAATCGATACTTCACCAAAAGTCTTTATTGATTGACTTTTCAGAATTACTTTTGCTTTTTGAAGATGGTGAAGAGTTGGACGAATTAGATAGCGAACAAGAGACAACTTCAGGCTTATCTATTCCATTATTTGAATTTCAACAAGAAATCTTTTTATTAAAAAAACAAGGATCAGTAATACAAGAACTTCAAGTTCTTTGTTCATCGGCTATTCAAATTACTTATCCAAGATTACACATCCAACACTGTCTATATCGAATTTAGGATTTTATTTTTATTCAATAATGCTTAAGTGGCATAAAGGAATTGATACAAAGTTGCTTCTTTCAATTGAAGAAGAATTGTTTCATTAAAATAAAATATAAACAATGATTGATAGTTCTAAAACTGGAATACCTGCTATTCTGGAAAATTTAAAACATTATCTTCCATCTCAAGCTCCTTTAAAGGATTTTATTCATCACAATACGTTGCACGCATTTCAACATGATTCATTTCATGAAGGAATTACAAAAGCAAATGAGATTTTTGGATACAAAGTGTATTTAGAAATTGATGAATACAGACAAGCTTATGCAACTGGAAAAATTTCTCCAGCTGTTTTAACGCACATCATTAATGAAAATGTTGCTGAAGATCAGCGTTCATTTTACAATGATTTATTGATCCATGGTAACATTTCAAGCAGTCCAATGAAACGCATTGGAACTGTAAGGGCTAATTGGAAAAAAACGTACAAGGTTGACATGGATTCTCGTGTTCATCCAAGTCTTTTTCGTTTGATTAGTAGTTATATTGATCAAGGAATTTCAACTTGGAATTTTCCTGTTCATGAAAACGGTTTTTTGGCCTCCATTCGTTCGTTAGAGGAAAATTCGTATAGTTCATTTTTTCAATCAAAACGCGCGAAACAATTACTCAAAGATCCATCAACAACATTGGAGCAATTACTTCATTTGTTATTAGGAGATGAGGATTTGGTAGAACATTATTTATTTGATCAACAATTTGCTCATCCTGGATGGTCAGGAATGGTTGCTGTTTTGGAAGAAAATCCGTCTCATTTACTTAATTTAAAATCCGTCTCGTTTACAGATTTTGTTTTTTTAGAATGCTTATTTGAAATTGATGTTTTAGATGATGTGTTTGGTGAGAAATGGGAGCCGATGTCTACGTTCTTGTCAAAACTACCAACACCTTTGTTTGCGCCCTTAAAGCAAACTCAAGAACAATTGGTTTTCAAAATTTGGCAAGAAGCATATGAATGGTCGTATTACGACTCGGTTTGTAGTTCATTACTTCAATCTGTTCATACAGAAAAAAAGATAAATCTTGAAAACCTTTCTTTTCAAGCATTCTTTTGTATGGATGATAGGGAATGTTCAATAAGACGACATATTGAAGCGGTAAATCCACATTGTGAAACCTTTGGTACTCCAGGACATTTTAACTTGGAATTTTTCTACCAACCTGAAGGAGGAAAGTTTCATACGAAATGTTGTCCTGTTCCTGCCCAACCTTTTGTTTTAATTAAAGAGGTTCAAAACAACATCAAAAAGAAAAAAGATTTTCATTTTTCTGAAAGAAATCAAGGGTTGTTTGGTGGAGTGATTATGACAACAATTGCAGGATGGATATCACCTTTTCGATTAGCATTGAATATCATTCGACCAACAATAAGTCCTTTGACAAGCTCATCAATGAAACACATGGATCCGCATTCAAAATTAGTATTTGAGGGCGATGGTTTGCAAATTGAAAATGGACTGCAATTAGGTTTCACAATTGAACAAATGACCGATCGTTTGGAAGGACTTTTGAAAAGTGTTGGTTTAACTTCTCATTTTGCTTCGATAATTTACATGATTGGACATGGTTCAACTAGTGTAAATAATACGCATTATGCCGGATACGATTGTGGTGCTTGTTCTGGGCGACCAGGTTCAGTGAACGCGCGATTAATTGCTCTCATTGGAAACCATCCAGAAGTTAGAAAACGATTGAGAGAACGAGGGATTGATATTCCTTTTTCTACTCGTTTTATTGGTGCTTTACACGATACTTCAAGAGATGAAATCACGTATTTTGATACAGATCAACTTGCAGTTTCCACATTAAAACTCCATGAATCGTATGAGAAAGATTTCTTAGCAGCATTTGATTATAATAGCAAAGAACGTTCTCGTCGTTTTATGTCGATTCAAACAAAAGATCAACTTGCATCTGTTCATTCAAAAGTAAAAAGAAGAACAGTTTCGTTATTTGAACCACGACCTGAATTGAATCATGCTACAAATGCGTTAGCTATTGTGGGAAGAAGAGCAATTACTCGTTCTGTATTTTTGGATAGACGATCTTTTTTGAATTCATATGATTATCGTATCGATCCTAACGGTGATTTCCTTGCTGGTATATTAAATGCAGTTGCCCCAGTTGCAGGAGGAATCAATTTGGAATATTATTTTTCAAGAGTTGATAACCAACAATTAGGTGCGGGCTCAAAATTACCTCATAACGTTGTTGGATTAATTGGCGTAACTAATGGAATTGAAGGGGATTTACGAACAGGTTTACCTTATCAAATGATTGAAGTTCATGATCCAATTCGATTATTAATTCTTGTGGAACATGATCCTGCTGTTGTTTTTTCTGCGATATCAAGAAATCCAGCAACATTCAACTGGTTCAAAGAAAAATGGGTGCATTTAATCGTTATAAATTCGTCTGATAATCAATTGTATCGTTTTGAAAATGAAGCATTTGAAATCTACCAACCACATGTTAAGTTGGTTCAAGAAAAAAGTATAACAGAAGAATTGTTTGAAATGACTTCTGAGAATATTTCACCTTTTATTATTGAGTCATGATGATGGAAAATAGTATATTATTTTTGTTAGGAATTCCATTGATTGGATTTGTACTAACTTATTTTATTCCGAAAACAAAGGAATACACCATCGCTACAATCGTTAAACTGGTTGCAGGATCAAATTTTGTAATTGCACTATTTTTCTCAATCAATTGGCTGATAGCTGGATCAAAAACGATTCACTTAAAGCAATTAACGGTATTGAAGTCCGGTACATATAATTTCTATTTAGATTTTATGGCTGACCGATTATCAATTGTTTATTTGCTTTTTGGCACCTTGTTGATTTTATTAATAGCAATTTTTAGTCAGCGTTATTTGCATAGGGAAGAGGGGTACAAACGATTTTTTAGTATCTTCCAATTCTTTGCATTTGGTTATTTATTGATTCTGTTTTCGGGTAATTTTGAAACCATGTTTATTGGTTGGGAAATATTAGGGATATCATCTTTTTTATTAATTGCCTTTTACAGAACTCGTTATTTGCCAGTTAAAAATGCCGTTAAAGTGTTTTCAATTTACCGCATTGGTGATGTCGGACTAATTTTAGCCATGTGGTTGAGTCACCATTTGTGGGGACATAACATTGCATTTTCTGAATTATCCAATGTCAAATCATTGCATGCAGTTTTGGTAAATCATTCAACAGAAGCCTTTTTAATCGGAGGATTTATAATGTTAACTGCTTCTGTAAAATCTGCACTTTTTCCTTTTTCATCATGGTTGCCTCGTGCAATGGAAGGCCCAACGCCATCAACTGCAATATTTTACGGTTCCTTATCTGTACATATTGGTGCATTTTTGTTGATTCGAACAACATCTTATTGGGAAGATCAAATTTTTGTACGTTTAATGATTGTAGCTATTGGACTAATAACGTTGATATTCGCTAATTTTTCAGCGCGTGTACAATCTAGTATTAAAAGTCAAATTGGCTATGCATCGATTGCTCAAATTGGTATAATTTTTATTGAAATAGCAGCGGGATTTGAAACAATTGCATTGATTCACATCACTGCGAACGCTTTTTACCGTACGTATCAATTGTTGATATCACCTTCAAGTGTGACCTATAAAATTAGAGAGCAGTTTTATCATTATGAGCAAAAACATCAGACAATGGAAGCTTCTCTTCCAACAAAAGTCGCTAATACTTTTTATTCCTTAGCTGTTCGTGAATGGAATTTGGATAGTAATATGTACCGTTATTTGTGGATTCCATTAAAGAAAATAGGTGTTGCACTTCATTTTCTATCAATTAGAAGAATTGCATATGTAATTGTTCCATTTTTCACGTTGGGTTTGATATTACTTGCGACTCATGCTCATTTACCTAAATGGGTGCTTCAATTTGTACCAATAGTTTTTGCATTTATTGGTTTGTTAATGGTGTTGAAATCATTTACTGAAAGACGAAATGTAATGACAAGTTGGTTTTTAGTAATTTTCAATCAAGCTTTTGTTGTCCTTGCAATAGCATATAATGAACACCTTTCGCTTTTTGAATTGATTACTTTTTCTAGCGGAACTTTAGTTGCTGGAGTTATTGGTTTTTCTTGTCTTTGGCGCTTGAAAAAGATTGAGAAAAATGTATCCATGGACCAATTTCAAGGTCATGTTTACGAACATCCAAAAATTACATTGGTCTTTTTAATCGCTTGTTTGGGTGTAGCAGGTTTTCCAATAACACCAACCTTTATTGGAGAAGATTTATTATTTTCTCATATTGGTGAAGAACAATTTATTCTTGCAGGATTAGCTGCTTTGAGCTTTGTAATAGATGGAATTGCTTTGATTCGAATTTACTCAAGAATTTTCCTAGGACCACATGTTAAAAATTACCACGAAGTAGCCAAACGCTCTTCATAATTTATTTAAAAACTAATTTTATAAAAATGGAAACTCAAAAAATTAACAGAAAAACACAACCAAGTGATTGGTTAAAAGGATTAAAAGAAAATTGGAAATCAGATGCATTATCAGGTTTTTTAGTATTCTTATTAGCATTACCACTTAGTTTAGGTATTGCAGCGGCTAGTGATTTCCCACCTATTTATGGTTTGATTTCAGCAATGATTGGAGGATTGATTGTCAGCTTTTTTGCAGGATCAGTTTTAACAATTAAAGGACCAGCAGCTGGTTTAATTGTTATTGTAGCAGGTGCAGTAGCCGAATTTAGTCTTGGTGCACCAAGCAACTTATCGCCCGAAGAAATAGCTACTTATGGTTGGTCTTTAACATTGGGAGCTGTTGTTGTAGCTGGATTAGTACAAGTTGTTTTTGGTCTTGTTAAATTAGGGAAATTATCTGATTTCTTTCCCTTATCTGCTGTTCACGGAATGTTAGCAGCAATTGGAATCATTATCATTAGCAAGCAAATTCACATTTTAGCTGGAATGAATCCCGTAACACCAGAAGGTAAACCGATGGTTGAACCTTTAGAATTGTTAGCGGAATTAAAAAATACATTTATTCATTTCTTTGAACACAAAGATGTTGTCATTGTAGGATTAGTTAGTTTGTTAATCGTATTTGGTTGGCCAATGTTACCAATTAAGGCCTTGAAGAAAATCCCTTCTGCATTAATCGTCTTAGTTGTAGCAATTCCTTTGGCAAGTTATTTAGGTATTCACAATATTCCTGCAAATGAAGCAACTGGTGTGAAAGCTTTTTCACCATTATTGGACTTCAAAAAAGGGTTGGGTGAAATTTTACGTGTAAATGTTAGTTTTGATGGAATTGCACAAATGGGCGTTTTCATTAAATATGTTGTTATGTTTGCTTTAGTTGGAAGTTTAGAGGCATTGTTAACAGTAAAAGCAATTGACATGTTAGATCCTTGGAAAAGAAGATCAAACACAAACAAGGATTTAATTGGAGTTGGAATCGGTAATGTAATTTCTGGAATTTTTGGTGGTTTACCAATGATTAGTGAAGTTGCTCGTTCTTCTGCAAATGTCAGTAATGGAGGAAAAACTCGATGGGCGAATTTCTTTCATGGTCTTTTCGTTTGTATTTTCTTAATATTCGCTGTTTCATTTAGCAATCTTATCCCAAAAGCAGCTTTGGCAGCAATGTTAATTGGAGTTGGATGGAAATTAGCTCATCCTCGTGAATTTGGACACATGGCAAAAATAGGATGGGATCAAATTTTGATTTTTGTTGCAACTATTTTCGTGACTTTACTTACTGATTTATTGTTAGGTATTGCAGCTGGAATAATATTGAAATTAATCATTCACTTATTCAATGGCGCTCCTATGAAAAATTTATTCAATGCAAAAGTGAGTGTAAATGCACATAAAATAACTGTCAATGGTGCAGCGGTATTCAGTAATTTTATTGGCATTAAAAAAGCTGTTTTATCGTTTCCTTACTCTGAAAATATTGTCTTAGATGTAACCAATTGCAAATTAATCGATCACTCTGTCATTGAAAATCTTTACCACATGAAAGATGACTTTGCTGTTGAAGGAGGTTCACTTGAAATATTAGGAATAGATGAATTCAAACCTGCAACAGGGTCGTCGCATAAATATGCTGCGATTAAAAAATAATTTCAATTATTGATAACAAAAAAATCCCTCAACAATTGTTGAGGGATTTTTTATAATGGAGGTTTTTAATACTCGTCTTCGTTGAACAAGAAATCATCTTTCGATGGGTAATCCGGCCAAATTTCTTCAATACTTTCATAAATATCGCCTTCATCTTCTAAATCTTGTAAGTTTTCTACAACTTCCAATGGTGCACCGGCACGAATTGCGTAATCAATCAATTCGTCTTTTGATGCAGGCCATGGAGCGTCCTCCAAATACGATGCTAATTCTAATGTCCAGTACATCTCTTTAATTTTATAATTTGCGCAAAAATAAACTTATTTTCAAAAATATCAAGTCCAAAAAGCAGCTTTCTCAATAATCTTGCAAATTCTTTTTTAAATCCCTGTTTTTCAATCGTTTTTGGGGATCCAAGGCGTTTCCATTACGCCTAAATCAAGCACCAATTTGCGCGATAACACAAATAAATAATCACTTAATCGGTTCATATACGCTAAAATCACTTCTGCTACCGGTTCATTTTCTGCTAAATGTGCAATATTACGTTCAGCTCTTCTACAAATACAGCGCGCAATGTGGCAATGAGAAACCGTTTGATGTCCACCAGGAAGCACAAAATGGGTCATTGCTGGAAGTATTGCGTCCATTTCATCAATTTTCGACTCTATCGTTTCAATATCTGAGAGGTGAATATTTGGCAACTTCATGGAAACAGCATCTTTACCAACAGCAAGTTGAGAACCAATGGTAAATAATCTGTCTTGTACAGCTACTATAAATTCAGTAACCGAACCATCAGTTATACAATCGCGTAACAAACCCAAGTAACTATTTAATTCGTCTACGGTTCCATACGATTCAATACGAATATGGTGTTTGGGTAAACGCGTTCCCCCGATAAGTCCAGTTGTTCCGCTATCACCCTTTTTAGTATAAATTTTCATTGAACATGTATTTCTCATTACAAATATAGTGCACTTTTAACATGAAGCACATTTCAGTACAATCAATAAACAATGTCTATTGTTAATCGAAAAGCACAATTCAATCAATTAAAGTGCTATAAATAAAACAATAGTCGGCTGATATTGTTTACATCCTAGTTTTACAATTAATGATTAATTATAGCGTATGAAATCAATTTTCGCATTTTTTCTATTATTCAGCCTAACGTTAAAAGCTCAAACATCTTTCCAAGGAGGAATTTACAACAACACAACTTGGACATTGGCTAACAGCCCCTATCACATTACAGGAAACGTAGTTGTTTTCCCAGGTAAAACATTGACAATTGAGCCGGGGGTTCTCGTAATTGTTGATGCAGACTCGACATTCAATACAGGAAACTACATAACATTGGAAGTGCGAGGCAATTTGGTTGCACAAGGAACCGTAAATGCGCCAATTATTTTCACTTCTACAGATGCTTCTACTAATCAAAACTGGATGGGAATTTATGTTAAAAAGTCGCAAGGTGCAACTATTGATATGAATAGATTTATTCTAACAAATGCTTTTTATGGCATTTATGCAGATGATGCAGATGGATTGCAATACAATTTTGAAAATTGCATCTTTCGAGATAACAACTACGTGTTTCAGATGAATTCTTTTTTGAATTTCAATAATTGTATTTTTCAACGAAATGGAGTAGGTGTAGCGATGCAATTAGTAAGCGGAGGTGTAACAGCAGCCAATTGTAATTTCTCTAATAATTTTTGTGCTTTCACAACCTTAGCTTCGCCTTTACAGCTTTCAAATTGTACGTTCAGTAATAATGTAAACACGATTATTCAATGTGCTGGAACAATTGACAGTTGTAATTTCTTGAACAATGAAAATGGATTGATGGATGTAGGAGGATTTACCATTACCAATTCACAATTTTACAGCAACAATGCGGGAATTTCAAATATTTCTGGTGCAACAATAGCAAATTGCGACTTTGCATTCAATGGTGTTGCGTTACGTTTAGGTGATGCCTGTGCAGTAACCAACTCAACACTTACTGAAAATACCGTAGGTATTGCAGTAACAGGAAATAATATCAACCAAGTTGTCAATAATCAAATTTGTAACAACACGCAATACAACATTGAAAATTTGACAGACAAGAATTTTTCAATCAATGCGAACTGTTTTTGTGAAACCGATTCAACAACCATTGAAAACTTATTATTCGATGGATACGATGATATTACAAGAGGATTGATGAATTATGCTATTTATGATGATTCGTGTGCATCAATTGTAACGTATGTAACAAAAATCGATTTGGATGAACCAGCTTCTTTGACTGAATTGTCAAGTGATTTTCAATTGTTTCAATCTAATGAATTTATTACTGTTCAAGCGAAAAATCCAATCCATTCGTTGCAATTAATAAATGCAATGGGTCAAGTTGTTGTATCTGCTACTCCGAATAAAAATATGTTCACTATTGCACCTTCAAATATTGCTAAAGGCGTCTATTTAATTCGTATTGATGGTCAAGTAAAACGTATTTATTTGAATTGATTCCGATGAAATATACAGTTGTTTTTATTGCTTGCATTTTTGCAATTTATTCATTCAACAAAAATGCCTACCAACTACCCAATTCAAATGCACGGGTAACACAAGTAAATGGTTTGTATGTTTTTACGGATTGTATTCCTACGAATCAATTTGATTCAATCGGAAGTGTTGGATTAGGATTTATAAGTGGTACACAATACGATAATATTAAAACGAATTTAATCAAACGTACCATCAAACAATTCCCAGAAGCAGAGGGATTAATCCTGAAACTCAAAAAGAATGGCTTAGATTATGGAATTCCAATTGTTTTCAAAAAACAATAGCATCCTTCAATTAAACAAAGCGATTATTGAATATGACCGGTCGAATTGTAAAATGTTCTTTCGTTTGTTGTTCGCGCTTCCAACAGATGCCCATTCGGCCCAAATCGATTGTGAGGTGAAATGCTTGATTTGAAACAACCTCATTCCATGCTTTCCACATATCATCACTCCAACGAATGTCATCGATGATGAAAATGGTTTTATTGTGCGTTTGCCTCATTAACATGTCAAGGTAATGCAATGTTGCTTCTCCCGAATGATGGCCGTCGATAAAAACCAGGTCATAGTTTGAATGCGTAGGTAGTGCTAAAAACGTTTCGAATGACGAACAAATGGGTAAAACGCGTTCTAATTTCCAATAATCAAATTGCTGATAAGCCTTTGCTAACGTGTTGTCACAACCTTCAACTGTTGTCAAAAAACTAGTTGGCGCACCAGCTTTTAAATGAACTGTTCCAACACCAACTGATGTTCCTAATTCAAGGATGTTTTTCGGTTGATAATGATGTGCTATTTTCCACAAAACTTCCCCGTAAACACCATTGCTTGAAGCTGTTTTTACTAATTGAGCGATACTTCTCCTTTTTTTTAAGTGCTTCGAACCACTACCCAAATCGTCCACATCAAATAAATCGCGCGCTTGTTTTAGTTGGGAAATCCATTTTTTCTTGTCTTGCTGAAACTTTTTATCCAATTTTGTCGTTAAACAAGTGGATACAAAATCATAGACAAATGGCGAATGAATTCCATGTCGACCTTTTGATCGAAGAAAATAGTTCCAATAAGAACGTGAAGTAAGCATACTGCAAAGAAACAAAAAACAAAGAAATACCCATTCAAACATGCGTAATTTAACGATGAACGAACAACAGTCAATTATCAAACATCCACAATCGGAAGTAGTGTTGGTCAGCGCATGCAAGGTTGGAGAAGGTATTTTACAGTTAACCGACGAACAACAAGCTTACTATCGATCGCAATTTATGCAATCATCGTTGTCTAATTTGTTTTTTATTCCCGCTTCAGGATCTGGTTCGCGCATGTTCGAATTTTTATTCGACTTTCTTGCCGACCCAAAAGAAGAAAATAGAGGAGCAGTTGAACGTTTTTTGAATCATATTGAAGATTTCGCTTTCTTTTATCAATTCCCACAAGAAATTCAAGAGCAATTACGTCGTCGCTTGATGGATGTTGAAACGTTTGTTGAGTTGATTTTATCCCAAAAAGGGTTAGGATTATCCCTTTTGCCAAAAGGATTAATTCCTTTTCACAAACACGGACCTTTTTTATTGAATCCGTATCACGAACATGTGTTACAAGGAATGGAAGTTGCAAACGATGAAAGTGCGTTTCATTTTACCATTCGAGCAGGTTTTCAAGATCAAATCCAAGAACAATTAAACTATTTGGTTGGATTAACTGGAAAAAAATTGAACGTTTCATTCAGTGTTCAAGATCCTGC
Organism: uncultured Flavobacteriales bacterium; assembly: GCA_937973685.1. Taxonomy (GTDB): domain Bacteria; phylum Bacteroidota; class Bacteroidia; order Flavobacteriales_D; family Crocinitomicaceae; genus Fluviicola. The sequence goes on along the minus strand of CALJKJ010000016.1, from coordinate 62,325 downwards.
AACGGATTCCTTTGCGTTTGATGAATCATTTAATTTGGTGCATGACGAACAAAACAATCCAATAAAACGACCAGCAGGTCACGGAGCACTTTTGGCAAATTTACAAGCCATGGATGCCGATTTGTTGTTTATCAAGAACATCGATAATGTACAGCATTTTAATCAGTCAACTGTTGCAGTTCAGACTCAACAATTGTTAGCAGGAATTACAATTGAAGTGATGAAACAATTGCAGTTGTTTTTACAACAACCAGACAAAGCGTTTTTTCAAGCATTGAATGCTGAATTTCAATTGTATAGCGCAGCGGATATAGCTAAGTTTTCATTAGATGAATTAATTGAATTAGCGAAACGACCTGTTCGCGTTTGTGGAATGGTGCGCAACGAAGGACAAGCTGGAGGTGGTCCTTTTTGGATCGAAGATAATGGACGGATTTCCAAACAAATTATTGAGAAGTCACAAATTGAAATGAAAGGAGAACAATACCGTGTCATGATTCAATCGACACATTTCAATCCGGTTATCATGGTTTGTCAAGGCAAAAATAGTGATGGTTCAAAAGTTGTTTTTGAGGATTTCTGTGATCCTTCAAAATATTTTATTGCCCACAAAAAATACAAAGGTCAAGATATTCAATTCATTGAACTTCCAGGTCTTTGGAATGGAAGTATGTCAAAATGGAATTCAGTTTTTGTAGATATAGATAGTGCTACGTTTAGTCCTGTGAAAACGATATTGGATTTATTGGATAATGCACATCATTCCACTACAAACCAAACGACAAACTAATTAGCGCATACGCTGTCTTTTCAATAAGAATTTTGTCAAAATAGCTGTAAGCCCTTCGTTGATGTCAGCTGGAATAAAATCGACACTGTATTGAATACACTTTAATTCGAGTTCAGTGAAATAGGCTTGAATGCGATCGGTGTATGCTTTTTTTACTTCGAATGGTTGCACTTTCATTTGTTCACCAGTTTCCATGTCAACCAAATTGAGTGGTCTATTTTCCATTTCAAAGTTAACTTCTGTCTTTTTATCGATGATGTGAAAAATAACGACTTCGTGTTTGTTGTGACGGAGGTGTTGAACTGCTTGCAAAAATGAGGCAGCATGCTCCGGATTCTCAAGAAAATCTGTAAAAATAATGACCAAGCTTCTTTTGTGACACAATTCAGCAATGTCATGAAGTGCTTGAATACTTTCTGTTTTTGTTTTGGTTGTCGGTTCGTAGTTGTGGAGGCATTTTTCCATTTCATGAATCAACATACGGTGATGCGCTCCAGACGACTTTGCAGGTGTATGCGCATCTAATCGTTCATTGAACAATGACAAACCAACAGCATCGCGTTGTTTTTTTAGCAATTCGATTATCGATGCCGCTCCCAATATGGAGAATTCTATTTTAGACGGATTGTTGTTGGCATTGTAATACATCGAAGATGAGGTGTCGACAACTAATTGACAGCGCAAATTGGTTTCTTCCTCATATTTTTTAGTGAATAATTTTTCAGAACGTCCGTACAATTTCCAATCGATGTGACGGGTTGATTCTCCCGGATTGTACAAGCGGTGTTCAGCAAATTCAACAGAAAAACCATGAAACGGGCTTTTGTGTAAACCTGTGATAAAACCTTCGACTACTTGTCGTGCTCTGATTTCAAGATTGCCAAAAGGTATTAACGCTTCTTTTTCTATTGTTTTATTCATACCTCTAAATTAAGAAATCTTCGTTGACGCAAGCTTTTTCTTTCTAAAAATTGTACCAATTAACACTCCAACCAAGACAAATGTGATACCAGTAACAGGAATCAATCCGAGTGTTTCATCAAAAATAAACCAGCCAGATAACAAGGCGTAAATGGCGCCAATGTATTGAAACGGAGCTACAATTGCAGTATCCGTCGCTAAAAAGGCTTTGGTCATCAAAATTTGTGCAATTTGAGTGAAAATCCCTATGATTAATAAAAGCAACCATTCAATTCCAACTGGAAAAGTGAAATCAAAGAAACACCAAATTCCTGTTATTGGTAATGCAATCATAGGGAAATAAATCACAATGTTGATTGGTTCTTCCGAGTTTTTAAGTTTCCCTATGGCATTGTAAGCGATACCTGAAAATATAGCTGATATAATTCCCATGATTAACCAAAAAGGATCAATGACACTGTTTGTTTCCAATAATGAAGGTGCACCAATCAATATAACCCCGATAAATGCGATCAAACTACTTATGATTTGAAGCGGTGTTACTTTTTCTTTGAATAATTGTTGAGCGATTAATACGGTAAATATCGGTGACAAATATTGCAACGTTGAAGCGATAGCCAAAGGAAGTTTGTGTAAGGTGACAAAGAAAATGGTCAAGGCAATCATTCCAGCAGAACCGCGTAAGAACAACCACCTGCGATTGTTTCCAAGTAATTTAAGTCCTTTTTGCTTGATAATAAAAGCGCTTATTACAAAAGAAACAAGGCTTCGGAAAAACACTAATTCGTGCGCAGGATAGGTTTGTAAGTTTGGAATTATGGGATGTGTAGGATTGCCCAAGATTTTAACAAAAAAATTGATTACAAAAAAGGACAAACCTGATAGCAACATATAAACGATTCCTCGAATCATGTTGCAAAAATACAATCATTCTAAGAGATAGTGATTGTTGACACACATTTTCGTATCTTTATATCAAGAAACGCTAATCAATATGTTAAAAAAGGTACTTCTGCTAGTAATATTACTTTTCCATGGTGCTGTAATAGCGCAAATTGGAAAAGATAAGTGGAATATTACAACTGAATTATCGTTACCCTCTGGTCGTTCTAACGTTGCATTCAATAATTATTTGAAAGGTTTAATCAACGTGAATCCAAAATTACAATACAAAGCGACAAAACATTTTTATGTTGCACTTGCTCCCAAATACATGTATTACAGCGTTGCATCATACAAAGTTCCAGAAAAAATGAATGGTGGCATGCATAGTGTTGGTGGCAATATTGAATTGGGTTATACGACTTGGCGCACCAATTATTTTGGGTTAGAATTTGGTGTAAAAGCTGGTTTTGCACAATCACTATTTATTACAGATAAAACAAAAGTTACCGGAATAAATCGAAAAAATTGTACGTATATTGAACCTGCCATTTCATTTATTCTAGCTGCTGACGAAGCGGTCGCTTATCGATGGATTGTCGGGTATCAGTTTTCAAGTCTCCAATTTCACCCGAATGATATTGGGTTGTCAACGTTGGGTGGTTATACCGATAGTCAGTTACGTAAAACAACAAATAGTTTTTTAATTGGTTTCGGCTTGTCTTATTATTTCGGAAATCCACGGTCGGATAACTACATCGACGAGTAAAAATTTAAGAATTTTAACATTTTTAACGAACTGTTTTAAACACTTGTTTAAAAAAGCTGTTTACTTTTGCAGCATAATAATGAAACAATGTGTAAAAACAAGTCAACAGAAGAAACGATAAGGGATGCAGCACGCCGTGTTTTCATCGCGAAAGGTTTTGCTGGTTGTTCGTCACGTGAAATCGCGAAAGAGGCAGGAATGAATGTTGCGCTCGTCAATTATTATTTCCGTTCCAAAAATCAATTATTTCAACTCATCTTCCATGCAGCCATGGAGGATTTTTTCGTATCCATGTTAGAGGTGTTTGCTGCACCAATGGATTTAGAGGAAAAGCTAAAGATTTTTATTTCGAATGAATATGATTTTTTTGCGAAACATCCAGAAATTCCACGTTTTATTATCGGTGAATTAACCCGTGAAGGTTGTGAATTTGATGAGAAAGCGGCAATCAAAGAACGAATTGAACAAACAGGAATTTTTCAAGAAGCGTTGCAAGCACAAGAAGCAGGTCGCATGCGAAAAATTGATTTTTTTCACATCATGATACTTATCATGTCTAATTGCCAATATCCGTTCATGGCACGTCCGTTGATTCAACAAATTCATGAAATACCAACGGAGGCATACCAAGAAAAATTAGCACTGCACAAAGAGTTAGTGATTGATATGGTAATGAGCTATTTATTTCCAAAAAATAAAAATTAAATGCAATCAAATAGAAAACAAATGCAACAACAAACAACAAGAATAGTCATTGGATTAGTTGCCCTTTGCTATTCGTTTACAAGTTCGGCACAACGCTTGGATTTAGCAACATGTTTAAAAATGGCCGATACAGCAAACAGTTCTATACGCAATGCACGACTGGATGTTGCTGTAAATCAGCAGCAAAAGTCAGCTTACGATGCTGCGCTTTTCCCAAAAATTACAGCTTCAGGCGATTACAGATACAATGTGGTAATTCCAGGACAAGTTGTTCCAGCAGCTTTTTTTGGTGGACAACCAGGAACGTATTCAACTGTTCAGTTTGGAGTGCCAATTGTTTTGAATAACACTGTTCAATTAACACAAGTGCTGTACAATCCGCAAGTTAATTATGGGCTAAAGGTGTTGGATATCAATCAACAAGTGGTTGAAATCAAAGAACGCATGACGGTGCAAGAAGTCAAACAACAAGTTGCAACTGTTTACTTCAACTTGCAAGCAATCACAAAACAATTGTCATTTATCGAATCAAATATTCTCTCATTTGACAAATTGATTGCTAACATGTCTGCGATGAACAAAGAAGGAATGGTTGTTTCAACTGAAGTAGATAAGCTGAAAATCAATCGCTTGAATTTGGTGAATTCAAAACAAACCCTAGCTTCACAATACGATCAATCGTTTTCAATGTTAAAAATATTGATTGGGATAGATAAAAATGCAACTGTTTCATTGGTTGCTGATGAGTTAATCGAAAAAACAGTTTTAGTTGACGAAACTAGTATTTCACGTCCTGAATTAGAGTTGTTGAAAACGCAAGTATTGATGAACGAAGAAGAACGCAAAGGAACAAAAATGGCTTATTTACCAAGTTTGGCTTTTTATGCAGCGTACAATTATTCATACAATATCAAGCCAGAAGATAATTTCAGAAAAGGCATCGAATCATCTTTTATCGGATTGAAATTGGATTGGACTTTATTTGATGGTTTCGAGAAAAAAAACAAGTTGAAAGTAAACGCATTGAATAATGAGAAATTAAAAATCCAACAAGATAATTTGCAACAACAATTAGAATTGGCAACAACAATTGCAAAACAACAAATTGATATTCAATCAAATTCGTTACTTATTGCAAAAGAACAATTAATGCTTGCAGAACGTGTTTACAAACAAACAGAGGCTCAATTTAATCAAGGTTTAATCAGTTCAAACGATTTGATTTTGGCAGAAAACAGTCAACGTGAAGCACAAACAAAATTAGTTGTGGCATATGTACAGTTACGAAATGCAGAAATCAACTATTTAAAATCAATCGGAAATATCAATTAATTCAATAGAAAACAAATAAACAAAGTATATGAACAAGCGTGTAATCATAGGAACATTTATCGGAATAGCTTTGATAGCTTTAGTTGTCCTAAAATTAAAATCAAATAAAAAAGAGGTAGATAAGAAAGTATATATCCACGATACTGAAGCACCAATTTTGGTGGTGTCAGCTAATCCTGCGGTTCATACATTTGAAAGTTCGTTTTCATTTTTGGGTACGTTTGATCCAATCAGACAAAATACCATTGGTTCGGATGCTTCTGGAAAAATCATTAAATTGAATGTGGAAGAAGGTGACCGTGTTGCTCAAGGAAGTGTGATTGCTAAAATAGATGATGAAATGATTCGTTTGCAGTTAGAAAACGCAGAAGTTTCGATTGAAGGGCAGCGTAACGATGACAACCGTTATTCAAACTTAGTGAAAGAAAATGCAGTTTCTGGCGTACAATTAGAAAAAACCAAATTGGGATTGAAATCAGCTGAAATACAAAAGAAACAATTACAAAAACAATTGAAAAGCACAACAATTGTTGCTCCTTTTTCAGGTGTTATTACAAAGAAATTAATAGACTTAGGCTCCATGATTGGCCCAGGAACACAATTGGTTGAAATTACAGATATTTCTTCATTGAAATTAACTGTTTCAGTGCCTGAAAGAGATATTATGAAATTCAAGTTGAATCAAAAAGTTCAAGTTTCAGCAGATATTTATTCTGGAAAAGTATTTGAAGGAACTGTTTCTAATTTGAGCGTTCAAGCAGACAAAGCACACAATTTCAAAGTACAAATCACTGTTAAAAATAGCAACCAAGAAATAATGGCAGGAATGTACGGATCTGTATCGTTGGCAAATAGTAAAAGTGTTACATCATTAGCTATTCCAAGAAAAGCATTGGTTGGTTCGTCAAAAAATCCGCAAGTATATGTTATACGCAATGGAAAAGCTTACTTGACATCGTTCAATGCAGGTACATCAGATGGTGACTTTATTGAAGTTATCAGTGGTATTGCAAAAACGGATAAAGTTGTTGTAAAAGGTCAAGTGAACTTACAGGACAAATCAAACGTAAAAACTAAATAAGAGTAGTCATGACATTGACAGAATTATCCATCAAACGTCCCTCGTTTATTATTGTAATTTTTACAATTTTAATCGGAGGTGGACTGATCAGTTACAATCAATTGAGCTACGAGTTATTACCCGATTTCTCTCCGCCGATTTTAACTGTTACAACAACTTATCCAGGTGCATCACCAGCAACAGTTGAAACACAAGTTTCAAAGCCGTTGGAAGATGCCTTGAGTGGATTGGAAAACATTTCAGAAGTTACTGCTTTCTCATTGGATAATGCATCGATTGTGTTACTTGAGTTCAAAGCTTCTGCTGATTTAGATGAGGTATTACAAGATGCTGAGCGCAAAATAAATGTTGTTCAAAATAATTTACCTGAAGGAGCGAAAGCACCTGTAGTCTCTAAAATTGAGCCAAATGCAGCACCTGTTTTACAAGTAAGTGCTGTTGCGGAAAACATGGACGAGCGCGATTTCATGGAATTGATGGATGATCAAATTCTTCCACAAATCAAACAAACCAAAGGTGTTTCTGAAATTCAAGTTATTGGTGGAGAAAAAAGAGAATTTCGCGTCAATATTGATAAGGAAAAACTGAAATTACTGGGTCTTTCATTAGCACAAGTTAATCAATTGATTGCGGCGGCGAATGTTGAATTTCCTACAGGAAAAGTGAAGAATGATGCTGAACAGATGACCGTTCGTTTATCTGGTAAATTCAAAACTGTAAATGATTTAAAAAACTTAATCATTACTTCTAATGGTTCTTCCACAATTCGTTTGGGAGCTGTTGCAGATGTGACGGATGGTGTTGCTGATCAAGTTACTGTTTCGCGTTACAATGGGGTAAATGGTATTGGTTTGCGCATCAAAAAACAAAGCGATGCAAATGCTGTAGATATGGCAAAAGCAACCAAAGAACGTTTCAAAGAAATTGAAAAAAAATACAGAAAAGAAGGCATCAAATTCACTGTTGCTACGGATACTTCAATACCTACAATTGATTCCGTTAACGCGGTCTTACACGATTTGGAATTAGCTATTTTATTAGTAGCTGCTGTTATGTTATTGTTCTTGCATAGTTTGCGAAATGCATTGATTGTATTAGTAGCTATTCCTGCATCGTTGATTTCTACATTCATTGCCATGTATCTTTTGGGATATACCTTGAATTTGATGACTTTGTTGGCAATGTCATTGGTCATTGGAATTTTGGTAGATGACTCAATCGTTGTGCTCGAGAATATTTATCGCCATTTACAAATGGGGAAAGGTCGCCGAAAAGCAGCTTTGGATGGTCGAAATGAAATTGGATTTACTGCATTAGCGATCACGCTTGTTGACGTCGTAGTATTCTCGCCAGTTGTATTTATTGAAGGAACGATCTCCGATATTTTACAACAATTCTCTATTGTTGTGGTCGTTTCTACATTGATGTCCTTGTTTGTTTGTTTTACTTTGACGCCATGGTTGGCATCGCGATTGGCAAAAGAAATTCATTTGAACCCAAAGAATCCATTCCAAGCAGTTTTGATTTGGTTTGAGCGACGTGTTACGTTATTTACCGATAATTACGTGAAGTTGGTTGCATGGTCGTTGAAGCATAAATTGATTATGGGATTAGCGATTATTGTGATTTTCTTTGCAAGTATGGCTACCATGGGACTTGGTATTGTCGGTCAAGAGTTTGTTGCTCAAGGGGATCAAGGAAAATTCATGATTAAATTGAAATACGATAAGAGTACAACTTTTGAGGAAAATAACAACACAACTTTAGCTATCGAACAATTGATATTAGCACAAAAAGATGTCGTTGATATTGTTTTCTCAAATGTCGGTGGACCGAGTTCAGGTATGGGAGCGGCTTCTTTTGGTGCGGAAAATAAATCCGAAATCACAGTGAAAATGAAGCCGGGCAAACAAGAACAATTCCCGACTTTGAAATACATGACTGAAATTCGTAAGAAAATTGAAAGCAAATTTCCAGGAATCGAAGTAAAGGCGTTAAATATAGGTATGGTTGAATCAGAAGAAGCACCAATAGAAATCTTTTTGTCTTCCGATGATAGCGAATTATTGATGCAAGAAGCACGCCGATTAAAAGCTGCTATCTTACGCATGAAAGGAGCCAAAGACCCGACAATTTCTACCGATGATATTACTCCGGAAGTGCGCATCGAATTGGATCGTGAGAAAATGGGACAATTAGGGTTGCCGATTGCAACAGTTGGAATGCAATTGCAAAATGCACTTTCTGGAAATGATGATGCGCAATTTGATGTCAATGGTGAAGAATATGATATTCGTGTAATGTTCGATAAAATTGATCGAAAAAACATTGATAACGTTAGTCGTATGACTTTTGCTACAAACGATGGTAGACAAGTACAATTGAGTGAATTTGCTGCCGTTTCTATTGAAAATGCAAATGGATCTTTGGAACGAAAAAACCGTATTTCAAATACAACCATTCGTTCGTATGTCTTAGGTGCTGCATCGGGAACTGTTTCAGCGGAAATTGAAAAATATTTGAAGAAAAATCCTTTGGACAAAAACATTCGAATGTTATGGGGAGGTGAAGTCAAACGCCAAAAAGAATCCATGGGAGCATTGGGTACAGCGATGGGAATAGGTCTGATATTGGTTTACTTGATCATGGTTGCATTGTATGATAATTTCGTTTACCCATTTGTGGTCTTGTTTTCGATTTTGGTTTCTTTAGTTGGTGCAATTTTAGCGCTGAATTTGACAGCTTCAAGCATGGGGATTTTCACCATGTTAGGAATGTTGATGTTATTGGGATTAGTCGCCAAAAATGCCATATTAATAGTCGACTTTACAAATCATTTGAAAGCAGAAGGGAAATCTACTTACAATGCCTTGTTAGAATCGGTAAGGGAACGTATGCGTCCAATTTTAATGACAACGATTGCGATGGTAATTGGTATGATTCCAATTGCAACAGCGACAGGTTCTGGAGCAGAATGGAAAAATGGATTAGCATGGGTATTAATCGGTGGATTAACGAGTTCGATGTTCTTGACCATTATCGTTGTTCCAATGATGTATTACACTGTTGATCGTATCAAAGAGAAACTAGCTCCGAAAAAAGTAGCTATTCCAGTTGATGCAGAAGAAGATAATACGATTGAATCAGCTATTTAATAGTTGATTGATAAAATATAAAGGCTGTTGGAAACAACGGCCTTTTTTATTTTGGTAAATTAATTCTTAATTATTTTCCGAGTTATCTTTTTATCATCTTTTATAAAATCTATGTAATATACACCAGAAGTTAATTGAGATATGTTAATTTCACCATTTCTAATTTTCCCAGTTTTTAGTTTTTCTCCCAAAGATGAAAAGATATTAAACTCAAAATCATTTAAATTATTAGAAACATAAATTTTGTCATTGAAAGGATTCGGAAACACTTGATAATCGTTGAAATTAATATCATCAATTTGTGCTACAGCATCTTGGTAATATAGAAAAACAATCCATTTAGCGTAATTATAATCTGTTAATCCAACTTTTGGAGTATACAAATAAATTGCAGCATGATAATTGAAGTTTGAAAAGCTTTCAGTAATCTCGAGGGTTGACACAGTATTCCAACATTGATTAATGATTGTTGCATTGTTAAATTGTTGACCTTGTTGATTAAGTAATTGTATATTGTTAGGAGCTTGAATAACAGAATTACCACTCATAAAAGGCATTGATGCATTAAAATTTGTTGGGAAATCAATTACACCAGTCCCCATCCAAATCATTGATCCGCTGAAAACCGTATCTAAACTGGGATTTAATCTCAAGCAAATACTTCCAAAATCCATAGGTTCTTGATAATCGACATTAAATGGAATACTGTCTTTTGTACATCCTAGACAATCATAGTACAACATCTTACCACCTTGAATTGAAAAATCAGTATAATTCAGTTTAAGGACAGCAATATTTAATTTGTTTTGATGGATAATTGTATCAAATTGAGCAATAACGTTATGTTGAATAAAAAAGAGCGAAAAATAGAGTAGGTATTTTTTAGACATAATTAATTTTTTAATAAACTTACAAAAAAATAATTAGTCGAAAATAAAAATGAAATTTAATTATTGATAATGAACTAGTTAATCAATTTTGAATTATAGATTTTAGATTTTTATTTCCGCAAGATTTTCTCGAAACTCTTTCCTTTACTTAGTTCATCCACTAATTTGTCGAGGTAACGAACTTGTTGGGTCAAAGAGTTTTCTATTGCTTCAATGCGCACACCACAAATTAACCCCGTGATCAAATGCGCATTTGGATGAAGTCTTGCTTGTTGAAAAAATGCTTCGAAAGTCGAGTTTTCATGGATGAGTTCACGTACTTTTTCGTGATTAAAACCTGTTAACCATTCAATTACTGCTAGTAATTCAGCTTCCGTTCGCCCTTTTCGTTCAATTTTAGCCAAATAAAGTGGGTAAACTGTTGAAAATAGCAGCCGCGCTACTCGTTCGTTGTGTTTGATTAATTTGTCTGCATCAGTCATTGAAAAAAGTTTAATCCCGTAACAAATGCGTATAACGTTGAATGGTGTTTTCCAAACCAAGGTACAAAGCGTCAGAAATCAACGCATGACCTATCGAAACTTCTGCTAAATGAGGAATGTTTTCTTTGAAATAACGGAGGTTATCTTGATTTAAATCGTGACCAGCGTTGATACCCATTCCAAGATCATGCGCTAAATTTGCAGCGACTACAAATGGTTCAATTGCCTTTTCTTTGTCCGTATAAAATTCTTCTGCGTATGGACCTGTGTATAATTCAATGCGGTCAACTCCAGTTTTCGCAGCGTATTCAATGTTTTTAAGATTGGTATCGACAAAGATTGACGTACGAACACCGTATGATTTTAGTTGCGCTATGATTGAAGTTAATTGTTCCAAATGCGCTTCTGTATCCCACCCAGCATTACTTGTTAACACATGTGGAGGATCTGGAACCAATGTTGCTTGCGCTGGGCGATACGTTTTGATTAATTCCATGAAACGATCATCTGGATAACCTTCGATATTGAATTCTGTAGTGACTACTTTTGCCAAGTCTGCAACATCTTTGCCTGTGATGTGACGCTCGTCAGGACGTGGGTGAACAGTGATGCCAGCAGCCCCAAATCGCTCGCAATCAATAGCAACTTTTTCAACGTTTGGTGTATTTCCACCACGCGCATTTCTGATGGTTGCAATCTTATTGATGTTTACACTTAATTTCGTCATTTCACAATTTTTTCAAAACTGACACGAAGATAGCTTGAATTTTAGTATTTTGGCACTAATCATGATAGCAAAAGAAGTTATAACAGACGAAATTCCGCCATTAATTCACACAGATTCAGGTGAGAAGGCATTAAATTGGATGGAAGAATTTAAGGTTTCCCATTTACCGGTATTAAAAAACGGGAATTTTGTGGGCTTGGTTTCCGAATCGGATATTTTGGATAAAAAAGATCCATCTCTTTCGTTAGACCTTTTGTTTGATCACTTGCCTCGTCCATATATTCATGAAAATGCACATATTTACGAAGTGTTGTCGAAAATGGCGGAACACAAAATATCGGTTTTACCAATTTTGGATGAAGCAGAACAATACCAAGGTTGCACGAGTGTTCATCAGTTAGTGGCTTTTTTAGCCAAAACTGCAAGTATCAATGAGCCAGGTGTTATTGTTGTGTTGGAAATGAATCGTGTCGATTATTCGTTGGCTCAGATTGCTCAGATTGTTGAAAGTAATCAAGCAAAAATATTGTCATCAGCAATTTTATCGAACGAAGATTCAACAAAAATTGAATTGACATTGAAAATATCTGAGACCGATTTGAGTCGCATTTTGCGTTCGTTTGAACGTTACGATATCTCTGTGAAAGCAAGTTTTCAGCGAACAACTGATGAAGATGATATGCAATTCCGTTTTGATGCTTTGATGAATTATTTAAATATTTAATCATGCGAATAGCTATATACAGTAAGAAAATTACCAAGCAAACCATTCCGGTTTTTCAACGTTTCTTTGCTATTTGCGAACGATTTGGTTGGTCAATAGTCCTTGAGAAAGTATTGAAAGAACAGTTGATTAAAAAAGCAAATTTGGGATTAACAGCGGACGAATTTACTCGCCACGAAGATTTTCACAATGGCATTGATTTAGCTTTCAGTATTGGTGGTGATGGAACATTTTTGAAAACAGTTAGTTACATTCGAAATTCACAAGTCCCAATTTTGGGAATCAATTTGGGGAGATTAGGTTTTCTAGCGAATATCGGTGATGCTTTTTTTGAAGAAGCAATGGAATTGATTTTTCAGAAACGTTATGAATATCAGCAACGATCATTAATACGAGTTGAAACGGAACGTGAATTGTTTGGCAACGATAATGTTGCGATGAACGAAGTGGCATTGTTGAAAAAAGATACTTCTTCCATGATTACGGTTCATGCATATTTGGACGATAAATACTTGAATTCTTATTGGGCTGACGGTTTAATCGTTGCAACACCAACTGGATCAACGGCTTATAATTTAAGTTGTGGTGGACCTATTATCACTCCAGGTTGTCAAGTTCACATTTTAACGCCGGTTGCTCCGCATAATTTGAATGTCAGACCGGTAGTTGTTCCAGATAAAATGCCCATTCGCTTAAGCGTTGAAGGACGCGAGCGCAATTATTTGGTTTCGTTGGATGGTGTTTCAAAAAACATTCATCAGCGTGAAGAGGTGTTGATTCGCAAGGCGGAATACATGATCAATGTAATCAAATTAGAAGACACCAATTTCTTGGATACGATACGCAATAAGATGCTTTGGGGCTTGGATAGCCGAAATTAATTCAATAGAATGACCAACAAGAGAACATCACTTGCAGATATTGCAGATAGTTTGAATATTTCTAAGTCAACCGTTTCATTTGTTTTGAATGGAAAGGGGAAGCAATTTAATATCAGTACGAAGACACAGCAATTGATTCTAGATAAAGCCAACGAATTGAATTATGTTCCCAATTATTTTGCGAAGAGTTTACGGGAAGGAAAGACGCATACAATTGGTCTCGTATTAGCAGATATTTCAAATCCCTTTTATTCTGAATTAAGTAAATCGATTCAAGAAGCTTTGTATGCAAAGGGATACAGTTTGTTCATTGTCAGCACGAACGACGATCCAGCAATGGAATTAAAGTTGATGCATGAGTTGATTTTGAGGTCGGTAGATGCATTAATTATTGCGCCTTGTAACGAGATTCCAGCGTTAAAAACGATACTTGATCAGACACCTATTCCAGTTGTTTGGGTCGATCGAATTGGTGATGAACATGCTGATTTTGTTGGGATTGATAACCGAAAAGAAGCTGAGCGCATCGTAGATTTGTTCACAAATAAACCAAAAGTTGTTGCAGCTATCATTCCAGAAGGTGAGCAATCAATGACCATTCAACTTAGAAAAGAGGGATTAATAAATAGTTGTAACAAACAAGGAATTGACTTGCGATTTATTGAAATATCAGAAGATATTCAACAGATTAAAGCTCAGTTACATGAAATGAAAAAAACTCATGTAGATGGGATCGTAGCACTTTCTAATCGTTCTGCTTTGAATTTATTGCGTGTTTTTCATCAATCAACAATTCATTTACGTCAGGATTTTCAGTTCATTTCTTTTGATGATATTCCTGCTTTTGAATTCTACAAAGAACCAGTTTCAGCGCTGCGTCAACAAATAGCACGCATTGGTGAAGAAACAGTTTTACGTTTACTTGATCGGTTGGATGTCGTTACAGATAAACGCAAACATTTGTTAATTGAATGTGATTTTATTGCAAGGGATTCTCACTAATTTTTGTTAATAATTTAACATTAAGTTATTTATTTTACATTAAGTTTGTTATTTAAAATAATCAAATTAATTTTGTTCTTTCTAAAAAAGTATGAAAGCAGCATTATTATCTTCAATTTCTGGTGAATTTGGAACTCCAGTTTATGTTTATGACGAACAAAAAATAATTAGTCAATACCGAAAGTTAAAAAATGCATTTGGAAAAAAGGATGTTAAGTTGCATTATGCAATGAAGGCATTGAGTAATACTGCCATATTAAAAATTCTTAAAAAAGAAGGAGCAGGATTAGATGCTGTTTCAATTCAAGAAGTTCTACTTGGTTTACGAGCAGGTTTTTTACCTAACGAAATTATGTATACACCTAATGGTGTTTCTTTTGAAGAAATTGTTGAGGCAATTTCACTGGGAGTAATGATAAATATCGATAATTTAAGTGTACTGGAGCAGTTTGGAGCTGTTTATGGATCTACTGTTCCAGTATGTATTCGTATTAATCCTCATATTTTGGCAGGTGGGCATGCTCATATTTCAGTTGGACATATCGATTCTAAATTTGGAATTTCAATTCATCAAGTGCGTCATATTCATCGCATAGTTGCGCATTATAAATTAGTCATTGTGGGATTACACATGCATACTGGAAGCGATATTATTGATGCTGATGTCTTTTTGCAAGGAGCTGATTTGTTGTATGATGCAGCTCGACTTTTTCCAGACTTGATCTTTATGGATTTTGGCTCGGGTTTTAAAGTTGCATACAAAGAGGATGATTATATTTCTCCTATAGAAGAGATTGGTGAAAAAATAGCAAACTCTTTTGAAGCATTTTGTAAAGATTACGGAAGAGATTTGGAATTGTGGTTTGAACCAGGGAAATATTTGGTGAGTGAAAGTGGTGTCTTATTGGTTGGAGTTAATGTCGTAAAGCAAACAACTTCAACTGTCTTTTTGGGAGTAGATAGTGGTCAAAATCATTTAATTCGTCCAATGTTCTATAATGCATATCACCGAATTGAGAACGTGACCAATCCAAAAGGTCATAAAAAGTTGTATTCTGTTGTAGGATATATTTGTGAGACAGATACTTTTGGCTACGACCGACCAATTTCAGAAACAAAAGTTGGCGATACACTAGCAATTTTCAATGCAGGAGCTTACGGTTTTAGTATGAGTAATCAATACAATTCACGTTTACGACCTGCTGAAGTATTGGTGAGAAATGGAAAACCATTCTTAATTAGAAAACGAGAAACATTAGAGGATTTGTACCGAAATGAAATAACAATTTCAATCGACTAATTCACAAAAAGTTTCCGACCAAGGCATTGTTTGATAGGATGCTTCAATTTCAGCGCATTTTGATTTTGCTTCAGCAGCTGTTCCTTTAATGATGTGTGTTTCAAAAACACCTCCAGGATTTGAACAAGCACAAGTATGTTTCTGTTTGCAGCCAGTAAATACAATGATTAACAATAATAAAATTAACTGTTTCATGTTTCAGGTATTAAATCGCTTGTGATTTTTGCAGAAAGTAAGCACAAAGGAATTCCACCACCTGGGTGAACACTTCCTCCAGCAAAATACAAGCCTTTCGTTTTTGAAAAATTTGGATGTCTAAAGAATGCGGCCATTCGATCATTTGAACTTGCTCCATATAACGCGCCTTTGAAACTACTTGTACGTTGTTCAATGCGAACAGGATCAAGAAAATCTTCTTCTTCAATCAATGACTCAATGTCATCATCAAGCAAACGATTTAGTTTTCCAATAATTTGTTTGCGAATTCGTGCTCTTAATTCAGTCCAATTTTGACCTTGGTTGGAAGGAACATTGACCATTACAAACCACGATTCACAATTCTCGGGAGCATCTTCTTTGACTATTTTTGAAGAGATGTGTATGTAAACTGTCGGGTCGTCATCGACTGTGGCCTCATTAAATAGGGTGTTGAATTCTTTTTTATAATCGTTTGAAAAGAAGATATTGTGAACATCTAATTGCGGGAATTCTTTTTTCATTCCCCAGTAAAAGATCATTGCCGAACTACTTGGTTCTTGCTGCATTGTCTTTTTTGGAGCTGTTTTGGATGGCAATAAAAATTGATAAGCAGGTTTCACATCACTATTACAAACAACAATGTCAGCTGATAATTTTGTTTCGTCAATTCGTATTCCTTTGATTGTATTCTGTTCAACTAATATTTCGCTAACCCGTTTGTTGTAATGAAATTCGACACCTAAATCGTTGGCTAACTGAACCAATGAAGTTGTTATTGAGTGCATTCCTTTTGTTGGAAAAAAAGTACCGATTCCATGTTCCAAATGTGGAATAATAGTTAGAATTCCGGGGGCAGCATAAGGATTCGATCCATTGTAGGTTGCATATCGATCAAATATTTGCACCAATTTTGGGTGATTCAATGCTTTTTCATTCGCATTGTGCATGGTTGTAAAAATGTTCAACCAAGGAATGTGAGCAATTGTTTTCAAAATATCTTTTGAAATATAACTCCCAAATTTGTGTAAGGATTGTTCTAAAAATGTTTTACTCGTTGCGTTGTAAATCAATTCACTTCGATCAAAATGTTTTTTTAAAGGTGTTGAATCGACACCTAATTTACATTCAACTTCTTGCAACAGTTTTGTTTTATCTGCATAAAATTTTAAAAAAGTTCCATCTTCAAAAAAGTAATGACATGCAGTTTCAAGTTGTTGGTATTCAAAATAATCAGCTGGATTTTTATGAGCAATTCGGAACAATTCCTCGACTAAATCGGGTAGGGTGAATAGGGAAGGACCTGCATCAAATCGATAGTTCCCCAATTGTAAGGTCGTTAACTTTCCGCCAGGATAACTATTGGCTTCGTAAACAGCAACGTCATAACCTTTTGTTGCTAGTCTAATTGCACTTGCAATTCCAGCAATTCCAGCACCAATAATTATTGCTTTTTTCTTCATGATGTAAATTTACTGTTTAGAAACAAGAAAAGGGGGAGTTTGTTCGGATAATAGTTACCCGGGTAAATGGTGGTAAAGCTATAGCTTGACCATTATTTTTCAAATGCCCATGATAATTTCTCTAAATCATCTATGCATTGCTCATTAATCTTCCAATAATAATGTTTTCCAACATAATAACCTTTAATTATCCCTATCCTCTCTAACACTTTGATATGTTGAATGATTGTTTTTACATGTAGTGGAATTATTGAAGATAATATCAAGCCATTAATTCGTTTATGCTCCAACAAATACTTCAATATCACTATCCGTGCTGGTGCTGAAACTACAAACCCTAATTCTGCATATCTACGTTCAATTGCGTTAAATACTTCTAATTTTTTCGCTCCCATTGTTCCCTTTTTCTTATTTAATTTAAGCAAAAAGTTGATTTCAAAAAAATATATTGTAACATTTTTAATCGTTTTTGATTATACATAAGAAAGTTATGTATATTTGTCCTATGTATTCATCAGAACTAATTAAAGGAACATTAAAAACAATTGTCCTGAACTTGTTAAAAGAACAAGGGAAAATGTACGGTTACGAGATTACTCAACGAGTGAAATTGTTGAGCAATGAGAAAATCCAAATTACGGAAGGAGCGCTTTACCCGCTTTTGCACGCACTCGAAAAACAGGGTGAGGTCACCACTGAATCAGAGTATATTGGCAAACGCGTTCGAAAGTACTATTCCCTAACTGAAAAAGGAGCTATTTCAGCAAAGGATAAAGTAAGTGAGTTAGCTGATTTTATGGCTACGATTCGCTTCTTGTTGAATTTGGAAACAACAACTGCAAATGGTTAAGCTGACCGATGAGCAAGTTGAAGTTGTTTTAAATGAAATAAAAGCACGTGGGGTGACTATTGAAGATCTGCAATACAACCTACTAGATCACATGTGCTGTATCATTGAAAACGAAATGGGGGAGGATGACGATTTTCACCAATTTTTACATGCTGTTTTTCCTCGATTTTTCAACGATAATTTAGTTGAAATTGAGCAGGAAACTATTTTATTAGTAACCTTTAAAAATTATTATGCCATGAAAAAAACGATGTATTTAACCAGTGTTTTGGTAACAGTTTTTATGCTGTTATTTTCAATCTTTAAAATCTTTCACTTACCTGGTGCAGCATTTTTATTTGTAATAGCCGTCTTGTTGTTCTCACTACTGTTTTTGCCTTTACTCATTTTATTGAAACTAAAGGAAGACACGAAGAAAACAGAAAAATTAGTTTTGAGTTTTGGCTTTTTACTGGGGATTTCAGCTTCTTTAGGAGTGTTGTTTAAAATAATGCACTGGTATTTTGCGGGAATATTAATGTTATCAGGCGTTTCTATTTTCACTTTTGTCTATGTTCCTTTGTACTATTTCACGCAAATTAGATCGGAAAAAGACCGCTTTCAAGTAACAGTCACTTCTGTTTTGATGTTTACTGTTGGTGGATTGTTATTTTCCCTATTCAACTTGATGAATAAAATAGGGTAAAACAAAACAGGCTGTCAACTAGACAGCCTGTAATTCTTATTTATCAATGGAACCAGTTACGCGTTTCATGAAGTCATTCAGTGCTTCGCGTTGTGTCTTTCCTGTTTTCATGTCTTTGTGGACATCAATCGCTCCGGATAAATTCGACAGCAATTCACCAATAACATCAAGTTCTTCGTCTTTGATTCCTGGTGCATCAATCAAATGCTCCAAGGTCTCAATCGTTTCATTGATATAGTCTTCATCGTTTGATTCAATAAAGCTAACCATGTGTTTAATTAGTGGCAACCGCATCGCGTACTTCTTGAATGATTTCTACTTTGTTTCCTTGCATTTGTTTCACCAATTTTCCATTCACAAAGCCAGCGAAAGTCGGTAAATTAGAAACATCCGCAAATTGACGTGAATTTGGTAATTTTTCTGCATCGACATAGTAAAATTCAATGTCTGAATTCTCTTCTGCCATGCGCTTGAATTTTGGTTTTGTGATTTTACAATTACCGCACCAAGCAGCACCATATTGAACCATTACTTTCGCATTGCTGTTCAATAATGTTTCTAAATTGTCTTCCGTTAACTCTGTAAACATGATTGTTCAAATTAGTGTTTGCTTAAATAGTCTGCAGTACTGTTTCTGTCTGCTTTCATTGCGTCTTTTCCTTCTTCCCAGTTTGCAGGACAAACTTCACCGTGTTGTTGAACGTGTGTGTATGCATCTACTAAACGAATGTACTCAGCTACGTTTCTTCCAACTGGCATGTGGTTAATTGATTCGTGGAAAACAGTTCCTTCTTCATCAATTAAATACGTTGCACGGTAAGTTACGTTATCACCTTCTGATCCGTCTTCGTCAAACATATCGTAATCTAAAATGTCTAACTCTTGTGCCAAACGACGCGTTGAATCAGCTAAAATTGGAAATTTAACGCCTTCAATTCCTCCGTTGTCTTTTGCTGTATTCAACCATGCAAAGTGAACTTCTGCTGTATCACATGATGCACCTACGATTACTGTATTTCTTTTTGCAAATTCTTCAGAAGCTGCTTGAAATGCATGAATTTCTGTTGGACATACAAACGTGAAATCTTTCGGGTACCAAAACAACAATACTTTTTTCTTGTTGTCTACTGCATGTTTCAAAATGTCTAATTGAAATGTGTCTCCCATTTCGTCAATCGCATTGATAGCTACCGATGGGAATTTTTTACCTACTACACTCATTTTATTTGTTTTTATGTTAAATTTAATTGTTTTGCTTCGTACAAATTTACTTATAAACAGCTTGTTTTTACATTTGTTTGCGCTGTTTCTATATTGAATCAAATCTTTTTAACGATTTTTTTCATGCTACAAAGATACATGTGATGAAACCATAAATAATATTGATTATTTTTATATCGACATAGAATTTATCGATATGATTTCAACGCAACAAATAGCTTACATATTAGCAGTATCTGAAACGTCTTCCATAAGTCGCGCTGCTGAACAATGCTTTGTAACGCAACCAACCTTATCCATGCAGTTAAAAAAGGCAGAAGAGATTTTGGGACATCCAGTTTTTTTTCGCGATTCAATGGAATGGGAATTGACCGATTTTGGAAAAGAATTAATTCCCATCTTACGCCAGATACAAGGTGATTTTGCTGCTATCGATCGCTTGACTCAAGCGTTTTCCGGTACGTTCAAAGAACGTTTGCGGATTGGTATTATTCCTACTGTTGCAGCTTACTTGTTGCTCGATAATTTTTCCGAATGGCAATCGCTTTTAGCGCATACGCAGGTCTTTGTCGAAGAGTTGAAAACGGAGGAATTGTTAGAAGCATTGGATCAACGAAAAATTGACTTAGCTATTTTAGCTGGTCCAATTGATGGTACAAAACACCGTGTCATGCCACTTTTTTCGGAAGAGATTTTGGCGTATGCACCAACGCTTGATAGTGAAATCTTGTATGTCGATCAATTGAAAAACTTGCAACCGTGGTTATTGAACAAAGGCAATTGCTTGCGTACACAAATGATGCAGTTCTGCGCGATTAATAATGATGTTGCAAGTAATTGGAATTACGAAGGCGGAAACATGGATTTACTTATGCGCATGGTCGATCAAGAAGGAGGATATACACTCATTCCACAGTTTTACAAACCTTTCAGTTCGATAAAGTCAACCTTCAAATCAATCAATGACGAAAACGGTCATTTTCCCGGTCGCTCGATAATTGCTATGAGCTCTTTCCGTCATGCCAACTGGGAATCAATGGAAAAAATTATTCGCTCCATTCAATTGAAATACAATCAAACTGTACGTCAAAATATGGAATTATTGAGTTGGAAATAAAGTCATTCCCAACTCAACTTTCATTAATCTATTTTAGTAACTGTGACTGCTGTTCCATAAGCGAGAACTTCTGTTAATCCACTCATCACTTCATTTGCATCATAACGCATGCTGATAATTGCATTACAACCCATTTCTTTTCCATGTTGGATCATCAATTGTAACGCTTCTTCGCGTGCATTTTCACACAACTCGGTATAAATTTTGCTCTTTCCGCCAAAGATGGTCATAAAACCACCAGCCATGTTTCCTAAAACACTGCGCGAACGAACGGTGATTCCGCGAACCAAACCAAGTTGTTGCGTGATAACATAACCTTCTAATTGTGTACTTGTTGTAATAATCATCGTTTGTAATTTAATTAACAATTGTGAATTTAATAAAGTGACTTGATGGATTGGTATCACCGGATTTATTCCAAAAATTTGAAATGGAATTAATCCCAGCATAAAATGATCCATCTGCATGCCAGAATACTTCTGACGAATAATCTGTAGGCATCCAATTGGTAAAACTCATGGTCGCAATAGGCAAAATCTGCTTGTTATTTATTTTGAAGTAACTAACGTCAGCAGTCATTTCATAAGGATTTGCTGCAATGCAGATGAGTTGTTTTTTATCAGCAGAAATCAGTGGAAGTTCAAAAAAGCTTGCAATTTCTTCTCCTGTTGTTTTGTCAATAAATTTGTAATCATATTCTTCCCAATAAACTCCTAATACAACATAGACGTTTAAAAAAGGAATTTGACCAATGTATTCAAATGTTTGAATGTCTTCATCATTTCCAGTTGAATCGGGAATATAATCACTTATTTTTCGAATCGTTTGTTCGCATTTTAATTCGATAAGTCCATTACGTTTTTTTATTTTGTTCGTATCCCTGATAATGTAATTACAAGCTTGTTTGTTTTTTGATAAGAATTCATTTTTCTCAATTATCGATAATTGGAAATACGATGTTAATGTTTCATTTTCATTAAAGTACATCGTTTCATCACCCACAGTCAAACTGGATAAAACAGCAATAGTTTCATTTGTTAAAGTAATTGTATCAGCTTCAAAAGGTTCGTTTTCTTGCCCCCAAATTGCTAACGAATTCAAGGAGATTAATAGAGAAAATAAAAAGTAGTAGCGCATAATTAGATAGGTTTTAGGTTTATTATTCGCGCTCAGCGTGACGTTTAAAATTATTTAGAATTGATTGCCAACCTGCTTGCTGCATTTCAACGGGATTTTCTGTTTCTGGATCAACAATCTCGGTAACTTGAATACCACCTGCAACTTCCTCAAATTGAACAGAGATAGTTCGTTCATCAGCTAACACATAATTGATTTGTTTGTAAGGTTCAACCGCAGTATATACACCTTCAAAATCAAATCCCATGCTGCCATCTTTTGATTCCATTCGTGTGTTGAATTTCCCGCCAACAACTAAATCATTGCTTGCTCTTGGACAACACCAATCATCTGATGCAAAATTCCAATGTGTGATGTGTTGAGGATTGGTCCATTTGTCCCAAACTTGTTCCATTGTCCCAACGACAAATGTTGTTACTGTAAAAGCTGTTGTGTGCATGCGTTTTTTGGTTTAAAGCTAACAATGATACAAATTATTTTTCAAAATAACAAGAATTTAAATGAGTTAATAGTGTAATGAAAATCACGTGTAAGAGCGGAGATATTTTGTAATTTTACTAAAAAAAGTAATGGCATTAATTAAAGCGTGTAGAGGTGTTACTCCTCAATTTGGTTCCGATTGTTACTTGGCTGAAAATGCAACAATAGTGGGTGATGTTATCATGGGCGACCGTTGTTCAGTTTGGTTCAATGCGGTCATTCGTGGTGATGTGAATTCAATTCGCATGGGCGATCAAGTGAATATTCAAGACGGAGCTGTAATTCATTGTACCTATGAAAAAACCAAAACTATTTTAGGAAATAATGTTTCTATCGGACACAACGCGCTCGTACATGGTTGTACTGTTGCGGACAATGTTTTGATTGGAATGGGTGCAATTGTCATGGATAATTGTGTCATCGAATCAAATTGTATCATTGCTGCAGGAGCTGTCTTGTTAGAAAATACACACGTGGAAGCATGGAGTGTGTACGCTGGTGTTCCTGCTAAAAAAGTAAAAACACTCTCTCCCGAATTATTTGCTGGCGAAGTTCAACGCATTGCTACAAACTATGTCATGTATTCAGGATGGTTCAAAAACGACGAAAATGAATGATATTCAATCAAAAGAAGATGTTACTTTGTTAGTAGATAAATTCTATGGCGCTGTATTAAAAGATGAAACGCTCGCACCTTTTTTCAAACGTTTAAACTTCGAAAAACACTTACCCAAAATGATTCACTTTTGGAGTTTTGTTTTGCTCGACGAACCAGGTTACACAACCAACGTTACTGAAAAACACGAAAAAATGCCACTTTCAATGGACTTGTTTAATCTTTGGGTAAACCTTTTCAAACAAACAGTTGACGAATTATTCGAAGGTGAAAAAGCGGAATTAGCAAAACAACGTGCTGTTGTGTTAGGTTGGACGATGGGATCGAAACATTGACCTATCGCAAGATGTTCACGTGTCCTGTGATGATCTGTTCTTCTTGAATTACCCCACATGGAACATAGGTTACTTTGTAGGTATACGTTCCTTCTTTGGCAGGTTTACCCTCGTAAGTTCCATCCCAAGTCTCGTTTTTATCAGTCGTTTCAAAAATTAACTCTCCCCAGCGGTTATATATTTCCAATTTCCATGAAAGCGGATCTAAATCAACAATTGCTTTGAAAATATTGTTGAATTCGTTGCCATCTGGTGTAAACGTATTTGGAATAAAAACAGTAAATGGTTGAATGTCAACTGAACGACGCGCTGTGTCCTTACAGCCAAATTCATTTGTTGCAATTTGAATGGGATTGTGCGTGCCAGCCGTTTGAAATTGATAAACGGGATTGGTATCGTTGCTAAATTGTCCGTTGTCATCAAAATCATAAAACAACGAAATAGCTCCCTGAGATTCATCGGTAAAACTGATCAACGCATTACAAATATCTGTTTCCGAAATATCTATCGAAAATTTTGCTTGTGGTTGCGGATGTATAGTGATTGCGTTTGCTTGCGTCAGTGAAATTGTATCAGTACATCCTTCTGTTGCAGCAATTTGCAAGGTGACATCATAAGTTCCAGGATACAAATAAGTTGTGCTTGGATTTGCCAACGTTGACGTATTGTTATTCCCGAATTCCCAGTTATATACCAACGGAACATCTGCAGTAGATGTATTGGTGAATACAACGTTTGAAGGGGCGCAGAATGGGCCAGGCGGAACGTTAAATCCTATTTTGATAGTGTCGTAAATAAAAATAGACGAACTAACCGTTTCTACACAGTTTAAAAAACTACCAGTTAATTGAATGGTATGATTTCCAGGTTGATTGTAAGTGACATTGTTAACATCTATTTGAGTACTTGAATTGGGTGTTGCACTTGTGCCAAAATTCCACGAATACGTTGCGAATGGAGGTCCAGATACAGTTGCATCGAAATCAAAACTATTGCCGATGATACACAGCGAATCATTGTGTGTGAAAGCAAGAGAAAGTGGTTCGTTGATGGTAATGGTTAATTGTGTAGTGTCTGTACACGTAGGCGTTGCAACAGCTACCAAGGTAACGGTGTAATTTCCAGGTGCTGGAAACGTGAATGTTGGTTGGGCTAGAATGCTAAAATCCGTAGTTGTGTTTGGTACACCAAAATTCCAATAATAGAGAGGTGAATTTTGAGAGGTATTGGTAAATACTTGCGTAAAGCCATCGCATTCGTAATTAGGTTGCATGTTAAATGCTGCAGTAGGTTGCGTCACTAAAAAAACAGGATGCGTGACCGTGTCGGTACAAGTTCCGTTAATTCCTGTTAACGTAATGATATTGTTAGCGATTGTATTGAAGTTAACATTATTAACAATTGGTGTAGATGCTGTTTGTGGTGTTGCATTTGGACCAAAATTCCATGTTAAAAGAGTACCAGTAGAAGCATTAACTTGTGCAGTAAAGTCGATACTATTGTTCGGAAAACAAACGGAGTCAGGAAATGTGAAATCTAAAACAACTGGATTATTTACTGTTACATTGATGGTTGCAGTATCGGTACAAGGCCATCCAGGATTGGCAACCAACATAACAGGATAGGTGCCAGGAGCTGGAAAAGTGAAAGTAGGTTCGAATGCCGAACTAACATCTGTTGAAGAACCGGTAACACCAAAATCCCACGAATAGGATGTTGCCCCCCAACTTAAGTTATCAAACGTAAAAGAAAGTCCATTACAATATCCAGCAAAGCCAGGTGAGTTTTCTTGTGTGTTAATTTCAGCTGACAATGCAACAACACAATTCACTACGCGGAACAAAAAATCGCGGGTTGTAGAATTAATAATGACACCGTTTCGCCATTCGTTGACACGTATTCCAACAACGTAAAGCCCCAATAAATTAGCATCGACAAACAACGCACCCGTTGAGGGATTGATGGTTGTTGTTGAACCAGGACCAAGTGGGGCAGGAGCTGTTATTCCTGGAGCCCAAACAACTGGATTGTATGGCGGATTTGGAATGGGAACAGGCATTGGGTTTACAGAATTGGCACCAGCATTTGGTGTGACTAATTCATAAGTTAACAAATCTCCATCTGGATCGGTTGCACTGTGATCAAAGTTCAAGTTTTCGTTATTGCAAATAACCAATGGTGGGTAATTCGTGAAACGTGCCGAACTATTGATGTATGCTGAGGGACCAGGAATGTAGGAAACAAGTGTTAATCCTGTATCATCTGGATTGGTTAAATTGGTAACATTAGGTCCACGACAGCAACGTTGATAGGCAAGCGTGTATCCTCCAGCTATTGGAGGAAGCGTGACAACAGTAGTGTAAATTGCGCGCTCTGTACATATATTTGAAGGTGGTGTCACACACGGATTATTAAAAATAACCGGTAAATTAACTGAACCAGGAAAAGGAACAGAAATATCTGTCACGCGCGAATTGTCAGAAGTTTTAAATACACCTAAGGAAAGTGGCGCATCATAAGCAGCTCCGGTAGATGCACAATCGCGATAAATTGCAATGTATATGCGGTATTGATTGTTGCCCAAATAATCGTAATACATCTCTCCTCCAACAATATGCGAAGCTCTTGCTGAAAAAATTCCAGCAAAAAATAGAAGTAATAATACGATTTGCTTTTTCACAGTTTTATAACGATTCAAATTCAATAAGGTTGGTAAGATAGTGAAAAATATTTTTTACAGGGTTCATTTTTATAATCAAAACGCGCTTTTTAAGTTAGATAGGGAAATCAAATGGTGAAGGGTAGCTATACTTAAAACCAATCGCTTGACTGAGATCGTTTCGAACAATTTTTCCAGTAGCTGCTGATTCCACAAACTCGGGTAAAGCACTTTTCAATTGATTTGCCATCCATGAATAAAACGATTTTTTTGTTGGGTGTTCAGAGGTGCAACAGTTCACTGTTAATCCCCAATGCCCGTACTTGATGACATGCAAACAACACGCAACAGCATCGTTTTGGTGCACAACGTTAACCAATTCATTCGCTGGATAACTTTTTCCACTTGCTGCCATTGCCCGAACAGGATAACGATTCCCGCCAATTAATCCAGCCATTCGAATGATTGTCAAGCGGTCGCCTAAAATAGTCGCTAGACTTCGTTCTGCAAACAATAAGGAGTTTGTCGTGTCTGGTAATAAATCCGTATCTGTTTCAACAACAAATCCATTTTTTTCTGGATAAACACCTGTTGAACTGATCATCAAAATGCGTGCAGTTTTGGAGCATTCACCTGCAATTTGAACGCAATCAGAAGCATATTGCTCAAAACTACTGCGATTGGGAGGAAATGCAAACACAACGCAGTCAGCAGCTGTTAGTGCGCGCTTTAAATCAGTGGAAACCCCATTTTTAGGCTCATAGTTAAGCAAGTTAATTTCATCGGATAAAACAGTGCGTTGACGTGTTGTTCCAGTGACAGAAAATCCAGCTGCAACTAATTCTTTTGCCAATGGCAAGCCCAACCAACCAAGACCGATAATGACACATTTCATGAGGCAAAGATACAGCAAACGACATTAAAATATAGTTTGTTATAAAAAGTCAGCAATGTATGTTTGCTGCCTCAATACTTTGTATTTTTGTTGCAAAGAAAAATGCTATGTTTTCAAAAAATTACATTCGTTTGAGTTGGATTACCCTGGTATTGGTTTACTTGGTAATTATTGCAGGAAGTGTTGTTCGAACTTCAGGAAGTGGCATGGGTTGTCCCGACTGGCCAAAATGTTTTGGACAATGGGTTCCGCCAACTACCCAAGCACAGTTACCAGCAGATTACAAAGTGATTTATGGCGAACAACGCGTAAAAAAAGTAGAGAAATTCGCACGTTTTTTGACTGCTTTGGGCATGAAAGAAACAGCTGCGAAAATCAAAAAAGATCCTAGAACATATGAAGAATTGCCGTTTAATGCAGGTAAAACATGGACAGAATATGTTAACCGATTGGTTGGTTTCTTAGCTGGAAACGGCGTTTTATTGTTGTTTTTGTGGTCTTTGGTGCGTTACCGTTCCGACCGCAGGATATTGCTGTTAACTTTTTTCAACCTCATCGCAATTACGTTAAATGCGTGGTTTGGGTCAATTGTTGTAGCAACCAATTTGGTTCCTTGGACCATTACGGTACATTTGTTTTTAGCCTATTTGGTTGTGTTCTTACAGTTGTTGATTATTCGCCGCGCAAAAGGGCACACCACAAAACGATTGAATTTACCCAATGGAATGCAATGGTTATTGGTCATTAGTTTGATCATTACGACGTATCAATTGTTTTTGGGAACGCAAGTACGCGAATATGTAGATGCTTTGCGAAAAATGAATTTAGGAAGAGAAAGTTGGACGAATTATTTCGGTTGGTCGTTTTTCATTCACCGATCATTTTCTTGGTTGGTCTTGGTTTTCGTGACGTTATTGGCATATTTTAATCATAAAACAGACAAGATTAAATCCATATATTGGGCATTTATTGCCTTATCGCTCGAATTGATTGGTGGCGTATTATTGGCGTATGCAGATATGCCGGGATTGGTGCAAGTTTCCCACTTGTTTTTTGCTTCTACTTTGTTTGGTTTTTTATTGTATACGTGGTTAAACACGAAGCAATTGAAAGGCGTTCAGTTTTCCAAGTCGCTGCGATAATTCATTTTTTTTGATTTCACAGACTTGTAACAATCAATAGAAATCGTATATTTGCACACCAAAATGACATTTTCAAACCAACGAAAGGTCATTTTTCCGCAAGTTTAACTTGCTTCGGTCCTATAGCTCAGTTGGTTAGAGCACCTGACTCATAATCAGGTGGTCCCTGGTTCGAGCCCAGGTGGGACCACCATAAGGGACTTAACTGATTTTTTAGTTAAGTCCTTTTTCTTTTTAGCTCGCCAACCCCTGTTAATACTGGCTATTTCGTTTAGAATTGGATTCAAATTAGCGGTTCGAACTTTTTGATTTTCAAATTGAATATTTTTCCCAAATATCGAACCAATTATCTTCCTTTTGTGTTCTAAATCAGCATTATTGTATTGATTATCAATAGCTATAAAATTTTCTGTTGCTGTTTTATAGAGTTCTACTAGCTTTTTATTGTCTTCTGATGATGCTTCTTTTGATTTTAGTTCTGCTCGGATATTCTCATAGCGCTCTTTAGCCGATTCATATCCTTCCTTGTCTATATCACCATCGATATACAAATCTTGTAGCTTAATCAATTTATCTTCGATTGATTTCAGATGCTCATAATGTTTTGGTCCTAATGCTTTTTGCTTGGTATCTTGGGTTAGTTTCTCTTTGATGATTTCAAAATACAATTCTTGGAATTGTTTATCAAAGGTGATATCTGCTAAAAAGTCATTTACTTGTTGATGTACTTCTTCAGAAGTATATCTCCCCTTACATGGACTTACGCAGTGGTAATAGCTATAGTATTGTGTTCTCCCTTTTGAGGCGCTTGCTCTCATTTGTTTGTTGCAAACAGGACAGCATAAAAATCCTTTCAAAGGAAAGTTCTCATTGTATGTCTTAGGCACTTTTTGTTTTCCTTTCTTTCTACCATACATCACTTGTTGTACTTTGTCAAATAGTGCTTTGGTGATGATAGGTTCGTGAATACCTTCTACTATGGTTTCTTTCTCGTCCTTGTAGGCTTTTATAAACACACACCCATAATACAAATGGTTATCTAATATTCTAGCGAAAGCAGTTTTACTCGAAGTAAATCCTTTGGCTTTGAGCTTGTAGAAGACTTCATTGCGCTGGTAGTTTCCAGTTGCCATCATCTCAAAAGCTTCTTGAATGTATTTAGCATCTTCGTTTGGAATCAAAAGAGGCTTTTTTAAGGCATCTTTTCCATTATCGTATCCTTTGGGTGCATTTCCAACATATCTCCCCTCTTTAAAGGCTCTACGCATTCCTGAGATAACATTGAGTGAACGACGGTGATTTTCTACCTCTGGCATAGAAAGATACACCGCCAGCATTAATCCTTGCTCTGGAATAGTTAAATCCAGCGGTTGCTCAATAGCATTGACTTGAATAGCCAACTCATTGAACACACCAATCATTTGGTAGGATTCAGCGGTATTTCTAGAGAATCTATCCCATTTGATAAACAATAGTTGATGTATATCCTTTTTGTTCTTCTTACAGTATTCCAATAATTTCTTAAATTCAGGTCGCTTGAATGTTTTAGCAGAATAATCTTCCCTGAAAATATGCAATACATTGTAATTGTTATTTTGGCAATAGTTAAGTAACTTTTGCTCTTGGTCTCGAAGAGAATAGCCTCTTCCTGCTTGCTCGTCAGTAGACACTCTCACGTAAAGTATTACATTTTTCATTTTAAACTTGCTGTTTTAAGATGGTTAATTGTACAGTTTGCTAGCATTTCAGCCAGTAGAAGTACTTCTTTAATTTGATGGTCTGTTAATTTTTTTTCTCTGTTTTTGTTTACAATTTTTTTTGCTTGTTCGAATTCCATTTTACCTGTTGACAGGAAGAAGTAGGACGTACTTGTTCGCTGTTATTAGGCGATTTAATGCTAGGGGATACCTAGGATTTTATTGTTTTAATTATTTTCTCTTTTTGTATTTTTAATCACTAAATGTTTATCATTTCGGTAGGTTACCTCTACCTTCTCATATTGTTTTAAACCCAATATTTTTCTTATTTCTTTTGCGTTATCTCCCTTGACATCGATTTCCTTTGTTAAATCAAACGTAATTTGCTCAGAGTCGTATTTGATAATGCTAATCTTTTTACAACTATCATCATTTAGGGCTTTGAGTAATTTTTTTTCATGCGAATTGAATAATCCGAAGGCAATACAATATTTATCAAAATTCTTATCTTCAAATAATTGAGCAACTAAAGGAAGAATAGGAATGTTTATTAATGTGTCGTTTGAAAAATGAGTAGCATATAGTTTATATAATTCTTCTTTTTCTTCTACAGATGCATTATTGTTATTGGGAACAATTAGAAAATCTAGTTCTGAAGTACTTGTTTCTTTAATGATTACTAAAGAAACCGCTGTTTGTAAAAGCAAAACATTTGTCAGTAGGCTCCCGATATATTTAAAAGCAATTACCGATTCTTCATCTATTTTTTTATTTAACAAATCATCTAATTCTTTACCTTCAAGTTGTTGTTTAGCCTCTTGATGAAATTCAATAGGAATACGCTCTAAAATAGAAGAAATGAATTCTTCCCTAGAAAGCGACCCTAACTTTTGCTCGTCTGCTTTCACTACAGTGAACATAAACTTCTTCAGTTCCAAAATTGTTTTTAAATCAATGTTTAGATTTCGAAGTTCTTTTATAATTAAAACCCAAAGAGCTTCATAAACATTCAAAAACACCTTTTTTCTTTGAACATTTACTTGCTCTTCATTTTCTATTGGAGCTTTCTCGTTTAACAAGCCTTCTTTTTTCCAATTAAAATACAGCCTTGGATGAATATCCAAAGGTTTCAAAGGAATTTTCTTTTCTGTCAGTAAAGGGTAATAATCTAAAATGGACACCATGTTTTACTCTATTTGATTCTGCTAATGTAATAAATAATTTATCGAATCGAAAAATATAGTCAAAAATAGATAAAAAATATTTAAAAAGCAAGAGTTGCTTACACCCAAAATGTAAAGCGTTATAGAATACTTTGATAATCCAAAGAAACATTTTTGCAATACCAATTGGAAAAAAACCGATTTCATTACTTCCTTTGAAAGAGAAATAACCATGAAGTTAATTAGTTTGAAAAAGATGTAAAAACCAAGTTACAACAATAGCCCAAAATTCTTTTTTAATAGAACATTTATAAAGTGAATACCAAAGAAGCAAAAAGCAATTGGTTTTAATAGAAGTATGTAAATGAATACCAAACAAATCTTACTAATTGAAAAACCCTTCTTTTCTGAAGAATAATTAAAGAAATGTTCTTTAGATTCTATATTGAAAAAGATGCATTTGTGCTTTCTAAATACAAAGCGTTGTATCACCTAGAATTTTGTTTAGCGATTGTTTGCGACAATAATTAGAAAACAATTATAGAATCATTACAACGACACATTAAAACAAATGTTCTTTCTTTTTAAAGAAAAAAAGGCGGTTTGCTGTATGTAAGATGATACTAATTTGTTGCCCCCAACAAATTGCAAACCGCCAAGATCCCAAATCTTATTTCAAAGATAGTAATTGTTGTTTCAAACAAGCAAATTGGAATGGTTAATTTGTATAGTTTTTACAGGAAAATTAAATAACTATTAGTAGTTTTAAAAACAGTAAACATCGGAAAAGAATTTTACTAATGAATCGTATAGAAAATCAAACAATTTCGAGTGCTAAAAAAGAACAGAATCATTAGATGAAATAATAGCATTTTCTCTATTCCTATTTGTTTTGCTGTATTTATTATTTTCTATTAAAGGAATCAATCCTATTTGGAAAGTAACAGTAAAGAAAATGCGAAAGAAAAACATTACACGTGACTAATGAATTGATTAGTAAAACAGCTTAAATACAAACCATTATAAACACCTTATGATTGTTAAACAAAGACAATCGTTTTTCAACGATTTTTGACTATTTATTTCTTCAGAGCTTCCTTTGGTTTTTCTATTCAAAAAATCTTGGTCAAGTAGTAGTCAGAATCATTTTTTATACTTTGATTTTGATGTGCTCTTGTTTTTTTGTCAAATAAAAAATTATTCTAAATAATAAAATAAATTATAAAGAATACGTTTTATAATTTACCTTAAAAAGCAGCTATTTTCAAGCTGTTTTGGATTAAAATATAAGTGGGTTTTTATATGCTCATTAAATGTTTACTTGGATTATGCCATCAAATAAGTAATTATTTGTTCTCTAAATCCTGTATCTTTTCCTCTAACATTTTGATATATTTTTGGGTATAATCATCTACTTTGTTTAGGTTATTAGTAATGTTACTTTCTTTACTGCCTAATCCTTGTACTTGTTGATTATTGGAAATATTGAAAATATTAGTCACATCGAAATTAAGTATATCTGAGGCGGACACTCCCAATACGTCACTTATTTTTTGAAGTTTAGTGATAGTCAAGTCGATTTCTCCTCTTTCAATTTTGCTATAACCACTTACAGACATTTCGAGTTCTGATGCGACAACTTCTCTAGTTAATCCTTTTAATTCCCGATATTTTTTAATGTTGGCTGAAATAATTTTAATATCCATGTTTTCGAATTATTTTAAAGTATCCTCAAAAGTAGCATAAAATCCTAAATAAGGAAAAAATACAACTTTAAAATTAAATGTTTATTACTATTAAGGGTTTAATTTGTAAGGTTATACTTAATTGTAATTCCCAAATATTGAATTACTCCCTTACAAACAACTTAAACCCCATATTGCTATGAAAAAAGTATTTTTTATTTTGTTTTTTACACTACTTATAGCTCCTATAACATCTTATGGAAAGGCAACTATTTGTGAAATTACCTTCTACACTGATAATATCAAGTACGATTGTTTGATGGTATTAAACAATTTGTCTAGTTATGGCAATAATTATATGAGAGTTGCTTATACGATTAATGGAAATTACATTGTTATAAATCAACAATTAAGAGTAGAACAACAAAAACTTAACGATGGAAACACCTACATTACTGCATCAGGATATAATGTTAGATTTATTACAAATTCCCTGGGACATACGTACTTTCCAGATAATTTAAGTGGTCTTATTAATGTCTATGGAGTAATTGACCAACTTAAAATAGGAGATGCAAGAAATGTGATGATGCCAGTAAGTTCGTTTAGGGATATTTCAAATATAGAATTAGACTATAATTATTTAAAACGTTTTTTTGTTGATGGAGAGCCTGAATTGTTTACATTACCTGTTACTTCTTTTGGGAATCAATTACAACTACAATCTCCAAAACCAAATTCGATACAAAATTCAACATCAATTGAATTTTATAATAATACAGGTTCTGAAATAAATGCATGTTATGCTTATTACAATAATAGCGATAGATGTTGGACTTCAGTGGGATGGTATATTGTCCCAGCTTATAGTTATAAAACAATCAATATTGGGAATTATAGCGGTAATGTTTATATAAGAGGTCGTCAAGGATTAGCGACTGAATGGGGCTCTGGAGACGGACAGTTTTGCGTTGATGCTACACAAGCTTTCAATATAAAATTTGCAGATACCAAAGACTGTTGGAGTAAAAAGAAATTTAGCAAATTTTATGTAGTGTCTGGCATAAATAAATGGACATTCAATTAAAATCAAAAAGACAATGAAATATCTTTTAAAATTAAATTGTTTATTTTTTATCGCACTTTCCTTTTACTGTACTATGTCATTTGGGCAAGTTAAAACAATAAAATTACCTTCAATTATTAGTAAGCCTGCTGTTGTAAAAAAAATCAAACAAAATATTTCTATAATACCCCCTGATGAAGAAGTCGAAGGTAGCAGTAATGAAATATACGGAAGTTCATTTGAATCCGAAGGAAGCAATACTGTAATCAGATTTTCAGAATCAAGTGCCATAACAGCTAATGATTTCTTTACTGCTTTTTCGAGCAAGTTACAAACAAGTTCTAATGATACTTTCACTTTATTAAAAAAGGAGCAAGATAACATTGGTTATACGCATTACCGATTCCAACAGCATTTTAAAGGAGTTCTATTAGAAGGAGTTCAATTTCTGTTACACGAAAAAAATGGTAAATTAACATCTGCCAATGGGAATTTCTACTCTGGTCTTGACTTAATTACGACTGCTGGTATATCAAAACAAGAAGCAATTCAAAAAGCAATTCAATATGTAGGAGCTGAAAAGTATCTATGGAATAACATTAAAGAAGAGCAGTTTTTAAAAGATGAGAAAAACGATTTAAATGCAACATATTATCCTAAAGCAGAACTTGTAATAGCACCAATTAATGGAATATATGCTAAAGAAAACTTTAGACTATGTTACAGAGTCAATATTTTCTCTGAAGTTCCTTATGATAATGTTGATGTTTATATAGATGCTCAAACAGGTGATACAATTAACAAAATAGAAAAAATTGCTCATGCAGATGTTATAGGGACAGCAAATACTTTGTATAGTGGGACAAAGACTCTATCTATGGAAAATAATGCAGGTACATATCGATTAAGAGAAACTTCGAGACCTATTCAAACATTTAACATGAGAAATAGCACAAATTTTACTGATGCTATTGATTTTACAAATAATTCAACCAATTGGACCACAAAAGAAATGGTTTTAAATTCAATTACTATTTCTTCAGTGAATAATAATTGGTTTGATGCTTTTGAAAATACTTCTAACGGTGGTATTCCTGATATCTATATTGAAATTAAAGATGTGAATAATAATGTTATTTGGACAACAATTGATAAAATTCTTCAAAATACATCTATTCCAGTAACATTATATGCAAGTAAATTAATATTGCAAAATTCGCAATATACATTGAGTATATATGATTGGGATAGTCCAAATACAAGTCAGTTATTGGGAAGTTTTATAATAAATGTTGTGGCGGGAAATGCTTCATTTTCAGCTAACGGAACAACTGGTTCATTTTCAATTGAGGAAAGAAATAACCCTGCATTAGACGCTCATTGGGCTATGGAGAAGGTTTACGATTTTTATAAAAATCAATTAAATAGAACAAGTTTTGACAATTCAGGAGGTTTGATTAAAAATTATATTCATTTTGGTAAAGCTTATGAAAACGCAATTTGGAATGGAACAGCAATGTGTTATGGTGATGGAAATGGAAATGAACTTACTCCGCTTGTTTCAGTTGATATTGTTGGTCATGAATTTTCACATGCTGTAATTGAAAAAACAGCAAATTTATTTTATCAGAATGAATCAGGTGCTTTGAATGAGTCTTTCTCCGATATCTTTGGAACAGCTATAGAATTTTATGCATCAACTTCTCCCAATTGGACAATAGGAGAAGATATAGTACATATTCCTCCTTATTATGCAAGGTCGTTGAAAGAGCCAAACACCGGAATTGAAGGGAAACCAGATACATATCAAGGTGATTTTTGGCATGAATTAATTCCGAGTACTTATCCTGTACGTGACACAGATTTGGTCAATGACCATGGAGGAGTGCATACGAATAGTGGAGTACAAAATTATTGGTTTTATCTTTTAAGTAGTGGAAGTTCTGGGAATAAAACTAATGATAAATTAAAAACCTATAATGTCACAGGAATTGGAATTGACAAGGCAGTTAAAATTGCATACAACAATTTATACTATTTAACTCCAATTTCTGATTATTCAAGTGCTTTTATAGGTTCATTTTTAGCAGTCGAAGCTTTATTTCCACCAGTTAATGGAGTTAACTCTCAAGAATACAATTCGGTAAGACAGGCATGGTATGCAGTAGGAATTGGTAATGACCCGAATAATTATTGTAGTGGCGTAACAAATCTGATAGCACAAAAAGACACTTTTACTGATGGTAGTGGGATTTCAAATTATAGTAATAATGCCAACTGCAAATGGGTTATTGCTCCTGCTGGTGCTACAAAGATAAGTTTGAATTTTACGGCATTTAATACTCAATTCAACACAGATAAAGTGTATGTATATAATGGTCCAGATGATACTGCACCATTATTAGCTACATTGTCGGGGAATACACTTCCCACGACAATAAGCACAAGTAACGGTGTAGGTGCAATGTGTCTTAAATTTGTTTCAGATGCTTCAATAACTCTTAGTGGTTGGTCGGCAAATTATACCTCAACAATTACTACTCCAACGTGTGATGGTTTGACGACTTTAACCACCCCAAATGGTACATTTGATGATGGCTCAGGTACTGCTAATTACACTAACAATCAACAATGTATTTGGTATATTGCACCACCTTGTGCCAACAGTGTAACTTTAAATTTTTCTGCATTTAATACAGAATTAAACTATGATAAAATATATATTTATGATAGTTTAAACGCAACTAATTTAATCGGAATGTTTTCAGGTAGTACTATCCCAAATAGTATAACTTCTTCAACTGGGAAAATGGTAGTTTTTTTTGTTACTGATTATGCAAACGTATCTCAAGGATTTACTGCTAATTATACCTCAACAGGTTCTTCATATTCTTCAGGAATTTCGACACTAAATACTTCAGATTATGGAATAATTAGTGATGGCAGTGGTCCAAATAACTATTGTAACAATATGAACTGTTCATGGCTCATACAGCCTCCACAGGCAAAAAATGTGACTTTTAAATTTACTGAATTTCAATTAGAAAATGCTCTTTATGATGGTAAATCTGTTTTTGATGCTGTGGAAGTATACGATGGGACAAATGAAAATGCTCCATTATTAGGGAGGTTTTCAGGCTCAACTATACCAAATTCAGTAACTTCTTCAGGGGGCAGTATGTTCATTAAGTTCTATTCAGATAATGAGGTTAATTTTTCAGGTTGGTCTGGATATTATACTTCAACACAAACGCCTTATTGTAATGGTGTCGCAACTACCTTAACTACGGCTACAGGAACTTTATCTGATGGAAGTGGAGCAGATAAATATGCTAATAATGCTAATTGTGCTTGGCTAATTCAACCCACAAATGCCAAAACAGTTACTTTAAATTTTACAGATTTTGACACGGAATTGAATTATGATGGAGTTGTTGTTTTTGATGGAAGTAATAATACAGCTCCGATTTTAGGTGTTTTTTCAGGGAACACATTACCACCATCTGTAACTTCTACAACAGGTAGTATGTATGTTGAATTTATATCTAACGATCATTTAAGAGCAAATGGTTGGACAGCCAATTATACTTCTACCAAACCAAGTATCTATAATCTGCCTTCTACGAATTTCAAATTACAAGTTGAATCAAACAGTTGTATAGGCAAGAAAACAGGTAGAATTTCAGCCACAATTACTAATACTAATTATTCCTATCAAGTAACCGTTACAGGGGTTAATAGTTATACAAATACTCAAACTTTACCTGTAGGCACAGGAACTTGGAGTATTACAGGATTGGAGAAAGGAAAATACACTATTTGTTTTGCAATAGCCTCAGAACCAACACAAAAACAATGCTTCGATATAGAGGTTACAGAACCAGAGCCACTGAGTGTTTATGCCAAAGTAGATAATTCGACAGGGATTGTCAATCTGGCTATGTTAGGAGCTAAAAACTATACTGTAAGTGTTAATGGTAAAGCCACATCGGTTAGTAGCTCTAACTTCAGTACAATTTTGCCAACAGGACTAAATTCTATCTCGGTTACCACTGACAAAGATTGTCAAGGCGTTTATCAACAAGAGATATTTATTTCTGAAAAAGCCTTTATTTATCCAAATCCGACTTTTGGTGTACTACACATATTCGTTGGAGGTGCGGAGAATACTATTTCTTACGCTCTTACAGATTTATCAGGAGCTACAATTAAGAAATCAAATCTTTCTGTTGGTGAAACAAGAGAGGTTGAGGTTGATTTAAGTGGTATTCCACAAGGAAACTATATAGTCAACATTAATTCAAAAACCGTTAGTCAATCTTTTAAAGTAATAAAGCTATGATACAAAATAAACTTAGATTTAGTTATTTGATTTTACTTTCTATGATGGTGCTAAGTTGTGGTGGTTCTGGGGATGAACCAATTGCTCCTGAAATTAAAGCGCCAGATGTGGTAGCTTTAAATCTTCCTTCAAACAATACAATTTGTGAAGATGGAACAAATGTTACTGCTACCACAAGTGATGTGGTATTTACTTGGGCAATTGCTAACAATACAGATAGTTATGAGGTATCAATTACCAATTTAGCTACTAATGTGGTAACCACTAAAACAATTGCTCATCCTACAGCTACAACTACAGTTGGTTTGACTCGAGGGATGCCTTATAAATGGCAAATAACATCAAAGAGTACTAAGACATCCAAAACAGGAGTTTCTTCATCAAATAAGTTTTATTTGGCAGGAGCAGGGATTACCAGTTATGCTCCGTTTCCTGCAACAATTACTGCTCCAACATTCGGAGCAAGTGTTACGCCCGTAAGTAATAAAGTGACCTTATCTTGGAGTGGTTCTGACCCTGATAGTTCCGTGCTAACCTATGAAGTCTTTATTGATACAGATGAAGCAAAGGTAAGAAGTTACACTAACCCAATAAGTACTTCTACCAATAGCTACAGCCATACTGTTGATAGCAATAAGACGTATTTCTGGTGCGTAAAAACCAGTGATGGTAGAAATATTAGCTACTCGTTGATTCATAACTTTAAAACTAATTAATCAAAGCAATAATAATCCAATATTAAAAACAATCAAATGAAATTAAAACACCTTATTTTAACCTTAGCATCTATTTTTGTTGTAGGATGTTCATCTAACGATTCTAAACCTATAGTCGTTCCTGTAGCTCCAACCAATTTAGTCGGAAACCTTACCAATAGTCAAATAGTATTAACTTGGACTGATAACTCGACAAATGAAACTGGATTTACTATTGAAAGAAAAATAGGTACTGGAAGTTATACTCAAATTGGTACAGTATCAACCAATATAGCAACTTATTCAGACGTTGCTGTTTCAGCAGGGAACTCTTATACTTACAGAGTCTTTTCGACTAATTCGGCAGGAAATTCAACTACGTATTCAAATGAAGTTACCATCACAATACCTTTACCTGTAACTGTTCCAGTGTTGACTACTACAGCTATCTCTTCAATAACTTCTACAGGTACAATTTCTGGAGGTACTATTTCATCGGATGGAGGAGGTACTGTTACCGCAAGAGGTGTTGTTTGGAGTACTTCAACCAATCCTACAATTTCACTTACTACAAAAACAACTGATGGAACAGGAACAGGAACATTTACAAGTACAATTACTGGATTAACTGCAAATACTCAATATTACGTTAGGTCTTACGCAACCAATAGTGCTGGTACAAGTTATGGAAATGAAATTACTTTTACCACCTTACCAACTATTGGACAATCGTATCAAGGAGGAGTAATTGCTTACATATTACAACCAGGTGACGCTGGATATGTAGCTGGAGAATTTCACGGAATCATATCTGCTACCACTGACCAAGTCATTAATATTACATGGGGTAATGGTTCATGGATATCAACTGGAGCAACAGCTACTTCTTTACGAACTGGAAACACGAATACAAATACAATTGTTTCAGTTTTATCTACAGGAAATTATGCCGCGCGCCTTTGCTATGATTTAGTATTGAACGGTTATAGCGACTGGTATTTACCAAGTAAAGATGAAATGAGTAAAATGATTTTGAATAAAAATGCTATTGGCGGTTTTTCAAGTGCTAATTATTGGAGTTCATCTGAATATGACATACGAAATGCTTACTACTCGAATTTCACAAGTGGAAGTGCTAATTTAGTAGGTGATAAATTGACAGTAGCTAATGTAAGAGCTGTTAGGTCATTTTAATGCGAAAGTGAACTTATAAAAAAGCCAAATAATCGAACGATTGTTTGGCTTTTTTACTTACGTATTTATTTAACGAATAAATCTCCATATCCCCAGATTATTGTACCAATTATTACTATAATATTCCCAATTAATCTATTTGTTCTATCTTCAGGACTTATGTTGAATAATTTTCTAGTTTGCACCAAACTTACTGGAGTCCCATCTTTAGATTCGTTAGCTTTATCAATTAACATTATCCTTCTATATTCGATAATTATCCCCAAAAGGGTTATTAAGGAACCAGATCTACTGAATAATGTTGGGTCGTTTAATCTTTTTGATAAGATTAATGATACTATTAAAATGACGATGCTGAAAAATTTTAACATCTGATCAATTCTTATTTGTTTCATAATCTAAATTTAATTTTAATAAAAAGTTCAATTATTTATTAAATACTTTAAAAGAGTACAATCATTACAATTTCAATATTTTAATTCAATTAATTCATTGTACAAGGTTTGAATATCATTGGAGGTTTAGTTTCCATTTACTATATCTTGTAGTCGTTTAGAATATTCAATAAGTAACTCATTAACTAATTTCATTGATTTGAATAAATTTTCGTAGTCGTCATATTCAGACTGAATTTTTTGAGGTGTTTTATCTTTGTTTTCTTCACTCGTTATTGCTAAATTGTACCATTTACGAAATTTCGCTTGATGTTCAGTCAAATGTGGTCTAAGTCCTATATTTAAAATGTCTGACAATAGCTTAATAAGGTCTTTTGATACTTGATTTTCAAGTAACATTTCTCCAGATAATTTTTTCAATTCTTCTCTTGTAGTCTGAAATAAGGTGTACCATGAGTCATAAATTTCTACAATAATATCATTCTCATCAATTGGTATTGCAGCCTTTCTGGTTATAAGTTCAACATACATCCTATGAGCGATTTCAATGTTTTGAAAATTTCTATTTATAGAGTATTCTATTTCTGTGCCAGCAAAAGTATATTTAAGTTTCACGGGAACAACTTTATTATGAATTTTATTGGATTTTGTATATCGCTTGATTAAATATTGAAATAGAAAATATAAAAGCACACTAATCAATAAAATCAATATATTCAGTGTTAATGAAAATGAGCAATCCTCGAAATTAAATTTGAAATTAATTATCTGAACTTCCTTCATGTTGCAAGTTTTTTTAGTTATGAATTTGCTCTTCTCATTGGTCTACTTAAATCATATTTACAAGTAGTTCTATCATTGAATGTCTCGTCAATTAAGTAACGTAGTATTTCGATGTTTGATGCCACTTTATTCCAATTAACCACAGATATTTTAGCTTGAGATTCAAGTAAATTGTCAATAATTCTGGCTGGCATGTACGGGTATCTTTTCTCGTACTCAGCCCTACTATCAATCGATATCCATGTTTGAATTTCTGGATAAACTACCTCTTTTTCTCTTTTATGAGTTGCTGTGTAATTGGTGCAATTAATGGAAGGCAAGTTGATAACGAGAACTCCAGATTTTTTATTAACGGTTCCGTCAAACATGCTTGAATACAATTCCCAATCAACATGTTTTCTGTTTTTTGTTTCTTTTCCAACAAGTAAAATGGTAACTGATGAATCTTTTAAATATTCATCTCTAATCTTTTGCCTAATTGTATTATCGTCAAGATTTTCATCTATATCACCAGTGTCCACTGAGAAATCAATAAATATATTATGTATATCGTTTAATCTAATTAGCTCTTCTTTATAATATTGATCGTTAGCATGGTGGTAGCTAATAAAGACTTTATGTTTCATTTGAGTCATTTTTCAACAGATTTTATTTGATGATTTCGTAAATCTTTTTTTTGATAAGATGTTCGAAACCTTACAAATATCTATTTACTTTGAAAATATATTTTACGGTTTTTATTGGTTTTTTATTACGGTTTTTATGTAATTACAATAATTACAGTGTGTTTGACTTATTTAATTTTCTTAAAAAAATCACCATTATCAATCTCAAAAATGTCGAGTAATAGGAAAAACAAATCCAAACTTAATTTAGCATTTCTACGTTCGATTATAGCATAATTGCTTTGTAATAAGTTCAATTATTTGCTAACAAAATTCGTAGTGTAATTTTCTCCTTTTTTATGTTGATTTAAAAATTTTTGGTGTCCTATTTCATAAATATTTCGATATGACATTAAACCGTAAAAAAAAGTCGTAAAAACCGTAAAATACAATCCGTAATCTTTTTGAAATTGCTCTATTGATAATAGGTTTTAAAAAACCTGTATTGATTAGCTCCTTAGTAACTACCCAAAACCACCTAAACTATGAAGAAAAACTACTTCTATTTTTTACTATTTGTACCGCTACTGATGCAATCTCAAAATATCCTATGGGAGAAGTCCTATGGTGGCAAGTATGCGGATTATCTATTTGATGTCCAACCTACGGCGGATTACGGTTTTATTTTGGCAGGGAGTTCCTTGTCAGATAAATCAGGAACTAAATCAGAGAACAACCAAGGTGATTTGGATTATTGGGTATGGAAGATGGATGAGAATGGAAAACCTGATTGGCAAAAGAGCTTAGGCGGTTCAGGCTTTGATTTATTAAAGAGTA
The DNA here is from genome assembly GCA_937973685.1 of uncultured Flavobacteriales bacterium. Classification (GTDB taxonomy): domain Bacteria; phylum Bacteroidota; class Bacteroidia; order Flavobacteriales_D; family Crocinitomicaceae; genus Fluviicola. Next base: position 19,427 of record CALJKJ010000016.1, on the reverse strand, counting down.
TCAGAGGCACCAAAGACGGAGGATTCATTTTAGCAGGAACCTCTAATTCAGATACAGGTTTGAATAAAAAAGATAGTTGTAAAGGAGGAACCGACTTTTGGGTCTTTAAACTCAACGCCAAAGGGGAAGAACAATGGCAACGCACCATTGGTGGCACAGGTCAAGATGAATTACTATCAGTTTTTCAGACCACTGATGGCGGGTATATCTTAGGAGGCTCTTCTAGTTCAGATGCTACTATAGTAGCTACAACGGGTAAAAAAGCACTTACAACTTCAAAAAAAGACCTTACTTCTAAATCTACTAGTAGTCGTGGGAGTATGGACTATTGGATTGTGAAATTAAATGCAGAAGGTGAAGTACAATGGCAGAAAACCTTTGGAGGTAAGTATGCCGATGAGCTTAGAAGCATGGAACAAACCAAAGATGGCGGGTATATTTTAGGAGGCTATTCCAATTCTCCCCAGTCAGGAGATAAAACCGAGCCAAGTATTGGCATTGGGGATTATTGGGTAGTTAAGATTGATAACTCAGGCACCATAGAATGGCAACGTACCTACGGTGGTAACGGAGACAATCAATTGTATGTAATTCATCAAACTGGAGATGAAGGCTACCTTATAGGAGGCAATTCCAATAGTACCAATTCTTTAACTACTAAAGGAGGTACGGTGAGTAATGGAACTGATTTTTGGCTACTAAAAGTAGATTCCAAAGGAGAGGAACAGTGGTCAAGAACCTATGATTATGGTAAAGTGGATATTTTAACCTCGTTGGTAGAGAACAAAGACCATACGTTTTTAATTGGGGGCTATGCTCAAAATGATGTCACTAGCGAAAGCGGATTAGCCTTAAAGAAACAAGACAAAGGTATCAACGACTACATTGCTTTAAAGGTAGATGCTACAGGACAAGAATTGTGGACGCAATCTGTGGGGAGTGCTGGTGAAGATATTTTACGAAAACTAATTGAAACCCGAGATGGAGGTTACTTATTGGCTGGAACTTCCAATGCTACTTCTTCAATGGATAAAAACAGTACTATAGGCAGTAATGATTTTTGGGTGGTCAAACTACAAGATAAAGTCAATATAGAACCTGCTAAAGTAGCTATAGAGGTATTCCCTAATCCAGTTGTCACTTTTACCAATGTAATTATCGGATACGAATATACCAATGGTACTGCTACGCTTGTGGATTTATCGGGAAGAACACTCCAACAGTTCTCTATTACCAGCAGAACAGTTCCACTTGACCTGACTATGTATCCTGAAGGAATATACATCGTGAATATCAAAACCGATGTGAGAACCGACGGACTCAAACTGATTAAGAAAACCAAAAAAGAGTAATTCCAAATAGTACCAATCTACAATGAAAAAGACAATCTACCTACTATATGCTTTGAGTGTGTTATGTAGTACTTCAACAGTAATGGCACAAATCAATACAGACATGCGACCACAGGTGAAATCCCCTGAGGTGAATAAGTTTGAACAGTACATGAACATGCCCGTAAACTTAGTCTCAGGAACACCACAAGTTTCTATTCCCCTCTATACTTTGGAATATGCAGGGATGACCCTGCCTATTTCGTTGGAATACGACGCTTCAGGGGTGAAAGTAGAATCTATAGCTTCTTCGGTGGGACAAAACTGGAGTTTGAATGTGGGCGGTGTGGTGAGCCGAAATACTAAAGGAGCACCTGATGAAGGGTCAGTTTCTGCTTCTACAAAAAGTTTAATTTCAATTAATGGATATTATAAAGATTATGGTTTGTCAAAACTAGACCAATTATTAAATAATTTCTCGAATACTGAACCAGTTTTTGCAAAATATTCTCAGTTTGGATGGTGGTTAGAAGATGTCAACGCAGGAAAGAGGGACGGCCAACCTGATTTGTTTTATTTCAGTACCCCTGAGGGAGGAAGCAAATTTGTTTTCAATGACCAAAGAAAAGTAGTCTATCTTGAAAATACAGATTTTATGATTCAAGAAGATTTTGTACCGAACTACTTTAGAACGTGGTTAGTGACTTCTCCTAAAGGAACTAAATATAAATTTGGATTGGATACAGGGACTGAATTTGGATTGAATAATGCTGTAGAGAAAAATTATACCAACCAGTCCGTAAATGAAATTGTTTTTGATAACAATTTTATTATTAATTCTTGGTTTTTGACCGAAATAACCAATTTTACCAGTTCAAGCAAAATTCAATTGGAGTATATTGATAACAACTATTCGCATACTTCAATCAATAAACCTGTATCTCAGAGTAATTTTTTATGTATTCCTAATACTCTAATGAACTCGAATTGTACAATCACTCCTGAGACTCAATACAATCAATTAGCAATGTATCCTGTGAATACCACGTCTGAGAATCATGTAGTTTCAAAATTGATTAGTAAAATAATTGCAGGAACCACTCAAATTAATTTCACTTATAGTAATCGAGATGATTTAACCCCAGAACTTGGAGTGACACCTAAGCGATTGGATGAAATACAAATCACGGTGGTGAATCCCGTTACACAAGTAGCAGGAATTATTAAAAAAATTAAATTCAGCTATACTTCACTGCAAAGTGTCATCACCACAGGTAGTAAAGGAGCAACAGATATCAAACGATTACAACTCACTGGGATTACCGAGATGAGTGACAATGAGCAATTGTCTAAACCTTATACTTTTGTGTATAATACCACTTCTTTACCAAGTAAACTTTCGTTTGCTCAAGACAAATGGGGTTATTACAATGGAAAAACACAAAACCCATCCCTTTTTCCTCCAGCAGGAATCACTTTGAATGAATCATTATATGCCGATAGAAAAGTGGATTTGAACTTTGCTAAAGCGGGAGCATTAGAGCAAATAATATATCCCACCAAAGGGTCGGTGAATTTTCAGTATGAATCCCATAAATCAGATGTGGCTGTAGATGTGTATTATGATGTAAATAATTCATCCGCTTTTATTCCAACCATTGCCTCTACTCAATCTACAGATGGGATTACATCTACGTTATTTACTTATGTAGCCAATGATTCAGAAACCTTATTGTTGACTGCTAATTTAAATTATAACCCAACAGGAACTACAGGATGTTCCCCTACTAGTACTTTGAGAGCCGCTTCAATTGTGGATATGGTGACTAATACAGAGATAGCTACTATCTTGTATGCAGGAGCTACCACCTCAAAAACCATTGCCCTGCCTATTGATAAAAAACTACTAATTGACGGGAGACAATACAAGTTAATCGCCCAAGGTTATGGTGGTACTAGTGGAGTAAACTATATGTGCAACATCTGTTATGCCAAAGTAGATAAGATACCAATTATTCCTATTTATGATGTTGGAGGCTTGCGAGTAAAGAAAATTGTTCATAAAAACTACGATGATTCTGTAATCAAAGAAACTAACTATACTTACTATCAACCAAAAATCGTTAGTAATCCTAAGCTATTTTATCAAACAAGTTGGGATGTCAATAATAATGCTTATTACTCAACGTATTACAGTATAGTACCTCAAAATACATATACTCTGAATCAAACATTTGTAAATAATGCTCAGAATTTTGGTTGGGATAAAGGTTCTTATTATACCTTTTCTACAGGAATTGATCCTTTAGAAATTAATTTTATGGGACCTACTATTTCTTATGGAGAGGTAGACCAGACTGATGGCAATGGAGTTACTAAACATTTTTTTAATCGCTATAAGGGATATTTTGAACTTAACAACTTTAGTTTTGACTATGGTATTCCACCACTACCTAAATCACAGTATTTGTTAGCAGGAGAAAAGCAAAGTGTACATAGCATTACTGCTAGTGGAGAAATAGTACAACGTAATGAATTCAATTACAATTACAGTAGTACAAACACAAATGTCAAAGGAGTTTTGCCATCAATATATAGTAATGCTGGAGGTTTAGTTGTTTTATTTAATGTATATACTCTGCAAGGACAAACTAAAACTCTCAAAACAGAAACACAAACCACAATAGTAAACAACCAAGAAGTTACGGTAACTAAAGATTATGAATATACAGGCGTAAATCATTTTCAACCAACCAAAACCACCACTACTAATAGCTCGGGGGAACAGTTAATCTCCAAGATGTACTATCCGAACGATATAGATACTGAACCACTAATGTTCGAATTAGTAACTCAAAATCGTAAAGCAAGTCCAGTACGCACAGAGAATTATAATGGCACTACTAAATTATCAGAGCAAAAAATGAGTTATGCCAAGGATGTTTCTACTACGTATTTAACATTACCTAAAAGTACTTTTGGGGCTAAGTTTCCTAATAGCTTTCCAACGATTGCCAATATTGGCAATTTAGAAAAGAAACTCACCTATGATAGCTATGATAGTGCAGGGAATTTGACCCAATATACCCCTGAGGGAGGCGCATCAGTAACTATCATTTGGGGATATAACAAAACCCAGCCAATTGCTAAGATAGAAAATGCGACTACTGCCCAAGTAATGAGCGCTCTAGGAGTGATTGACCTCAGTGCTGTAAATGAATCTAATTTAGGAGCTATAAACGCATTAAGGCAAGTTTTATCTAGTGCGATGGTCACCACCTATACTCATATTCCACTGGTGGGGGTATCAAGTATTACAGACCCTAAAGGACAAACGGTATATTACAATTATGATGGTCTCGGTCGATTACAAAATGTAAAAGATGCTAATGGAAATATCCTAAATGAGAACCAGTACCATTATAAAAATTAATTTGATTCATATGAAAAAATACATATATACAATCGTTCTACTTACGGTAACAATTGCAGGGTACTCTCAAACCAGATGGTATAGAGATGCTGACAAAGACGGTTATGGTAATCCATATGTAGTTTATATAGGTTCTTACCCTATTTCTGGGTATGTTTATAATTCAAGTGATTTAAATGATAATGACCCATGTATTACAAATATACCTGCAACCACTGTTCTGTACTATGACAATGATGGTGATGGATATGGAAGTGTGGCTGTTTTATGTAACACTATCACTCCTGGGAAAGTAACTAATAATTTGGATTGTAATGACGCTGATGCATCCATAAACCCTAATACGGTTTGGTATCGTGATGCTGATGGTGATGGATATGGCACAGCAGGAAGTTCAACAACAGGATGTGTAAAACCTACAGGGTACGTAAATAATACTAGTGATTTAAATGATTCCAATGCGAATATTACTAATATACCTCCTCAAACTTTTTATCGTGATGCAGATGGTGACGGGTATGGGAATCCAACAGTAACTGTCTATTATAGTATAATACCAACAGGTTATGTAACCAACAATACAGATTGTAATGATAATGATACGACACTAAATCCTACTACGATTTGGTATCGTGATGCTGATGGTGATGGCTATGGTACCAGTAGTGTAAGTACCACATCTTGTAATCAGCCCGCTGGTTATGTACATAATTCAAGTGATTACAATGATGGCACGGCAAATATTACCAATATTGCTCCCCAAACGTTTTACAGGGATGCCGATGGAGATGGATATGGTAGTACTTCGGTAAGTGTGTATTATAGCGTTCAACCTTCGGGCTATGTGACTAATAATTCAGATTGTAATGATGGAGATTCAAGTCTAAATCCCAATACTCCTTGGTTTAGAGACAATGATAGTGATGGATATGGAACAGGAGGACCAATATTTAGTTGTTCGCAACCTTCGGGTTATGGAAGGTATTCAGGAGACTGTAATGATTATGACAGTACATTAAATCCAGCTACGGTTTGGTATCGTGATGCTGACGGTGATGGTTATGGAACTAGTAGCACAACCACTGCGTCTTGTTCTCAGCCTTCAGGTTATGTTCGTAATGCTAGTGATTTTAATGATGGCACGGCAAATATTACCAATATTGCTCCTTCTACTTTTTACAGAGATGCGGATGGTGATGGATATGGTAGTGCTTCTGTAACTGTATATTACAGTGTGAGACCAGCAGGTTATGTCACTAACAGTTCCGATTGTAACGACGGTGATGCTTCACTGAATCCTAATACGGTTTGGTATCGTGATGCTGACGGTGATGGTTATGGAACAAGCACTACTACAACGGCTTCGTGTACCCAACCAACAGGGTATGTTCGTAATTCAAGTGATTATAATGATGGAACGACAAATATTACCAATATAGCACCTTCCACCTTTTATAGAGATGCCGATGGTGATGGATATGGTAGTGCTTCGGTAACGGTCTACTACAGTGTTCTACCAACAGGCTATGTGACTAACAGTTCCGATTGTAACGATGGTGATGCCAGTCTAAATCCTAATACCCCATGGTTTAGAGATAATGATAGCGATGGTTATGGCTCTGGTGGAGCTCCTGTATTGAGTTGTACCCAGCCTACAGGGTATGTCCGCAATTCAAGTGATTATGACGATACTACATCTAACATTACCAATATTGCCCCTTCAACTTTTTACCGTGATGCTGATGGGGATACCTATGGTAGTCCAACAGTAACGGTCTATTACAGCGTGAAACCTGCGGGTTATGTGACTAACAATTTAGATTGTGCTGATGGAGATGCTACGCTGAATCCAACTACAGTATGGTACCGAGATGCCGATGGTGATGGCTATGGAACTAGTAGCACAACCACTGCTTCGTGTACCCAGCCTTCAGGTTATGTTCGTAATGCAAGTGATTATAATGATGGTACAGTAAATATTACCAACATAGCTCCTCAAATGTTTTACCGAGATGCCGATGGGGATACGTATGGAAGCCAAACAGTGAGCGTTTATTATAGTGTCAAACCAACAGGGTATGTAACCAATAACACTGACTGTAACGACGGTGATGCAACACTGAATCCAACTACGGTTTGGTACCGAGATGCTGATGGTGACGGATACGGAACTTCAGCCACGACTACTGCATCTTGTACGCAGCCTACAGGTTATGTTCGCAACTCAAGTGACTATGACGACACTACGGTGAATATTACCAATATAGCTCCTTCTACCTTTTACAGAGATGCGGATGGTGATACCTATGGTAGTGCATCTGTGACTGTATATTACAGTGTGAAGCCTGTGGGTTATGTGACTAATAACACAGACTGTAACGACGGTGATGCTTCACTTAATCCTACAACAGTTTGGTATAGAGATACTGATGGAGATGGGTATGGAACTTCAGCCACGACTACCGCATCTTGTACACAACCCATAGGTTATGTACGCAACTCAAGTGATTATGACGATACTACGGTAAATATTACCAACATAGCTCCCCAAACGTTCTATCGTGATGCGGATGGTGATACTTTTGGAAGTAAAACAGTTACGGTATATTATAGCGCCAAACCTACGGGTTATGTAACCAATAATAGCGATTATGATGATGGTACAGTAAATATTACTAATATTGCCCCACAAACGTTTTATGCTGATAGTGATGGAGATGGTTTTGGAAATCTAAATTCAACCATTTATTACAGTGTGATACCAACTACAGGTTATGTTACTAATAGTTTGGATTGCGATGATACTAAAAACACCATCAATCCCAACACCAAGTGGTATGCTGATACCGATGGTGATGAACTGGGTGACCCTGCTAGTTTTGTGACGCAGTGCACCGCTCCAGCAGGGAAGTATGTACTAGATAATACCGATAATTGTCCGTTAGTGTCAGGAACAAGTAGTGATTGTGGTGAATTGGCTAATCCTTCTTTAGACAAAAACTACATTATTACCAAAGCGTATAAGGTAGCCAGCACAACAGCGATTACCTCACCAACACCAGTTCAAGCTACAGTGGGGATTACCTATTACGACGGACTAGGTAGACCCATACAACAAATTGCCAACCAGCAATCCAATACGGGTAAAGACATTGTAACCCACATGGAATATGACACCTTTGGAAGACAAACCAAGGAGTATTTACCTTTTGTGGGAAGTAGTCGCAACATGACCTACGATACTAGTGCTCAAAATAATGTATTGGCGTTTTACAATACTCCTAATTATGAGAATACAGCTAATCCATTCTCAGAGAAAGTACTGGAAAACTCACCATTGAATAGGGTACTGAAACAAGCGGCATCGGGGAATGATTGGGCTTTGGGACAAGGACATGAAATAAAATTGGACTATCAAACCAATACTGCTAGTGAAGTTAAACGCTTTACTGCTACCACAACTTGGAATGCTACTACAGGAGTGTATGATACCACTTTAGGTAATGCATCAGGAACTACTTTTTATGATGCGAATCAACTCTACAAAAACGTCACTTTTGATGAAAATACCACTGCTACACCAACTGAAACTAATGGTTCAACGGTAGAGTTCAAAAACAAAGAAGGAAAGGTAGTACTTAAAAGAACCTATGCCACTACTGGTAGTGTGGAAACTTCTATGGAGAAACACGACACCTACTACGTATATGATATCTATGGTAATTTGACTTATGTAATTCCGCCTATGGCTGATATGGCATTGACCCAAGCCATCTTGGATGATTTGTGTTACCAGTACCAATATGATGCTCGCAACCGCTTAGTGGCTAAAAAACTACCGGGCAAGCAATGGGAGTTTATGGTGTATGACAAATTAGACCGAGTAGTAGCCACAGGACCTGCATTTTCGCCTTTTAGTGATGTTTCGGCTTCGGGCTGGATGATTACCAAGTACGATGCGTTTAATAGAGTGGTGTACACAGGCTGGTTAAACAGTGATGCCACAGCAACCACACGAGCTACATTACAACAAGCTCAAAACGGGGCTACTGCCATTAACGAGAGCAAGCAAAACGGAAACACTATAGATACTGTAACTGTAAACTACAGCAACAATGTAGTGCCAACCACATTCAAACTTTTAAGTGTGAACTACTACGATACGTATGAGATACCTAATCTAAGCGGACTAGCCACTAGCGTAGAGGGACAAACTGCTACAGCCGCTATCAAAGGACTCCCAACAGGGTCTTGGATACGTATTGTAACCACAACGGCAGAAACCAAAGGCGAGACGGGTCATATTTTGTATGATGCCAAGTTTAGACCAATACGTAGTTATACCACTAACTATTTGGGTGGTTCTACGTGTACTGATAGCAAATTAGACTCTTTCTCAGGGCAATTGCAATACACCCTGCAAAAACACAAACGTACCGATGCTGATACGGAATTGACCATTAAAGATGCGTTTACTTACTCAGCTCAAGATAGATTGCTTACCCATACCCACCAAATTAACGGTGGAGCGGTACAGCTATTGGCTGATAATACCTATGACGAACTAGGCAAACTAACTAGTAAAAAAGTAGGGAATACCAGTGCGGCACCACTACAAAAAGTGGATTATACCTACAACATTAGAGGTTGGATGAAAACCATTAACAACCCTACTGCTTTGCAACAAGGGACAGACCCTGCGGATTTGTTTGGGTTTAAGATGAATTATAATACCCTAGATGGAAATACCGCTGTAGCAAACAAACTTTACAATGGGAATATAGCCGAGACATTTTGGAGTACGGCTACCGATGGTGGTTTTGTGAGGAATTACGGTTATAAATACGATAGTTTGAACCGTTTAAAAGACGCAACTTACCAAAAATCAAACTTGGTGACTCATATGTATGATGAAAACTTAACATACGACAAAAACGGTAATATTCTAACCCTAAAACGCAACGGTGATAATGATGCGCAAACAGGAGCTTTTGCCATAGATAATTTAGGATATGCTTATGCTCCCAACTCAAATAAACTAATTAGTGTGACTGACACTCCTGCCTCGGCGACCAGTGGGTTTAAAGACGGTAACACTACAGGAGATGATTATGTGTACGATGCCAATGGCAATATGACCGTAGATAATAACAAGAAGATTACCGCTATAACGTACAATCACTTGAACTTGCCTACTAAAATTGTTTTCCTAACAGGAAATATTGTGTACATTTACAACGCTAGTGGGCAAAAGGTACAGAAAGTAGTAACAGAAAACACAACTGTAACCACTACGGATTATTTAGGTGGCTACCAGTATAGAAAAAAATCTGCGAGTGAGCCTGTCGAACTCCAGTTTTTTCCAACGGTAGAAGGGTATGTGAAAAATACACCTGTAAGTGGAACGAATAACTATAGTTATGTGTTTAACTACACTGACCATTTAGGGAATGTACGTTTGAGTTATACTAAAGATGCAACAACAAGTTCATTGAAAATTCTTGAAGAAAGTAATTACTATCCTTTTGGGTTAAAGCACAGTCCGTACAATGCTATAACACCTGCACAGGAGTATAAGTATAAATACAACGGAAAAGAGTTGCAGGATGAACTCTCTTTAAATCTATATGATTATGGAGCAAGAAATTACGACCCTGCATTAGGACGTTGGATGAATATTGACCCGTTAGCGGAAACCTCAAGACGTTTTTCTCCTTATGTGTATGCACTAAACAATCCTGTGTTATTTATTGACCCTGATGGTATGGAGGCTTACAAATCTCAAGTAGATAGAAGTAGCGAAATGAGCAATAGTGAATGGAACTCCAATAGAAGAGCCGATATGGATAGGCAAGCTGGAGGAGATGGAGTTGATGTTGCAAATCCCGATGGATACGTTAAAAAACGTTCAACAGCCACTGCTTCGGATGCCCAAGAGGAAGATGAAGATAGTCCCAATAATGGTTATGATGAGAACGGAAATAAGATTAATGACAAAGGAGGTGACACTACAGATTATTTGTATAGAGATGGTAAAATTATCTCATCTACCTCAGTAAGTTACAGAACTGTTGCTGGTAATGGAAACTTAAGAGGTTATGGCTTCAAAGGCTTTAGAATGGCGAGTGGTGCTATTAATGAAGATAATTCTATTGCAAACTTTTTTATTGGTGGTGTAATTGCTGATTTTATTGTTGGAAAGCTATTCACTAGAGGAGGAAGTAAATATTTATACCATTATACGAGTAAAGAAGCTGCACAAGGGATATCAAAACAAGGATTGAATGTAGGTCGAGATGGTTTTTCATACTTGACTAATAAAAGTAATTTATCACCATTACAAGCTCAAATTGAGTTAGCACTTCCTGCTAATAGAGCTTTGCCTAATTCAATTCTTCGTATAGATGCATCGGGATTAAATCCGTCATTGATAAGACGAGTTTCAGGAAACCTATCTAGATATGGAGCTGGGGGTGGTACAGAGTTTCTGTTTAATCAACACATTCCCGCAAATCTTATTAAAGTAATAAAATAAAACTATGAAAAATAAATTAAAAACAGGGATAGAATTTTTGAAACTTGGAAAATCATTTTTGATTGATGATTTACGTTTAGAAATGAATAGTTTAGGGATATTAACGGTTATGGGGTGGTCACGGTACTTAAATTTTTCAAACTTGACTAAAGTCAATTCATTAAATGAATTAGAAGAAATAAAAAATATTTTTGCTGAAATGATGGTTGCTTCAGATGATTTTAAAATTTTTGTAGCAGATAAGGTAATTGAGTATGTTCTTTGTTTTGATGATGGAGGAAAAGCATCTATTTATATTTGTTCCGAAAAAGATGACATTATAAGTTGGAAAGTAGAATTATAATTATAATAGGTAGTGTATCAAAATTAGTGATGGCTATAAATACAGGTAATGTTTACTCTGTAAAAAACAAATTTAAATTAGCTTTTTTTATAAATAAAAGTGGTAGTGTATCAAAATTAGTGATGGGTATAAATACATAAGTTATTATGTTGATAATCAAGGTTTAAGTTAATTTATTTTGCAAAAGGAGAGGCTGTATGTCTCTCCTTTTGTACATTTAGTATCGCTTAAATCTTTTAAAATGGCTTTTTATCCGTCCTCGTGTATCAAAATTAGTGATACTAAAATTTGCCCTCATTGTAATGCCCCTACACTCATTAAAAATGGTTTTACTGCTAACCAGAAACAACAATTTTACTGTAAAACGTGTACGAAACGTTGCATTGATTTTTATACAAGTAAAGGTTGTTGTAAAGAAATCAATAAAACAATTGTAGTGCTGATTAAAGAAGGAATGGGAATTAGAAGTATGGCTCGGTTTTTAGGTATTTCTACTACTACTTTATTAAAACGCATATTGTTTATTGCCAAAGGGGTTCAATCGCCACCCATTTGTTCGGGTCAAACCTATGAAGTAGACGAAATGAGAACGTTTTTGAGGCATAAAGGCAAGGTAATCTGGATTGTGTATGCCTTGGATAGAATCAATAAAAATGTAATCAGTTTTGCTGTAGGTTCAAGAAGCAAGAAAACACTCAATCAAGTAATTAAAACAGTTGTACTTTCCAATCCTAAAACGATTTATACTGATGGATTGCTACTCTACAAACTTTTAATTCACAAAACGATTCATAAAGTCACTCGTTTTGGCACTAATAGGATTGAAAGAAAAAATTTAAGTCTCCGCACTCAATTGAAACGCCTTAATAGAAGGTCAATTTGTTTTTCTAAAAGTTTGCTTGTACTCAGTGCAGTGCTCAGGATTTATTTTTGGTTGATTCAGAATTTTATATCTCCCAATTTATTGTGTTAGCTATTTCAAGCATTTTTTTTGCTTCATTAGGTTCAATTGCATATATGAAATATATTTTCCCAAGTAACCATTCCTTTCTATATCCTTTGTCTGGACAAATTCTTTTAAAATGAGAAAATGCCCCATATTTAGAGCAAAAATGTAAATGTCTATATATTTCTTTCTTAAATGATTTTGGAACTCTTACTTTTCCATCAATAAGCAGTCCTGTTACAATTTGTCGTTGTCCTTTTTTATATTTTCCTACCTTATCCCAGTTTATTTGGAAATCTTCATCATTAATTATTTTTTTTATTATACTCAAACTCGGTAAATTATTATCGTTACCTGAAAAAGTAATGTCATCAGCATATCTGGAATAGTTTATACCTAACTTATTTGTGAGTTTTGAGAGTCTTAAATCTAATCTTCTGCATATTAAGTTTGATAAAGCAGGACTTGTAGGAGCTCCTTGTACTAAAACTGATTCTTTCAATTGATAAATTTCTTGAAAAAATTCTTGTTTTTCCTGTGGGATTGCATCGTACTTTTCCTCTGTCATTTGAGCTGTACAAATTTTTGCAAATTCTATTGCTAAATTTTTAGAATAACCTAATGATTTAAAAATGCCAAATACTCTTTTCTCAGTAATAGATTCAAAAAAATTACTTAAATCAAGATTTAATATTACGCTACTGTTTTCGTGACTTTTTGCATTGTTTAGAATTGACTTCCCTTTAATAAAACCTGTTGCTTGTTTGCTAGCTTCAACTTTGTCAAGTATATTCTCCTTTATCCAACTTTGCATAAATTTCAAATCTTTGTATGGTGAAACAATTCTTCGGAACCCACCTTTTTTCTTTTTTATCAAGTAGTATGAATAGTGATTGTTCCTATTTTTAATAATCTTTATTACATCACTCATTTCCATTCCGATGAGGATTGAAAAATGCTTTAACGAAAAAATAACAGGCAATTGTTTAGCAGTTAAGTTGTCTATGTAACTCAACGTGTCAGACAAAAAATTAGGGGAATGCCCTCCGTTATTGGCCGTTTCAATATATAAATTTCGAGGGAAGTCCATTTTCAATTCAATTACTCTTTTTTGAAATTAATTCACGAAGTGAATTATGCGTGGCCCGAGGAACGAGGTGTTACGCATAAATCAGTATAATGTAGCTTTAGTAGCCCTTAGTCCAAACGGGACAAAGAGGTCAATTTGCACTGACAAAGCTAATTGAACTTACTCACGAACTCCCCCGAAAAATCTTTGGCACATAAACTATGTCTTCTTCTATTTTTAATTGATTAATGATTTGATTATTTTGTTTAAATTTAGTCTTTTTTCTTATTTGCTCAATAATATCAATTGCCTGCTCTGTTGGTTCTTCATTATTGTCAAGTAATTTCTTTTCCTTTCCGATTTTAATGATTGAATTATATTCTATTAAATTAATTCCTAACATTTGACTGATTAATAAATCGGATTTTTGTTTTCTTTTTAATTGAAGTATAGATATTAGTTGAATTGTTTGAGTTTGATATTTTTCTTGTTCATTGAGCAGACCATTATTTAAACCTAACTTATATGCAATACTTACCCAGTAACTTTGATTTTGTTTAAATTCTTTTGAACGTTTGATTACTAAATTACCTCTTCTTGGGAATAAGGGATTCCAGGTCGCTCTATTGCTTTTGTTTTTAGAATCAGCCCATATTATTGGTATGGTATTGTTCGGTATTGAGTGCTCAAAACCAATTAATGCCTGTGTATTCAAAAAACCTAAAGGGTGATGCTTAGTTATATTTTTCTTGTAATTCTCTAAGGGATAGAGGTTATTTCCATATTTAAAGCAAAAATCTCTGATTGCTTTCATTTTTGGTTCATAACCAAAAACCGAACCTCTTTCAGAGAAAATAGGCCGTCTCTTGATTCCAATAATTTTAATATTAAATTCATTTAGAACATCTTCAGCTTTTTCCATAAATGCAATCGTAAGTGCGATTACGGTATGTTTTTCGGGTAGTCTATCTTTGATTTCTTTATAAAATTCTAGAATTGTTCCTCCTGTTCCTGAAAAATCATCAACCATTACAATTTTTACATTTTCTGGTAGTTCATCTAAATTACCGTCTTCGAGCAGTATTAGTTTCTTTATGTTTCTATTGAAAGAGGGTGTTTTTTTTAAGTAATAAACCATTGCCACTCCACTTTTTCCAAAGTAGTAAACTTCTTTTTGATCTTCTTTTTTACGAAGATTACCAACAGGGATTAAGTAAATATTTTCATCAGAAGTGCTTTCATCAATAATAAATTTTATGCCATTTTCATATTCCTTTATAATATCCATTATTGAATAATATTCAAAGCTATTTAATACTGTTAGTGCCTTACTCCAATCAATTTTTTCAAAATTTTCAAGCCAATTAATAATGTCTAATTGCGACAGAGAGTTATTAAATCTGTCGCTGATTATATTTATTATTTCTTGAAAGTCTCGAATCATTTTGCCTATGTTTTATTGTATTTGAGTGTCCTTTTACAATGACCACCAACGGTTTGTTATTTTGCGAAGGAGGAGATTTTCAGTACTAAACTTAATTAGATGCACAAAGCTTGAGTTTAATACTTCACTTTGATAGAAGCGCGCCACTCCCGCTTTTGCAAAACGGCTTTTGGGTGTAGTTATTTTCCACAACATTGCTTGTATTTTCTTCCACTTTTACATGGACACTTATCATTTCGACCAATCTTACCAAAATATTTCTCTTTTTGTTCTTCTTTTAGTTCTTTGTTTTTAATTTGCATTTTCTTATTAAGATAGTCTCCAAGAGTTTTGTTTAAATATAAATTTGGGCTCCATCCTGATAGTAATTTATCTAAAATAAATGTATCTACAGCAGAATAAATTGTTCCACTTATTGGCTCAATCATTCCAATCGCATTAGAAAATGACCATCTAAGAAAACTAAGAACTTTGTTTTTATTTTTAATATTGCTTTGGGATAGTAAATTTTCAATTGCTAAATCCTTATTGTGTTCTATTTGATAAAACCATTCCCTAAATTTATAAGAACCTCTTTTCTGTCTTAATTCCAAAAATTCATCAATAGTGATTACATTGTTTAAAATTAAATCAGTAAAATCTGGAACTCCCAGTTTATTAGTTAAAACATTGAATGATTCTGTACTTTGATTTATGTTTACGTTATATAGGTTTTTGAATTTATTTTCGAAGTCGACAGAAGAATTTGCCTCACAAATCAAATTGTCAGTATTTAATATAGCACTATATAATAAACCTTGATTGCTTTTAACTAATCTAAATATTTTATTAATATTTTCATCCTTTATATCCTCAATATTTTCATTTTCGATACCAAACTTACTAGTAATATTACCATTTAAAAAATCATAATCAAGTTCCTTTTTTATTTTTTCAATTGTTTGGCCAACATCAAATAGAATTGTTTTATTTTCAACATTAAATAAAAGAGCTGATTTCATTTCTTTTGGTATTGGAGCTTTTCCAACTTGAAAACTCAAATAATCAAAACTTGTATCAAAATCATCTGCTTTTTTACGGTCAGGATGAAGATAGCTATTTTCGAAAAAACCAATAAATTTTTTGTTTTCAGCGTCAACTAATAATCCAGTGTCTAGTCCATTATCGTCAACAAGTTTTAAGAAGTCAGATTGTATTAATCTTAAAGTTTTATTAACACTTAAATATTTAAAAAGTATAAATAAATCAGTTGTTTTTATATATGTTATATTATGAATAAATATTGAGATAAGGAGATTTCTAATAAATTCATTAGCGCCTATTTTATCTCTCATTGATAAATAATCCAAATGACCCGTTAATTCAGGTTTCATGCTAGTTATACGATAGCCATCTCTAAATTTTGAGCTACCTCCATGAAAATAAGAATTTATAAATGCATCATTCATGATTATTATTTTTAAACTTCAATTTTTATAATTACATCCAACGTTTGGCTTTCTTGTCTGTCATTATAATTGGTATTTTTCAATTGCTTGTTTATACGTTGATTCAGCACTGTCTTGAAATCTTGTTTTATTTTTTAAAAAGTCATTGAACTTGCCATAGATGTTTTTGTAAATGATATTATGTGCAGGATTTTGAAGTAACTCATCTTTATACTCGTCCATATCGAATTCACCTGCTGAAGCAATTTTTAGCAAATCCAATAAATGTTCTTTATTTATCTGGTCAAGGTCTATCCAAACATCTTGGCTTGTGTCAAGTCGGTAAAAACCTTTATTGTTTTCAATCTTTAAGTATTTCATAAGTTTGGGTTTTTCGTTCAGTGTAAGCATCTTCGCCTGCTTCTAAACAGTTAAGAATAGCTTCATAATTTTTAATTTTTGTTCCGTCAGAACAAGTTAATTCTTTATCCGATGGATAACCAGTAAAAATGCGATAGACAAATTCTCCATCTTCTAGGTTTTTATGAGTGATAGCAACAAAATTTGGTTTTATTGATGCACCAACAGTGCTATTATGAGTAACTACCACAACTGGCATTAGTTGTGCCATATCTTTAATTAAGGTATTTATTTCCTTTCTAAGAAATAAGTTATCAAAAGAAGATTCAGGCTCGTCAATTAAAAGAATATCATACTTGGTAGCATCTTTAATTTCGTGAATTAAGTTGAATTCAGAACGTTCACCACCTGACACCTTGAATCCATCTTTGTTTAGTGTAACGGATTCAATTTTTACGAAGAACTTATAAAGATTTGCATCTTCAACACCTGTCTCCTTTAGTTTTTGAACGTAGGAATATGGTTCATTATACTTACTAAGTGCTGTGCTATATGTTTTTTTGTCTCGACCTATTTTTTGTAAATCTGATGCACTTTCAATTGGTTTTGTAGTTGTAATAATTGAAAATTTACCTAATTCTTCTCGGTTTATATTTCTTGGTTTTTTTAGCTCTGAAACTACTTGATTAAATTTTTCCACTTTCATTTCATCCGTTGCGATTTTATAAAAATCTACATTTTCTATAAAAGTGTTAGTGGTTTTAACTCTCAATTCACGTTGAACATCGTTAATGATGGAATTCAACCATTGCTTTTGCTCACTCTCAACTTTTGAAACTACCGCTTTTTGAATTAGCTCTTTCAATAATCCATTCAGGTTTTCATGCGGTATGTATTTTGTTATTATGTCTTGATATTCATTGTTTTCAATTAGTGTTGTAACAGATTCAATAAGCTTGTCAATATTTTTGAAATCTTCTAGTGAAAATAATTCTTCACTAAATAATAAACACTTTGAAAACAAGTCTTTCTTCTCACTTTCTGTAGCAAATTTCTTAAGTGATTCCAAATAACTATCTATACTTAGTAGGCTTTGTTTAATGTCAACTTGAATAACATCTTCAACAACTGATTTAAATTCAATTAAATAATTGTTATTCACAATACTTAATCTAGTGTCGTTTGTCTTATTAAAAGTTTCTTCATGATTTTGAAGAAGCGAGAATTGTTTAATGTATTTGGCACTTCCCGATGATGCAGCTATTTTATCAAGTGTAACTGTTTTTCCCGATGAACGTCCACCCAAAACAATATTCAATCCAGTTGATAATTCTAAACCATCATCTGTAGCTTGGAAAAAATCAATACCACTTTCTTTTGTCAGTGAAATTTTTGATTTGTCGGCAAAGCAAGATTTAATTCCTGCTATTGATATTTCTTTTAAGTCAACAAATGTTTGCCTTGTAGGAAAGTCAACTAAACTACTGCTGAAACGCATATCGCTAAATAGGACAGGCGTTAGCCCGTTCTGTTCTTTCATCATTCGTTTAAATTTTGGGATGCTAGCAACTTCACCTGATGTGATATGAGGGTGTAAATCTAATATTGTTGATTTCTTTATTTGCGGAGTCTTGTCGTAATGTGGAATTAGAATGTATTTATGAAGCTCTGTAAAAATGCTTTTGAATTGTACAATTGTAAGTGTATCTGTATTTGTTTTAATTAAGGATGAAACTTGCTTGCATTTTTCGTCAAAGTTTGAGATTTCAAATTCGTCTGAATCGGTTATAACCAAAAGATGACCGCCTTCTAAGTCGACTTCAATACCTGGGAAAACGGTAATTGTCAGGTTGTTTTTAATCTGTAAATATTGTGCTAGGTCAAAAACATTGTGATTAGTAATAGCTAGAGCGTCTATTTTCAACTTGTCAACATATTCTTTAACTTTTGAAAGTTCAAAGTCAAAAGGATAGTCGCTAATTGTCGAAATTGTGTGTGTATGAAGGTCTATTTTTTTCATTCAATGTCTTTCCATTTAGGTTGTCTTTAAGCTGACGCACAACACTCTAATATAAGCATTGCATCAATTTATAATTTAAAAACATGTGTATACAAAATTTAGTTTAAAGTGTAATTATTTTATTATCAGAAAATTACAATGTTAAGTTCCATAAATATTATTAATTTGAAGCTATATTTTTTCAATACTCACAAAAATCGTTTTATCTTTTAAATAAGTTTTACGGTTTTTCAGGATTGTTTTTACGGTTTAATTTAATGTACAACTTATCACAAGTTGTACGAATGACCTTAAATTAATTTTTAAGGTCATTTTTATTTTATATTGAACCCATAACCTTCAGAAAATCAATTAGTTGGTTCGATTTTAAATCTATATCGCCCACAAAAAAAGCCTTTCAATTAATTGAAAGGCTTTTTTATTAAATTAGATTTATTTATCTGTTCCCGTACAAACGGCTCACGTACTTCCCAATCACATCGAACTCTAAATTGATAACAGTGCCAATTTGAAACGCAT
>CALJKJ010000015.1 GCA_937973685.1 uncultured Flavobacteriales bacterium | reverse complement strand
GAACACCAGTAGATATCGTATTGAATCCACTAGGGGTACCATCTCGTATGAACTTGGGTCAGATTTATGAAACAGTACTTGGTTGGGCTGGAGATAAATTAGGTGTTAAGTTTGCTACTCCAATTTTTGATGGTGCAAAACCGTCAGAAATTAATGATTGGACAGACAAAGCAGGAGTTCCACGTTCAGGTAAAACATACTTGTACGATGGTGGAACAGGAGATCGTTTTGATCAACCTGCAACTGTTGGTATTATCTACATGTTGAAATTATCTCACATGGTTGATGATAAAATGCATGCACGTTCAATCGGACCATACTCGTTAATTACGCAACAGCCATTAGGTGGTAAAGCGCAATTTGGAGGTCAACGTTTCGGTGAGATGGAGGTTTGGGCATTAGAAGCATTTGGTGCAGCTAATATCCTACAAGAAATCTTAACTGTTAAATCGGATGATGTAATGGGTCGTGCGAAAGCATACGAAGCAATCGTTAAAGGAGATAACATTCCAGAACCAGGAATTCCTGAATCATTCAATGTATTGTTACATGAATTGAGAGGTCTTGGATTAAATGTTTCCATGGATTAATACTGACTTGGTCAGGAATTGAATTGTCGAATTGAATAAAAGAAAGTTATAAAATGGCTTACAGAAAAGAAACACCGAAAAAACAAAGTAGCTTCAACAAGATTACGATCTCGTTGGCTTCTCCTGAGGTGATACTCGAGCAATCAAGTGGTGAAGTGCTCAAGCCTGAAACAATCAACTATCGTACGTACAAGCCGGAACGTGATGGACTCTTTTGTGAGCGTATCTTCGGACCAGTAAAAGACTACGAATGTCATTGTGGTAAGTACAAACGTATTCGTTACAAAGGAATCGTTTGTGACCGATGTGGTGTTGAAGTAACAGAGAAGAAAGTTCGCCGTGAACGAATGGGACATATTTCATTAGTTGTTCCTGTAGCTCATATTTGGTATTTCCGTTCGTTACCAAACAAAATTGGTTACTTATTAGGTTTACCAACAAAGAAGTTAGATCAAATTATCTATTATGAAAGATATGTTGTAATCCAAACGGGTATCGCGACGCATCTTGATGGTTCTTCGTTAACAGAAAAAGAATTCTTAACGGAAGAAGAATATTTAGATATTTTGGATACACTTCCAAGAGAAAATCAATATTTAGAAGATACAGATCCTAATAAATTCATCGCAAAAATGGGTGCCGAGGCACTATACGATTTGTTGCGTAAAATGAATTTAGAGGAAATGTCGTATGCATTGCGTCATCAAGCAAATACAGAAACTTCTGTTCAACGTAAACACGAAGCGTTAAAAAGATTACAAGTTGTTGAGGCAATGCGTGAATCTCAAACACGTATCGATAATCGTCCAGAATGGATGATCGTGAAAGTTGTTCCTGTTATTCCGCCTGAATTACGTCCACTAGTTCCACTAGATGGAGGTCGTTTCGCTACTTCCGATTTAAATGACTTATACCGTCGTGTAATCATACGTAACAACCGTTTGAAGCGATTGATCGAAATCAAAGCACCAGAGGTGATTTTGCGTAATGAGAAACGTATGTTGCAAGAATCAGTTGATTCATTGTTCGATAATTCACGTAAAGCTTCTGCTGTTAAAACGGAATCAAATCGTCCTTTGAAATCATTATCTGATTCATTGAAAGGTAAACAAGGTCGTTTCCGTCAAAACTTATTAGGAAAACGTGTTGATTATTCTGCACGTTCAGTAATTGTTGTTGGACCAGATTTGAAATTACACGAATGTGGTTTACCAAAAGACATGGCAGCTGAATTGTACAAACCGTTCATTATTCGTAAGATGATCGAGCGTGGTATCGTGAAAACTGTTAAGTCTGCTAAGAAAATTGTAGATCGCAAAGAACCAGTTGTTTGGGATATTCTTGAAAACGTATTAAAAGGTCACCCAGTTTTATTAAACCGTGCCCCTACGTTACACCGTTTAGGTATTCAAGCTTTCCAACCAAAATTAATTGAAGGTAAAGCAATTCGTTTGCACCCGTTGGTAACAACTGCCTTCAATGCCGATTTTGATGGTGACCAGATGGCTGTTCACTTACCATTAGGTAACGCAGCAATTTTAGAAGCTCAATTATTAATGTTGGCTTCTCATAATATCTTGAATCCAGCTAATGGAGCTCCAATTGCCGTTCCTTCTCAGGATATGGTCTTGGGTCTTTATTATATCACAAAATCACGTACAAGTACACCAGAACATATTGTAAAAGGTGAAAACGGTATTTTCTATTCACCAGAAGAGGTTATTATTGCTAATAACGAAGGTAAATTGGATTTACATGCACCAATCAAAGTAAAATCGTATGATTTGAACTTCGAAGGTGTTCCTGAATTACGTATGATTGACACAACTTGTGGTCGTGTATTGTTCAACGAAGTTGTTCCAAGAGAAGTTGGTTTCATCAATGATGTATTAACGAAAAAAGCATTACGTGATATTATTGGTCATGTATTGAAAACTTGTGGAACTGCTAAGACAGCTAAATTCTTAGATGATATCAAAGAATTAGGATACTCCATGGCCTTCAAAGGTGGTTTATCATTCAACTTGGATCACATCATTATCCCGAAAGAAAAAGAAATTTTGGTTTCTAAAGCGGAGAATGAAGTGAAAGAAGTGATGGCGAATTATAACATGGGTCTTATCACGAATAATGAGCGTTACAACCAAATTATTGATATCTGGACGCACACAAACTCACGTTTGACAAATACCTTGATGGATCAATTGAAAAACGATAACCAAGGATTCAATTCCATCTATATGATGTTTGACTCTGGAGCTCGTGGATCGAAAGAACAAATCCGTCAGTTATCTGGTATGCGTGGATTGATGGCGAAACCTCAAAAATCAGGAGCTTCTGCACAAGAAATTATTGAAAATCCAATTCTTTCTAACTTTAAAGAAGGTCTTTCGATTCTTGAGTACTTTATCTCTACGCACGGTGCGCGTAAAGGTTTGGCCGATACTGCATTGAAAACTGCCGATGCGGGTTACTTAACTCGTCGTTTGGTGGATGTTGCACAAGATGTTATTATCAATCAAGATGATTGTGGAACGTTGAGAGGTTTAGTTGCAACAGCATTGAAGAAAAACGATGATGTTGTTGAACCTTTGAATGACCGTATCGTTGGTCGTACTTCTGTACACGATATTTATCACCCAGAAACAGAAGCATTAATCGTTGAAGCTGGTGAATTGATTACAGATGCTGTTGCAGATGAAATCGATAACGCAGGAATTGAGGAAGTTGAAATTCGTTCGGTATTAACATGTGAAATGCGCCGTGGTGTATGTTCTAAATGTTACGGAAGGAACTTAGCTACGCACAGACCAGCTCAAAATGGTGATGCTGTTGGTGTTGTTGCTGCTCAGTCTATTGGTGAGCCAGGAACACAGTTAACATTACGTACATTCCACGTTGGGGGTACTGCATCGAACATTGCTGATGAATCCGATATGAAAGCGAAAGCTTCTGGTACTTTGGAAATTGACGAATTACGTACTATTCAACGTAAAGCGGCTGATGGAACAATTAAAACAATAGTTGTTGGACGTTCTGCTGAAATGAAAATTACGGATCCTAAAACAGGAGTTACGTTGATGACATCTAATGTACCTTACGGTGCTGAAATGATTATTGATGAGACAACGAAAACAATCAAAAAAGGAGACATCATTTGTAAATGGGACCCGTATAATGCGGTAATCATTTCTGAGGTTTCTGGTAAAGTTGTTTTCGAAAATATTATTGACGGTGTAACTTACCGTGAAGAAGTCGATGAGCAAACAGGATTTACTGAAAAAGTAATCATTGAGTCAAGAGACAAAAAGAAAAACCCTGCAATTCACATCATTGATGCGAAAACAAAAGAGGTATTACGCGAGTACAACATCCCAGTTGATTCACACATCTCTGTAGGAGAAGGTGATAAAGTGGAAGAAGGTGTTATCTTAGTTAAAATTCCTCGTGTTGCTGGTAAAACAGGGGATATTACAGGAGGTTTACCTCGTGTAACGGAATTATTCGAAGCACGTAATCCTTCTAACCCTGCAGTTGTTTCTGAAATCGATGGTATTGTTGAATTCGGTAAAATCAAACGTGGAAATCGTGAGATTCAAGTGACTTCTAAAACAGGTGACGTTCGTAAATATTTAGTACCACTTTCGAAACACATTTTGGTACAAGAAAACGATTTCGTTCGTGCTGGTCAACCATTATCTGATGGGGCAACTACACCAAACGATATCTTAAATATCCAAGGACCGACGAAAGTACAAGAATACATCGTGAATGAAATTCAAGAAGTTTACCGTTTACAAGGTGTGAAAATCAATGACAAACACTTCGAAGTAATCGTTCGTCAAATGATGTTGAAAGTGGAGATTATTGATGCTGGAGATACTCGTTTCTTAGAAGGACAATCTGTTCACAAAGCAGATTTCATGGAAGAAAATGATGCAATCTATGGTATGAAAGTCGTTGTAGATGCTGGAGATTCAACAGAAATCAAGGCTGGTCAAATTTTATCTGCTCGTAAATTACGTGATGAAAATTCACAATTGAAACGTGCTGACAAGAAATTGATTGAATCGCGTGATGCTGTTCCTGCAACATCAACACCATTGTTACAAGGTATTACACGTGCTTCTTTACAAACACAATCGTTTATTTCTGCAGCTTCCTTCCAGGAAACTACGAAAGTATTAAACGAAGCTGCTATCTCAGGTAAAGTAGATCATTTATTAGGTTTGAAAGAAAACGTAATTGTTGGTCACTTAATCCCAGCTGGTACAGGTGTGCGTAAGTTCCAAGAAGTAATTGTAGCAAACAAAGAAGAGTTAGCTGCTATTTCTGAATAATAGTAACTTCAAATAACTAAAAAGTCCCTGTTCAAACGAGCAGGGACTTTTTTTATACATGCTTTTTCGTTTTTTAACGAGAATGGATTCATATCCCATTGACTTTATAGAATACAATTCAGGAAGTACATGTTATTTGGATGAAAAATTAGTACTGTTAACCAGAAATTAGTCAATAATAATTAGTCTTTTAGTTGCTTCTCTTTTTTGTTCAACATCCAAACTGCTCCTATTCCAAACAAACCGCCAATGATGGTGTGTATTTGTAACGCTTCTCCTTGGATGAAGAAAGCAGAAATTGCTGCAGTAAAAGGGACGATGAAAATGAAACTACTTGCCTTTTCAGCACCGATTTTTGATGTTGCAAAAAAGTATAATGTTGTTGCAAATGTTGTCGTTATAACACTACCAAATAGTAAATTCCCCCAAAATTTCAGTTCTGTTGTACCAATTAAACCGTTAACTGCTTGCACATCCATAAATGGTAACAAGCAAAAAATGGTAACCACATACATCCACCATGTAAAAGCAAATGGCGAACCATAAAGCGAAGCCTTCGAAGTAAATTTGCTCATGATTGCCCAAATAAATGCACTCAATAAGAAATAGGTATTACCGCCCTTCGAAAAGATCGATCCGTTTGACCAAATTTTCAACATAATTAACCCAGCAATAACTCCCAATAATAAACCGATGGATTCGTTTTTTGATGGTTTTTTGAATGATATTAATATACCAACGCCATAAGCAACAATTGGATTGAGGGTGGTGACTAAAATCCCTCCTGCACCTGCTGTTCCCTCACGTAATCCTTGTAAAAAAGTATAATTGTATAAGGACATTAAAATACCTGAAATCAATAAAAAAGGAATTCCTTTCGCTGAAATTTTAAATGGAGTTTTGATAAAAAAGAGAACGACAAATAAGCTGACAATAACAAGGAAATACCGCATTACACCTAAATCGATGGGTGTACCATATTGTGTCAACACATGATTGGATGGCCAACTAATTCCCCAAACAACCATGCTTACTATCATGGCAATCAATAACTGACGTGCTTGTTTTTCCATTTTTTTTGATAAAAGTACTTTTATTAAGGACTTTCTGAACACATAAATTTCGTTAATTTCAATTACAACGAGGTACAGATTGAAAAAGAATCGTAAATTTGACTATGGAAAATAATGAAAATCAAATCAATATCGAATTAACGGAAGATATTGCTGGAGGAGTTTATTCTAACTTAGCTATCATAACTCACTCTCAAGCTGAATTTGTAACTGATTTTGTTCAAATGATGCCAGGAATGCCCAAAGCAAAAGTTCGTTCACGTGTTATTATGACACCGCAAAATGCGAAACGATTAATGAAAGCATTGGCTGAAAACATTCAAAAATTTGAACAACATCATGGTGTGATTATTGATAATGAATCAGCACCTTTTCCTCCCATGAATTTTGGTGGACCAGCAACACAAGCATAAATGAAAAACTGGGTTGTTTATTTTGCGCTTTTTGTAGTTTCGGTAGCATCGTTAGCACCGAACATGCAAGGTATGCAGTTAATGAAACTTCCCAATTTAATTTCCCATGTTGAAGATCATTTTGGCGCTGATTGGACTTTTTCCGAGTTAAAATCATTTGTCTCGGAACATTATCAATCGAAAAATCTGCCGAATGACAAAGAACACAAAAGCTTGCCTTTCAAATCTGTTGTGGGAACAAGTTTAACTATTGCAATTCAAAATACAAGTCCCGTTGTAATTGAATTTTCAACACAAGTTGCTGAAAAGACACCAGCCGCATTTTTCAATTTAACCAATCCAACAAGAGATTGCTCAAAAGCAATTTGGACACCTCCTCAATTGAGTTAACTGATTTACAAGGAATTATATTCCAAACGTTTCATCAATAACTCAATTTCATGTTAAATAAAATCATTCAATTTTCAATTGCTAACAAATTAGTAGTTGGTATTTTCACAATTGGATTAATCATTTGGGGAATATTTTCATTGCAACAACTCCCAATTGATGCCGTTCCAGATATCACAAACAATCAAGTTCAAATCGTTACTTCTGCTCCTTCTTCAGGTGCTGAAGATATAGAACGCTACGTGACGTTTCCCATTGAACAAACAATGGCAACAATTCCTGAAATCGAAGAGATCCGTTCTTTTTCGCGCTTCGGATTGAGTGTGGTCACAATTGTTTTTAATGAAGACACAGATATTTATTGGGCCAGAGAACAAGTGGCTCAACGCTTACAAGAAGCGAAAAATGCCATTCCAGCAGGATTAGGCGAACCTGGTATGGCTCCCGTTTCAACTGGCTTGGGAGAAATTTTTCAGTACATAGTCAAACCAAAAGCTGGCTTTGAAGCACAATATTCGCCTACTGAATTGCGCTCAATTCAAGATTGGATCATTCGTAGACAATTATTGGGAACACCTGGAATTGCTGATGTTTCTGGTTTTGGAGGTTATTTAAAACAATACGAAGTGGCTATTCAGCCTGAGTTGTTGCGTAGTTTTGGAATTAGTATAACAGAATTGTTTCATGCACTTGAAACGAACAATCAAAATACAGGAGGGGCATACATCACCAAGTCTTCAGCCACCTATTATATACGAAGTGAGGGTTTAACAAAAAACCTCGATGACATTCGTAATGTAATGGTGAAAAATGTTGATGGGCGTCCAATCTTAGTCAAAGATTTAGCAACTGTCAATTACGGATCAGCTATTCGATACGGCGCTTTGACTAATGCAGATAAGGGCGAAGCTGTTGGTGGAATTGTTTTGATGCTGAAAGATGCAAATGCGTCTCAAGTAATCAAAGATGTCAAGCAACGAATGGAACAAATTAAAAAAACGTTACCTGAAGGTGTTGCCGTTGAAGTTTATTTAGATCGCACAAAATTGGTTGACAAAGCCATTCATACGGTTGCTAAAAACCTGATTGAAGGTGCGTTAATTGTCATTTTTATTCTCGTTTTATTACTTGGAAATTTACGAGCAGGATTAATTGTTGCCTCAGTTATTCCATTAGCCATGTTGTTTGCTGTTTCAATGATGAATGTATTTGGTGTTTCTGGTAATTTGATGTCATTGGGTGCTATTGATTTTGGATTGATTGTAGATGGAGCTGTGATTATTGTGGAAGCAACCCTTCATCATCTGGTTCTCCGAAAAACAGTTCACGTTTTATCACAAAAAGAATTGGACAACGAAGTGCAATCTTCTGCCATGAAGATTATGAAAAGTGCAGCTTTTGGTGAGATTATCATTTTAATTGTTTACCTACCGTTGTTAACATTGGTTGGAATTGAAGGTAAAATGTTTGCACCAATGGCTCAAACAGTAATATTTGCAATTATAGGTGCGTTTATTTTATCATTGACTTACGTTCCAATGATTTCAGCATTGACGTTGAGTAAAAAACCACTTCCCAAAAAGACATTGTCAGATAAATTAATGAAGTGGATACAAGCGCGCTACGAACCGACACTCAATAAGGTTATTCGCTATCAAAAAAGCGCTATAATTGGCGTTGCAATTTTATTTGTATTGTCCATCATCATTTTTAAAAATTTGGGTGCGGAGTTCATTCCAACGTTAGACGAAGGTGATTTTGCTGTGGAATTACGAACATTAAAAGGAAGTAGTTTGGAGCATACGGTAAAAGTATCCAATCAAGCTGCAAAAATCTTGCGAACCAATTTTCCGAATGAAGTAAAAACGTGTGTTGGGAAAATTGGTACTGCAGAGATTCCAACAGACCCAATGCCCATGGAAGCCTGTGATTTAATGGTCATTTTAGCGGATAAAGAAGATTGGACAAACGCTCATTCACGCGAAGAATTAGCTAATAAAATGCAAGCAAAACTAGAAAATGAATTGCCAGGTGTATCGTTTGGATTTTTACAACCGATACAAATGCGTTTCAATGAGCTAATGTCAGGTGCACGACAAGATGTAGTTGTAAAAATTTATGGAGAGGACCTTGAAAAGTTAGCTAAATATGCAAATCAAGTTGGTTCTTTAGCACGAAAAATTAATGGCGCAACAGATATTTATGTGGAAGAGGTTACGGGACTTCCTCAAGTGTTGGTTAAATTCAATCGCAGTGCAATGGCGTATTATGGAATAACTGTCGCTGAAATTAATCGCGTTATCAACATGGGATTTGCTGGCCAAGTTACCGGTCAAGTATTTGAAGGAGAAAAACGTTTTGATTTAGTTGTGCGATTGGCGGGAAAAAGCAGATCAACGATAAGTGATTTACAAAACTTAACCGTTGTCGGAGCAAATGGGATGAGTATCCCGATACAACAATTAGCAGCTGTAACAGTTGAAGAAGGTCCAAATCAAATCCAACGTGACGATGCAAAACGCCGTATTATTGTTGGTTTTAACGTACGAGGAAGGGATGTTGAAAGTATCGTCAACGAATTGAAAACGAAAATTGATCAACAAGTTCCATTCGAATCAGGTTATTATCCAACTTTTGGAGGAACGTATAAAAACTTAGAAAAAGCAAGTGCACGTTTGGGAATTGCTGTTCCGATAGCTCTTTTCTTGATCTTGTTTTTATTGTACGCAACATTTCAATCGGTAAAACAAGCTTTCTTGATATTTTCAGCAATTCCATTAGCAGCTATCGGAGGCATTTTTGCACTTTGGTTGCGTGACATGCCTTTTTCAATTTCAGCTGGAGTTGGATTTATTGCCTTATTTGGCGTTGCCGTTTTAAATGGAATTGTACTGGTTGCGGAATTTAATCACCTGAAAAAAGAAAAAACAGCTAATGGGTTGCGCATTATTTTATCTGGAACGCGTGTACGTTTACGCCCGGTGTTAATGACAGCATTGGTTGCTTCATTAGGATTTTTACCGATGGCGATTTCATCTGGAAGTGGTGCAGAAGTACAAAAGCCATTGGCAACTGTTGTCATAGGGGGATTAATTACTGCAACTTTTTTAACGCTCTTTTTATTGCCAGTTATGTATCATTTAATTGATAAAAAGTCGTTTAAAAAAACAAAAAAACACCGCATGAATAAGCAATTAGCTACACTTTTATTTTTGTTCAGTTTGGGATCGATTCAACAAGGATTTTCTCAAACTACTTGGACTTTGGAGCAATGTATTCAACAAGCCAAGACAGCTAATTTAGCTTTGCATTCAGCTCAGTTTGCAATCGAACAAGCAAAGCTTGATAGAAAAGCATTGGTGCCAATTCCTAAAACAGCAATGTCCTTTTTAGTTGGTCAATACAATTCAGCGAATAAAAGCGATAATAACATAACCATTAGCCAATCTATTCCTTTTCCAACAACATTTTCAAAAGCAAACGATGTTAGCGAAAAGCACCAACAACTTATGGAAATTGAAAAGGGACTTGTAACTTGGGAGTTGGAACAAAGTGTGCGCGCAAATTATGAGGAATTAATGTTTGTCAATGCACAGTTGAATTATAATCGCCATGCAGATTCATTGTATGCCGCATTAGAAAATGCTTATAACGAGAAAATTAATTTGGGAGATGCACCATTTATTGATTTGCAATTAGTGAAAGTTCAACGATTGAAACAGCAACAACTAATTGAAACATTGGGGATTGAGTGTTTGCGAATACAAACTGCTTTGCAAACGTTATTGCATACAAGTGAATTGATTCTTCCAGCAAATAAAGAGTATCAATTAGTAGCGGTTATTCCTTTATTGGATGTGAATGGACTACCACAAATCCAACAGTGGAAGGCACAACAAACATATTTACAAGCTCAAATTGCATTGCAAAAAGCACAAAATCTTCCAGATTTCTCAATTGGTTATTTCAATCAAACATTGATTGGAACACAAAATGTAAATGGACAAGATGTTTATTTTAATGGGGGGCATCGCTTTCAAGGTGTAACAATTGGTACTGCTATTCCTGTTTTTAATGGCGCAAATAAATCCCAAATAAAACAACAAGAATTAGGGGTTAAAATTGCACAAAATCAAGCTGAGGTTGCAACAGAAAGCGTTTCAAATTGGTACAAAGGGTTGGTTACTAATTGGCAACAATCTGTTCAGCAATTAAACGAATGGGAAGTAAAAATCAAACCAGTTTTATTACAACTTCACGAACGTTCCATCATTGCATTTCAAGCTGGAGAAATAGGTGTTCAGGAGTTGGTTTTCAATCAACAAGAAATCAATAACCAACAGTTGGAGCGATTGAAACGCATTTATGACACCAATTTATTAGGTCATCAATTGATCGGATTTACAACTAATTAATTCAAAATAAAATTACCATGAAACAACTAATATTAGTGAGCTATGTGATGCTTTTTGTCATCAGTTGCTCGTCAAAAGCTGAAAAAACATCAAAATCAGAAAGTATAAAAAAGCAAGTGACCAATGTATCATTGAACGAGGCTCAACTTAAAAATGCTGGAATCATTTTGGGTGAACCAACAGAAGAAGTACTTGGGGCGACTATTTCTGTTACAGGCTCAGTTGAAATTCCACCTCAAAATAAAACAGCTATCACATTCCCATTTGGTGGATTTGTAAAAAGTGTTGCAGTGTTGGATGGTATGACTGTCAAAAAGGGGCAAGCTTTATTATCCTTAGAAGATCCAGCTTTGATTCAGTTACAGCAAGATTACTTGGCTGAATTGAGCCAATTGGAATTTTACAAACAAGATTATGACCGTCAAAAAAGTCTTGGTGAAAAGCAAGTGAACAGTGGAAAAACTGTGCAACAAGCGAAAGCAAATTACTTGCATTCGTTAGCGGTTACCAAGGGGTTAAAATTGAAATTGGAAATGGCAAGTATTTCACCAAGGAAGGTAGAAAACGGTGATTTACAACGTTTGGTTACAATTCGTGCACCTTTTGATGGAATTATTACCAAAATGAATGCTGCAAATGGTCAATATGCTGCTGCGCAAGATGTGTTATTGGAAATAATCGATTTAAAACATTGCCATATTGAATTGTTTGTTTTTGAAAAGGACATTCCTTCTTTGGTTATTGGACAAAAAGTAACGTTCCAATTAAACAATCAACCAGAAGATAAAACAGCAACTGTTTATTTAATAGGTCGTGAAATTGGTGCTGATAGAATGGTGAAAGTTCACTGCCATTTGGATAACGAAGATGACAAATTATTACCAGGCACCTTTATCAACGCAACTATTGAATTGACGCAACAGAAACAGTTAACTGTTCCGAATGATGCTGTGGTAAAATTAAACGAAAAAGATGTTGTTTTCACCGCTAGGAGTAATAGTAAGTCCAAAAATACGTTTGATATTCAGCCAATTGAAGTGCTTGGGAATGCACATGGTCGAACAGCATTTCGTTTTATAAATGAAGATCAAACCAGATCAAAACAATTGGTATTAAAAGGTGCGTATTCAATTTTATCGACACTTTTAATGGAAATGGAAGCCGAAGAATAAAAAAAAAGTGTAAGTTTAAGCTCCAAAATATGACTTAGATGAAAAAATGGATGTTTGCAGCGTTTGCGCTGTTAGTTTTTACCACATTTACTGCTTGCAGCAAATATACTACTCCAAAAAAAGTGTCACGCAAAGTAGTTGGTGATGCGTGGGTGATAAAATCATTATCACTTGCAAATGATACATTGGTTAGCTCTGATTTTGTTGGTTTTGAGTTTTCATTTGAAGACGACAACGATTTCAAAGTGACTTATTTAACGCTTCCACTAGCAGCGGGTAAATGGAGTACAGCATTGGATAAAGATCCAGCTATTTTGTACTTGAACTTACCGATTGAGCCGATGTTAGATTTTTTATCTGATGATTGGAAAGTGATGCAAATTAAAAAAGATTTCATGCGTTTGGAACGAAATGACGACGCTGAAGTAAAAGATATTATTGAGTTTACTAGGTAATTATCAAGCTATTGAAAAATAACTGTTCACAACTTCTCGGAAAAAAGTTGTAGAATCGGTTTTACCTATTAATTTTGTAAAAATGCTTATCGGATGACGTCTGAAATTAAACTGTATTTAGAGCAAATAAAAGCGAAAACAACTTCTCTTCACCAAGCTTTGGTGACAGAACGCGAACGCAATGCCTCTATTTCAGCTGAAAATCAACGTTTAGGAAGTTTGTTAAGTGAACAAGAAGCGGAATTAAATGCGCTAAAAGCAGCTCATACCGCAGCACTTCAAGAACTTTCTGAAAAGCGTGAACAAGCACAAATTCAGCCTATTACAAGAAATGAACTTGCAATAGATGGATTGGTGAAAGAAATTGATTTCTGCATTCAACAATTAAAAATAGCGAATGAGTAAAGTGTCTTTAAAAGTTGTGGTAGCTGGTCGTACGTATCCTTTGACTGTTCAAGAGTCGGAAGTAGATAAAGTACAACGTGCTGCGGATGATATTAACAAGGCTATCAAGCAATTACAAGATAATTTTGCTGTTCGTGACATGCAAGACTTATTAGCAATGACTGCACTTCAGCTGTCGACAAAAGGAGGTGTAAAAACAACAGCTCCTTCTGATCAAACAGATTTTACTGAAACTGCAGCCGCTTTGAGCCAACTTGTCAATGAATTGGATTCGTTGAAGTAATTGATTGAAAATCAAATTTTTTCCCGCTTGTTTACGATGCATCATTCGTAAGCAGTGGGAATTTTATTTTTATATACTATGGTACAAGTAATTATAGGTGCGTTGGTCGGATTAATTGGTGGTGGAATTGCTACTGCAGTTATTCAGGCAACGGTGCTTAAAAATCGAAAAAATCAAACCTTGCGCGAAGCTGAAATGGAAGCTGAAGCAATGAAAAAAGAACGAATCCTTCAAGCGAAAGAGAAATTCTTGAAATTGAAAGAAGAACACGAAGAAGCGGTTAAAGATCGTGAAAGAAGAGTTCAATCGTTAGAGGATAAAGCAAAAAGTCGCGAGAAAGCATTGACTCAAAAAATCGAAGAAGTTTCGCGAAAAGAAAAAGACACAGAGAAATTACAAGGTGAATTAACCACAAAAATCGAATTGAATGAAACGCGTTTTCAGGAGTTGGATAAAATGCACCAAAAACGTGTTGCTGAATTAACGAAAATCACAGGAATGTCTGTAGAAGACGCTAAAAATCTATTGATGGAATCATTGAAAGATGAAGCGCGTACTTCTGCAATGGTTCACATCAAAGAAATCACTGAAGAAGCCAAATTGAATGCCAATCGTGAAGCAAAACGCATTGTTATTCAGACAATTCAACGTGTGGCTTCTGAGCAAGCAGTTGAAAATGCTGTTTCCGTTTTCAATATTGATTCAGACGAAGTAAAAGGTAGAATTATTGGTCGTGAAGGACGAAACATCCGTGCATTAGAAGCTGCAACAGGAGTGGAGATTATCGTTGACGATACACCTGAGGCAATTATCTTGTCTTGTTTTGATCCAGTTCGTAGAGAGATTGCACGTTTAGCCTTGCACCAATTAGTTTCAGACGGACGTATTCACCCTGCTCGTATCGAAGAGGTTGTTGCAAAAACAAAACGATCGTTAGAGGAAGAAATCGCTGAAACTGGTCGTAGAACGTGTATCGATTTAGGGATTCATGGTTTGCATCCAGAACTAATTCGCATGGTTGGACGTATGAAATACCGTTCTTCTTACGGACAAAACTTACTACAACACAGTCGCGAAGTAGCAAATTTATGTGCCATCATGGCAGCTGAGTTAGGCTTAAATGTGAAAGTTGCAAAACGTGCTGGTTTATTACACGATATCGGTAAAGTTCCAGACGAAGAGCCGGAATTACCACATGCTATCTTAGGGATGAAAATTGCTGAGAAATTTGGTGAAAAACCAGATGTAATCAACGCAATTGGTGCTCACCACGATGAAATTGAAATGACATCATTGATTTCTCCAATTATTCAAATATGTGACTCCATTTCTGGCGCACGTCCAGGAGCACGTCGTGAGGTAGTTGAGTCATACATCAAACGTATCAAAGATTTAGAAAATTTAGCATTGTCTTATGAAGGTGTAAATAGCGCTTACGCTATACAAGCTGGACGTGAGTTACGTGTATTGGTTGAAAGTGAAAAAGTGACTGACTTGAGAGCAGATGAATTATCGTTTGCAATTTCACAAAAAATTCAAACTGAAATGACGTATCCAGGTCAAGTTAAAGTAACAGTAATTCGTGAAAGAAGATCTGTTAATTACGCAAAATAACATGAAATCATATCCTGAAATCGTTCACTCCCTCAAGGATAAACACATCCTTGTAACTGGTGGAGCAGGTTTTATAGGTTCAACTATTACGGAGGCATTACTCAATTTGGGTGCCTCCGTTACTGTTTTAGACGATTTGTCAACGGGACTTCAATCCAATGTTGATCGCTTGTCTCACTTTGAAAAATATCGGTTTGTCGAAGCTGATATTTGTCAGCCTGAAAATTACAGACATTTATTAAAGGAAATTGACGCAGTCTCCCATCAAGCTGCTTTGGGTTCTGTTCCTCGTTCGATTGAATTTCCATTAAATACGCATCGTGTAAATGCAACTGGATTTTTAACGTTTTTGCATGAGATAAAAGAAGCGGGCATTAAACGATTTGTTTATGCAAGTTCTTCGTCAGTTTATGGTGATGCAACAGCAGCTATAAAAAAAGAAGGTGAAGAAGGGAAAGCACTTTCACCATATGCCGTAACCAAACAATTGAACGAGCAATATGCGGGTGTTTATGCAACTTTGCATGCCATTGAAACAATCGGCTTGCGGTATTTCAATGTCTTCGGACCTCATCAAAATCCGAATGGTGTATATGCAGCGGCGATTCCCAAATTTCTGGATGCAGTAATGAATGGAGGAAAAATTGTTGTAAATGGGGATGGCGAACAAACACGTGATTTTACGTATGTTCAAAATGCTGTTTTGGCTAATTTACTAGCTCTTTCAACTGTAAATCAATCAGCATTCGGAAAAGTATTTAACGTGGCCTGTGGTAAAAAGCTATCCTTAAATGAAGTAATCACTGGGATAATAAATGGCGTTGAAGCAAATAAACATCAACCCAAACACGTTCTTGAATTTGGTCCCAAAAGAGCAGGAGACATCCCTCATTCTTTAGCAGCAATTGATCAAATTCAAAAAGAATTGAATTATTTTGTGTTGTATTCATTTGAAGAAGGCTTGGCAGCTTACTTAGCACATTCCATACATGATTAAACGCATCAAGCAATCGGAATTTATTGGTTCGGTGGCTACCTTAGCTTCTGGAACGGTAATCGGACATCTTGCTGCGATTCTTTTTTCGCCAATTATTACACGCTTGTATTCCGCGGAAGAAATGAGTTATCAATCGGTTTTTACTCGGATTGTTCTTTTTCTTTCAGTTGTCGCAACAGCTCGATTTGAATTTGCTTTTACTTTACCAAAACGTATGGAACATGCTTATTCATTGTTTCGTGTTTCAATAAAATCGTTGTTGTTTGTGCTTGCAATGACTGTTTTGGTTGTTTTGCTCTTGCAATTTTATCCGTTTGAAGATAGGCATATCAATCAATTATTATTATTGGTACCCCTCGGAGTTTTAGTCGCTTCTTTTTATAGTCAATTATCCAATTGGGCATTGCGTTTGAAAGATTTCAAGCACATTGGTCGTTCCAAAATTTTGATGTCAATTGCCTTTGGATTAGTTGCGATTCTATTGTATCCATTTGGTTATTTTGGAATTATTACCGCATACATTTGTTCGTTTGTCGCAGCTTCTTTGCTTTTTTTAAGAAATTTTAAATCAGCCAAAAACAATATGAAAGCATATCAGTTGAAAGGCCGTGATTATGCAATTGCGAAAAATTACCTCGATTTTCCACGAATAAATTTACCTCATGCATTGATTGATTTGTCCAAGGAATTATTTATTGCTTTTTACATGATTATGACTTTTGAAAAAGAAGTACTGGGCTTGTATGATTTATCGTTTCGTATGTTACGTGTGCCAATTGCTGTAATAGGCGCTTCAATTGGTCAAGTGTTTTTGAAAAAAGCAGTTGATTTACGCAATGATGGAAAAGCAATTTTCCCCTTATTAAAGAAAACGATGTTACTGTTGTTTTTGGTTTCCATCATTCCTTTTTCAATAATCATGTTTTTTGGAACCGATATTTTCTCACTTGTATTTGGAAAAGAATGGCGCGAAGCAGGTTATTATACGCAAATAATGACTCCCTGGCTAATGGTTAACTTCTTAATCTCTCCTGTTTCACAAGTTCCCATAATATTAAACAAACAACGCGGGTTTTTTATTCTTGGAATTACAAGCACACTTTTAATGATTGTTACGATGACAATTGGTGACATTTTTCCTGCTTGGCATTTGCAATTTGTTCAAGTGTTAAAAGTTGTCAGTTTTACTCAATTTCTTTTCTTATCTTTCGTAATTATATGGTTACTTAGGTTAGCTAAAAAACAGGATAAATGCGTCGTATAATAGTTGCTTGTTGGTATGGTTTTTTAAGAACTTGGGTGAAATTATTTAAACCAAGGATGTTATATTATTACAGGCATCAAGGTAAAGTTATTCCTACAACAAGGGTGAGTAATACAACTGTCATCACCGATGCTAAAAAGCTAAAGTTGGGAGAAGCTGTTTTTATCGGTCATTATAATTTCATTGAATCTTCTAATGGAATAACGATCGAAGATGGCGTTCAATTAACCAATTATATTTCGGTACTTACACATAGCAGTCATCAATCTATTCGACTATACGGTTATGAATATTTGAATCATTCAGATATGATTGGCTACCGCAAAGGAAGTGTTGCAATCGGTAAGTTCTCTTTTATTGGACCACATGTCACCATTCTACCGGGAACAACAATCGGAAAAGGTTCAGTTGTTTCTGCTTATGCTCTTGTGCGTGGTGAATTCCCTGATTATTCAATCATTGCGGGTAATCCTGCTGTTGTTATCGGAGATACACGTGAAAAAGACAAGGAATTATTGGCACAACATCCTGAATTGATGCCGTTTTATAACAAGTGGACTGAAAACTAAACGCACGTAATGAACATTCTACAAGTTGGACCAAATTCAGTACATGTTACACGATTTATCAATGCTTTTGATTCGAATGAAGCTGTAAGTAATTATTTATTAACCGATTCACCCAATTTAGAAGCGAAGGTAACTCAACAATTTGTAGTCACTGCTCACACGTTAAATCCGATTAAAATAATTGGGTTATTAAAAATAATTCAAACTGTTTTACACCAAGTAAATCCAACGGTTATTCATATTCATCAAGTTAATCGCTTAGCTTTTTTTACTGCATTAGTTGCAAAATGGCGAAAAATACCTGTTGTGACTACTGCTTGGGGTAGTGATGTTTTGGTTATGCCAGCAAAGAATAAATTGTATCATTACTTGGTAAAAAAAACGTTGTTGCGCTCTCACTACATTACTGCTGATGCACAAGAAATGATTCGAGCCATGCAGCAACTTGTTCCATCCGCTCAATATGCATGTTTACAATATGGAATAACACCCATTCAGGCAATAGCAAAACAACACTTTATTTATTCCAATCGCTTGCACAAGCCGCTTTATAATATTGATAAAATCATCACTTATTTTGCTGATTTTCATTCAAAACATCCAGATTGGCAACTTGTCATTGGAGCAACTGGAAGTGAGACGGAAAAATTAGCTGCTCAAGTTAAGCAATTAGGATTGACGGAAAATGTACAGTTCATTGGCTGGTTAAACGAGGATGAAAATCGCGCGCAATATGCACAAGCATCAATTTATGTAAGTATTCCTGAAAGTGACGGTACGTCTGTTAGTTTATTGGAAGCTATGTCTGCAAATTGTATACCGGTTGTCTCCGATTTGCCAGCAAATAGGGAATGGATAACGCATATGGAAAATGGAATTATTGTTCAAACGGACGTAAATCCTTTTGAACAAGCATTGACATTGAATCAACAACAAGTAAGCGAAGTAAATCAAGCATTAATAACACAAAAGGCAACGCGACAATCGTCTATTCATCAGTTTTTAGCAATCTATCTTCAACTTTCACATGGAAAATAATCGCTTACTTAGCAATTGGTACACGGGTTATCTTGCTTTTTTATTCCTTGTTTTTTTGGTTGTTCCAAAACTAACAGCATTAGCAATTATTTTATTTATTCCGTTAGCTATTGTTAGCTATAAAAAACACTATTTCCAATTCAAATTCAATCGCTTGGCACTATTGTTCATTATTGCTTATGGATTTTATTTGTTTTATTGTTTGTACACGCGGCATGTTGATACTGCTTCCAAGTACTTGGAATACAAACTGTCTTTTTTACTCGTTCCCTTATTGTTTTCGTTTGTTCCGAAAGAAAAGATACAGGTACAATTGCCAATTATTGGTTTTTTAATAGGAACCTTTATGTTATTCATCAACGGAATAGTTCACGCAATGACATGTTATGCTTCTAGTTCAACTTTTTTCACTTGTTTTACATCGTCGCAATTTTCACCAATCCATCACCCAAGTTACGCAACTGTATTTTATACCGTAGCCTTGTTTTTGGTTTGGTTCGCATACAAGTCGCACTATAAATGGATGAAATTATGGTTAGCGCTCATACTATCAGGAATTTATCTCTTAGCAATTGTTTTTTGTTTTAGCTTGGCAGGGGTGTTATTCTTTTTCATAGCTATTAGTGTAACATTGAGTGTGTTGATTTACAAAAAATGGGGAAGAGCAGTTACATTCATCCTTGGTGTGATTACTACAGCTTCGATTGTTGTTTTGTTTCAATCGGTTTCGGTATTGAAAAACGAATTCAACGGTGCAAAAATGTATTTTGATGAATACATTGATAACCCAAAAGCCTTTGTTCAAAACAAAAAATATCCGATGTCTGGATCCGAAGTTCGGTTGGTTATGTGGACGGCTGCTTATCAAGCATTTACTAACTACCCATTTGGTGTTGGAACTGGTAATGTTGATGAGGTTTTGACAGCACAATTAACCAAAATGAATCAAAAAGAATTGGCCAAACAATTGTATAATCCGCACAATCAATACTTGCAAACAGGACTCGAAATTGGCGTTTTTGGTCTCCTAGCGCTATTAGCTCCGTTTGTTTTTGCATTGAGTTATTTCAAGCGTTCCAATAATTGGCTTTTATTATTGGTTGTAGGATCATTATTGTTTAATATGTTGTTTGAGTCCATGTTACAACGTCAAAGTGGAATAGTGTTTTATACCATTGCAACCTGTTTTTTGGTGTTGTATTCGGAGAACATAAAACACACAAACAACGCGCATTTAGAAAAAACAGAAGTAGCATGAAAATAGTAACAGTATTGGGCGCACGCCCTCAATTTATAAAAGCTGCCGCTGTTTCGACTACCTTGAGGAAATCTATTGAGGAAGTCATCATACACACAGGACAACATTATGACGCTGCAATGTCTGATGTTTTTTTTGAAGAATTAGGAATACCAAAACCAGCATATTTTTTGCAAGTTGGTTCGGGAAATCACGGGGAGCAAACAGGTAAAATGTTAGCTGCTATCGAACAGATTTTATTGGATCAGAAACCTGATTATGTCATGGTTTACGGAGATACCAATTCGACATTAGCTGGTGCACTTGCTGCTTCTAAACTTTTGATTCCTGTGATACATGTGGAAGCAGGATTACGCAGTTTCAATAAAGCAATGCCTGAAGAGCAAAACAGAATTTTAACCGATCATATTTCGACATTATTACTCGTACCAACGCAAACTGCAATCACTAATTTGCACCAAGAAGGCGTTCGTGAAGGCGTACATTTTATAGGTGATGTCATGTACGATGGCATTCTTTATTTTTCAGAAAAAGCAAAAACAGAAAGTACGATTTTAGCTAGTTTAGGTTTGAACGAGAACGATTTTATATTATGTACCATTCACCGAGCAGAAAACACCAATGATCCGAATAGGTTGAAACAAATTTGTGAAGCATTAACGGAATCAAAACAACAAATCGTTTTACCACTTCATCCGCGCACTCAGAAATATATTGCTGACTATGGCATTACGATAGGTGAAAATGTGCGAATAATTGAGCCAATTGGCTATTTGGACATGGTGCAATTGGAAGCAACAGCGCGAAAAATAGTCACCGATAGTGGAGGCGTCCAAAAAGAAGCTTTTTTCTTAGGAAAACCTTGCATTACTTTGCGTGACGAAACAGAATGGGTAGAAACGATTCAAAATGGTTGGAACTGTTTGGTTGGAGCAGATAAA
Source organism: uncultured Flavobacteriales bacterium (assembly GCA_937973685.1). Lineage (GTDB taxonomy): Bacteria > Bacteroidota > Bacteroidia > Flavobacteriales_D > Crocinitomicaceae > Fluviicola. The sequence goes on along the minus strand of CALJKJ010000015.1, from coordinate 110,595 downwards.
TCGGCTATTTGTGAAGCTATTCAAAACTTTCAACCTACAGAAGAAAGAAAATCTTATTTTGGAAACGGTAATGCCGCAACCTTGCTCGTTGAATTACTTCAAAAGAAAAATTAAAAATGCGCTTATTGATTCTAACACAATACTATCCTCCAGAGATTGGAGCTCCTCAAAATAGATTGCATGAGCTGGCTGTTCGTCTTCAAAAAAATGGATTGCACGTCGAAGTTTTAACCGCAATGCCAAATTATCCTTCCATGGAAATACACGTAGCGTATCGAAATGGAAAAATAAAGGAAGAAATAATAGACGACATCATTATTCACCGTGCACGAATTTTTGTTTCTCGTTCTAAATCTATCTTTATACGGCTACTAAATTATTTCAGTTTTGTTTTCACTTCCATTTTCAGAGGACGAAAATTAGAAAACTTCGATTATTTAATGGTTGAATCACCCCCTTTGTTTTTAGGATATTCGGCACTTTTTCTCTCAAAAAAATTAAAGGCTAAATTAATCTTTAACGTTTCTGATTTATGGCCTGAAAGCGCAGAAAAACTAGGGTTAGTAACGAATAAAACGTTTTTAAAATTAGCCTATAAATTGGAAAGCAGGTGTTATAATTCGGCACATTTAATTACTGGACAAACACAAGGAATAGTAGCTGATATTGCAAGCCGTTTTCCGCATAAAAAAGTAATTTGGTTGCCAAATGGTGTTGATTTAGACTATTATAATCCGGATAAAATAAGTGCGAATGGTTTTCGAATACAAAATGGATTTAATGAAAATCAATTGTTGTTTTTTTATGGAGGTGTTGTTGGTTATGCACAAGGATTAGATATCATTTTACATGCCGCAAAATTTTTTGATTCAGATCAAAAAATACAGTTTATTATTCAAGGTGCTGGTCCTGAATTAGAAAGGTTACAATTATTGAAATTGGAATTGGGTATTAATAATGTTCATTTTCTACCTCCGGTTTCAAAAACTGACATGCCAAGTGTATTAAAAGAAGTCAATGTTGCTATCATTCCTTTGAGAAATTTAACACTGTTTACTGGTGCTATTCCTTCAAAAGTTTTTGAAACCTTAGCAATGGAAATTCCAATACTGTTAGGTGTTGATGGTGAAGCACGAACACATTTTGTTGATAAAGCAAAAGCAGCTTTATTTGTTGAGCCAGAAAACACACAAATGCTCATAGCAGCGATTCAACAATTAATTGACAACCCTAATTTAGGAATTGAAATGGGTAAAAATGGTAGAAAATATGCCATGGAAACGTTTAATAGAAACAAAATTGCCCAAGATTTTTTGATTGAGTTAAAGGCCTTAAGTCAAAACTGATTTGTAATTTCTTTCATTTAGTATCTTTACAAAAAAAAACAAACATGATTCCATTTTCTCCACCACGTATTGATCAACGTGTTATTGATGAAGTAACTGCCGCATTAACATCTGGTTGGATAACTACTGGTCCACGCACCAAATTATTTGAACAACAATTGACAGAATATTGTGGTAATAAATGCACCGTTGCTGTTAGTTCGTGGACTGCGGGAATGGAATTGTTGCTGCGCTGGTGGGGAATCGGTGAAGGAGATGAGGTAATTGTTCCTGCAATTACTTATTGTGCATCTGCAAATGTGATTGTTCATACTGGCGCAAAACCAGTGATGGTCGATTTGAATGCGGAGGATTTCAACCTTTCTGTAGCTGCAATTAAAAAAGCAATTACACCTCGCACCAAAGCAATTATGCCGGTCGATTTAGCTGGTTTTCCTTGCGACTATGATGCGATTTATGCACTTGTAAATGATCCGGAAATAAACAAGTTGTTTCACGCTAATTCTCCCAATCAAGAAAAGTTAGGGAGAATCTTAATTGCTGCTGATGCAGCACATTCTTTTGGAGCAACATACAAAGGCAAAAAGTCAGGAAGTTTGGCAGATGTTACGTGTTTTTCTTTTCATGCGGTTAAAAATTTAACGACAGCTGAAGGTGGAACGATGTCAATCAATCTACCCGAACAATTCGATCACGAAGCCATTTATAAGGAATTATGCATGAAAATGCTTCACGGACAAAGCAAAGATGCATTAGCAAAAGCACAAAAAGGAAATTGGCGTTACGACGTACTTGAACCTGGATATAAATGCAACATGACCGATATTCAAGCTGCAATTGGTTTGGTAGAATTAGCACGTTTTCAAGAAAATATCGATAGAAGAAAAGCGATTTGTTTGGCCTATAACGAAGGTTTTGCAAACGAAAAATGGGCGCTTTTACCGCTGTTGAAAGATGAAAATAGAGAAACATGTTACCATTTGTATCAATTGCGCATCGCAGGTGTAACAGAATCCCAACGCGATGCAATCATGCAAGCTATTTTCGATCAAGATGTTTCCGTAAATGTACATTTTCAGCCATTGCCATTATTAACGGCATATAAAAACTTAGGTTATAAAATGACAGACTATCCGGAAGCGTGGAACAAGTATTCCAATGAAATTACCCTTCCTGTGTATTTTGATTTAACAGATGATCAAGTGCAAATCGTTATTTCTGCTGTTAAAAATGCTGTTAAGCAACTACTTGGATGAAACGACTTTTTGACATCATTTTTTCTGTAATCGTTTTGCTGTTGTTTTTACCATTAGCATGTATCATTTCAATCGTTATTGCTTTAGAAAGTAAGGGAGGTGTTTTTTATTTTCAAGAAAGAATCGGTAAAAAAGCACGACCTTTTCATTTGTGGAAATTTAGAACCATGCAGAAAAATGCTGATCAGTTCGGCAAATTAACTGTAGGTATGAACGATTCCCGCATCACAAAATCAGGCTTGTTTTTACGTAAATACAAACTGGATGAATTTCCACAATTTGTAAATGTACTTTTGGGCGACATGAGTATAGTTGGACCAAGACCAGAAGTTGCAGAGTATGTTGCGTTGTACAATGAACATCAACGCGCAGTATTGGATGTTAAACCAGGAATAACGGACTACGCTTCGTTAGAATATTTCAAGGAAAATGAATTATTAGGAAAATCGCCAGACCCTAAAAAAACCTACATTGAAGAAGTGATGCCTGCTAAACTAGCTATTAACCTCAAATACGTCCAACAAGCAGGATTTTTTCAAGATATAAAAATTATTTGGCTAACGTTTCTCAAAGTAATCGGGCGTAGCTAAAGTAGTATTAGTTACTGCTTGTAAACATTCTTCTTCACCACTTCACCAGCTTCGTTTTCGATGTAAACAAAAAACCAGCCATTTGGTAAATCTGCTATGGAAAAACAGTTGTTCGGTAGCGGATTTGCTTTAACCACTTGTCCATTCAAATCGATTAGTTGCATGGTCTTGATAGGAACAGAAGATTGAACAATCAACAAATCACTTGTAGGATTTGGATAACATCGGACTTCGAATGTTTCAGAAGTTTGAGTTATAAATGCTTCTTGCGCCTTGCCTTCAAAAACAAAGAAGAACAAACTAAAAATGACTAAACGTTTCATGATGATCGATTTATTCTATAATTTAAGCCTTTAAAAGCGTTACAGATGATTACTAAAATTTCGGAGGAACATGTTGATTTTTTTGAACGGGTTTATCAAGTTGTGTGCTTAATTCCTGAAGGTAGAGCAACAAGTTATGGTGCTATTGCAAATTATTTGGGAGCGAAAAAGTCGAGCAGAATGGTTGGTTGGGCAATGAATGCAGCTCACAAAAACCCAACTATACCTGCACATCGCGTGGTAAATAGAAATGGATTGTTAACAGGCAAAAATCATTTTGAAACACCAGAAACAATGGAGTTGCGCTTAAAAGAAGAAGGAGTAATGGTGGAAAACGATGCTATTGTGAATTGGAAAACTATTTTTTGGGATCCAACAAATGAATTATCTACGTATTTTTACTGAAAATATGTAAGTAATTCTTTCGAGTGGTCGCCAGTAGCTAATGACTTGGTGTAAGCAGCTAATTCAAGCTTAAACAATCGCTCATTACCAGATAAATGAGCGTGAAAGTCTATTTTTTCAGCGACTTTTTTTAATGAGTTACTAGATTTCACATCAGTTGCATGAATCGTAACTTCTTTGTTTACAATTGTTTTGCACTGAGATAGTTGTCTTTCGTATTCAGATTGACAAGAAAATGTAATAAAACCTAAGCTAAAGATCAGTAGTATTTTCATGTGACAAAATTAATCAATCAAATTCTTTTTGAATTTGAAATAAATGAATAATATAACACATAAAGATGTGTATCAGTGAGTACATTTGTTACTATTTATAGTTCAAAACAGCTATTGATTGTGTAATTCATCGTACTTTTAACTCATGATTTTAGTCACAGGTGCAACCGGTTTATTGGGCTCTCATGTTGTTTTTGATTTGATCAAGAAAGGACATCGGGTGAAGGCCATGTACAGAAACGAAGCAAAAAAACAAGTTATTCATCACTTGCTGCATTATTATAAAGTAGAAAATTCAGCTAAATTATTGGGTTTAATTGAATGGTTCAAAGGCGATATACTTGACTTACAAGATGTTGCGTATGCTGTAAAAAATTGTACTACTGTTATTCATTGTGCGGGAATGGTTTCATTTGCATCAAGAGATTTTAACCGGCTAATTGCAATTAATAGAAACGGAACCGCAAATATGGTAAACGAAGCATTGAGTTCGGGTATTGACCATTTTATTCATATTTCATCTACTTCAGCTGTTGGAAGTGATTCAGCATTCACGGATAATGTGAAGCGCGAATCAAATCATTGGCACGCAAACGAAAAAGCAAGTGGTTATGGCGTTTCAAAATATAGTGCTGAAAAAGAAGTTTGGAGAGGAATAGAAGAAGGATTAACTGCCGTTATTGTTAATCCAAGTGTGTTTTTTGGACCGGGTAGCTGGTCGGAGAGTTCTTTGCAATTATTCCAAACTATTCAAAATGGCTTGTCTTTTTATACAGGCGGCGGAAATGCATTTGTCGATGTCAGAGATGTGAGTGAAGTTATTTGCCGCTTGCACGAACGACGCATTGCCAATGAACGTTTTTTAGTAACTGGACATTCACTTTTATTCAAAGATGTGATCGATCAAATTGCTGATCAAATGAAGGTGAAAAAACCGCGCTACAAAGTAGGAAAAATTGCAACGGCAATTGCTTGGCGCTTAATTGGAGTTTATTCGTTTTTAACGGGCAAACGTCCAAGTATCACCAAAGATACTGTTCGAAGTTCTCATGAGGTTACTGTCTATTCTTCCAAGAAAGTCAAAACTTTATTTCCAGATTTTGAGTTCACCCCAATAACAGCTACAATAGCAAATACAATAAAAGGAAAAATGGATTAAACGAATTATTTCTTCGTTTTTAAGTTCAATTCAGTATTGATGAATTCGATATAATTCAACAATTTTTCACGACCAAATTTTGATTCAGCTGATGTAGTAAATACTGGAGGTAATTCTTCCCAATACTTCAACATCTCTTTTTTGTATGCAGCAAGATTCTTTTGAAGCGCTGAACTAGAAAGCTTATCTATTTTGGTGAAAACCATAGAAAAAGGCAATTGCTTTTCGGCACACCACGACATGAATTCCAAGTCGATTTTTTGTACTTCTAATCGCGAATCAATTAACACAAAAATATTAATCAAAGTTTCACGCTTCATCAAGTATTCAGAAATGAATTTTTCCCATTGATTTCTACTTGATTTAGAGGCTTTTGCATAACCATAACCAGGTAAATCTACCAGGTACCATTCTTTGTTAATTAAAAAATGATTGATTAATTGTGTTTTTCCTGGACGTCCAGATGTTTTTGCTAAATCTTTTTTCTCTGTGATCATGTTAATCAAAGAAGACTTCCCAACATTAGAACGCCCAATAAATGCATATTCTGGCATGCCGTCTGTTGGACATAATTTGATATCTGTGTTACTAATGATAAATTTTGCTTCTTTAATATCCATGGGGATTCATTTTTTACAAAGGTAGCACTTTAAAAGTATTTTTTAATGAGATAATTTGCTGTGTCGGAACACTTATCTTTGTCCAATGGCGCAATTAGTGGTTTATGAAGATGATTATTGTTTCGTGGTTAACAAGCCAAATAATGTTGTGGTGCATCATTCCAAATACGCAGGAGAATTAAATGAATTATCGCTCGTTGAGTTGTTGCGTCTAGAAGGATTTGAGACGCCAATCCCAATTCACAGGTTGGATAGAAAAACCTCGGGACTTATTCTCTTTGTGAAAGCTGCTTCAAATGCCCGAAAATTCCAACAATTATTTGATGAACAACTCATTCAAAAAAAATACCGTGCGCTATTACGGGGACATTTGCCTGCAACTGGATTAATTGATACGCCAGTCAAAAATGAACGGGGCAATTACAAAGAAGCGTTGACTGAGTTTCGTTGTTTGGAACTGCTCGAACGTACATATAATATCCCGCCTTATGAACAACAACGTTATAGTTTGGTTGAATTCACACCGAAAACTGGACGTATGCATCAATTGCGCATTCATGCTAACAAAATTGCCCACCCAATAATAAACGATCCCAAATACGGCAACCGCCACCACAATCATTATTTTCAAGAAGTATTGGGGATTCCGTACTTGTTCCTTCATGCTTACAAATTAGTCTTTGATCATCCTGTTACGGGTAATTCAATAGCAGTTGAAGCGCCCTTGCCCGATTTCTGGAGCACCTTTTTGAATCACTAATATTCTTTTTTCATGCAATAATTTGTCGCTTGTTTTTACAGGTGAACAATTGTTCGTATCTGCTATTTTTCCACATTTTTACATTTGTTACCACTTTTTACCACTCAATTTATTTTTAGCTATTTTCAATAAAATCAATGGTTTTCAAAATATTTTTGTAACCTTTGTTGTGTTAATAGCGTATGAAGTTATTAACAAAGTGTAAAACGGTGGTAAAAAGTGGGTTATTTCCCCTAATTTTACCCATTATAAATAGCTATGGCTGGACTTGTAGGAGAATTTGAGGTAAGACTGGACGGAAAAGGAAGATTCCTTTTTCCTGCGAGCTTGCGCAAACAACTTTCTCCAGAAGCTCAGGAGCAATTCATGTTAAATAAAGGTTTTGAAGAGTGCTTGACCTTATACCCAATGAATGAATGGGATAAGTTAGCTGCTACGTTATCAAAATTGAATTTGTTTAAACCAAAAAACAGAATGTTCTACCGTTTGTTCCATCAAGGAGCAAAACAAATTGCATTGGACAATGCAGGTAGGGTGTTGATTCCAGTAATGCACATGGAACGTGTAGGTTTAGATAAAGAAGTGATGTTAATCGCTTACAACGACAGAATTGAGATCTGGGACAAGTCCAAGTATTTCCAACTGATTGATGGAAACATGGCTGATTTCGCTGATTTGGCGGATGAAGTAATGGGTGACTTGGGGAATGACGACGAATAACGATTTTACATATCATGTGCCTGTCATGTTGCAGGAGTGTATCGATGGATTAGTAATTAATCCTGATGGTATCTATGTTGATGTCACTTTTGGTGGTGGCGGACATTCCAAAGCTATATTCGAACAACTTTCTCCGAAAGGTCAATTAATTGTTTTTGATCAAGATCCAGATGCCCGCAACAATGCGTGGGAAGCTCCCAATTTTCATTTTGTCGCAGCAAATTTTGCATTTCTAAAAAATCATTTACGTGTATTAGGTTTTCCTTTAGTAGATGGAATTTTGGCTGATTTAGGCGTTTCTTCCCATCAGTTTGATGACGCCAAAAGAGGATTTTCGATTCGTGCAAATGAAAAATTAGACATGCGCATGAATCAATCAGGTGATGTAACAGCTCAAAACATTGTTGCAACCTACAACGAAGAAGAATTAGCCCGCATTTTTAGAGCATATGGTGAATTAGATCACCCATATAAAACAGCTGTCGAATTGGTGAAGGCACGCAACAAGTCGAAAATCAAAACAACAGGTGATTTAATGGAAGCTTTAGCGGCTGTTGCTCCAAAATTCAAAGACCATAAGTTTTTCGCGCAAGTTTTTCAGGCATTACGCATCGAAGTAAACCAAGAAATGCAAGTCTTGGAAAAATTCTTAAATCAAACTGCTGAAGTCATGAAGCCCGATGCACGTTTGGTTGTCATGTCGTATCATTCGCTCGAAGATCGTTTGGTTAAAAACATGATGAAGCGTGGTAATCTAGACGGAACAATTGAAAAAGATTTTTTCGGTAATGTATTAAAACCATTTGAGGAAATTCACCGAAAACCAATTTCACCTTCAGAAGAAGAAATTCAACGAAATACGCGTGCGAGAAGTGCAAAATTAAGAGTTGCAAAAAGATCGACTGATGCAAAATGAATTGATTGATAGAGAAGATTTGGGCAATCCAATGGATGCTGTGAAAGGTGGAAAAGTCACAAAGACTAAGACTGCCTCAAAACCGCGTGCGCCAAAATCAACTTCATTGAACAAGGGAAAGCGTCAAAGTTTATTGGTGCAGATTTTAAATGGAGACATATTAAAACGTGATTTTGTACTCAATAATTTGACCTTCATCTTTTTCTTGTTACTCCTTTTAATGTTGATGGTAGCGAAAGGGTATTACGGGAAACAACTGCAAAAAGACATCAACGATTTGCAAACTGAAGTAGATGCTGAAACTGCTGAATACGTCGAGAAAAAAGCACAATTGGAAGAAGCAACGGCACGTTACCGCTTGGTGAAAAAATTAGAAAAACGCGGATTGAAAGAAACGGTTAATCCGGCTATTGTTATACGAATTAAAAAAGAAAAAGATGAGTAACGATAAGAAAGCACTTATATGGAGAGCTACTTTGGTTTACGTGGCTTTTTTCATTGCATTATTCAGTGTGATTGTGAAAACTTTCATGATTCAAAACGAAGGGAATGCAGCATTTTTCTCTGAAACTAAAGAGAAAATTCCAACACGTGCAGTAGAACATTTCCCAAGAAGAGGTGAGATTTTAGACCGGAATTTAAATCCACTTGTAATTACAATTTCAATGTATGATTTGCACATGGATCCTACTGTTGTTGATCAAGAAGTTTTTGACAAAGAGATCAGTGATTTATGTGCGGGATTGAGTGAGTTGTTTCCTGAAACAACGGCACGTGAATTTGAAAACTATATTCGAAAAGGCCGTGCAAACAACAAACGCTATTTAACAATAAAAAATCGTGCGACAAACGAACAGCGCAGAAGAGTGAGCGAACTACCGATTTTTAATTTAGGTAGAAACAAAGGTGGTTTGATCGAAACGAAAGAAACTACCTTGCGCAAGCGTCCTCATGGTGATATGTTAAAACGTACATTGGGTTACTACCGAATAGATGGAAGAAATACAATCAGCGTTGGTTTAGAAGGAGCTTTTAATCAGTATTTGGCAGGAGAACCAGGCAAAGAAGTTGAACAAAAAATATCCTCTGGGTGGAAGAAAACAGGTCAAGTTTTGCGTCAACCTATTGAAGGTGCAAACTTGATTACTTCGTTGGATATGAATATTCAAGAAGTAGCACATTCGGAGTTGTTACGACAGCTGAAAAATCAAGGAGCCAAAAACGGCAGTGTGATAGTGATGGATGTAAAAACTGGTTTTATTCGCGCAATTGCTAGTTTGCAAGTCGACGAAAATGGCGAATACAGTGAAATGTTTAATCACGCTATTGGAACAAAAGAGGTGCCTGGATCGACGTTTAAATTAGCGTCTTTGATGGCAGCTTTGGAAGACGGGAAAATTAATTTAGATGATACGGTTAATGCTACAGGAGTTTATCAATTCCGAGGTGCAAAATTGACCGATTCCAATAAATATGGATACGGGAAAATAACTATTCGTAAAGCATTTGAAAAATCATCGAATGTAATTTCGAAAATCATCAATACGGCCTACCGAGATGAGCCTGAATTATTCTTGAAGCATTTAAAAGAATTTGGTTTGACAGAAGCTTTGGGAATTGATATCAAAGGTGAAGTTGCGCCAGTTGTTCATTACCCAGGCTCAAAAGGATGGTCGGGATTAACACTTCCTTGGATGGCAATTGGTTACGAATTCCAACAAACACCGCTTCAGACATTAGCTTTTTATAATGCCGTTGCAAATAACGGGGTATTTGTAAAACCTCAATTTGTGGAGCAAATTAGAAGAGGAGCGCAAGTAATCAAAACATTTAAACCGATCGTTCTGCGCAAAAAAATATGTTCAGATAACACCCTGAAATTAATGCAAGAGTGTTTGGTTGGTGTAGTAAAACGAGGAACTGGAAGCGACTTGCAATCGTCGTTATTTGATATTGCAGGAAAAACAGGAACGGCAGTTGTATTAAACGACAACGGGAAATTTGGAACTGGTGGCGATAAAAAATACCAAGCATCTTTTTGCGGATATTTCCCAGCGAAAGATCCTATTTATTCGTGTATCGTAGTCGTGTCTGCTCCGTCAAAAGATATTTATGGAGCAACCGTTTCGGGAACAGTGTTTACTGCAATTGCAAACAAAGTGTATTCGAATACATTAAAATACCACAAAGCAATCAACGAATCAAAGAAACGCTCTGTTGAACCGCCAGTTTCCATTAACGGAAATAACAACGATTTAGTAACGATTCTTAAAAAATTAAAAGTTCCTTACCGTTTAAAAAGCTATTCGGAGTGGGGCGCAACCTCTTCCAAATACAACAAAGTGTTGTTGACACCAATGAAATTTAACAAGAAAGTCGTTCCAAACGTAGTTGGATTAGCAGCAAGAGATGCAGTCTATCTGATTGAACGATTGGGAATGCATGTTTTCTTAAGAGGCAGAGGAAAGGTTGTTTCACAATCGATCAAAGCTGGAACAGAAGCATACAGAGGAGGTTTAGTTGAAATTGTTTTGGAATGAAATTAATTAACGAAATAGCAAAACATACAGCGGTAGTTGATTGGATAGGTCCGAATGACTGTGCTATTGATGCACTTGTGTTTGATTCACGTAAAGCATCTCATAACAATGCATTTGTCGCAATTAAAGGAACAACAGTTGACGGACATCAATTCATTCAACAAGTTGTCGCACAAGGTTGTATTTGTGTTGTTGTTGAGCAAAAACAAGTGCTACCAGCTACAGTTACACAAATCATTGTTCCTTCGACTTCGCAAGCATTGGGTGAAATGGCTCACGCATTTTACGATTTCCCTTCCAATGACATCCAATTAATCGGTGTTACCGGTACAAATGGCAAAACAACAACAACTACGTTATTGCACCGCTTGTACACAAAACTCGGCTACAAAGTGGGTTTAATTTCTACGGTAGTTAATCTAATTGGTGAAGAAGCAATTCCAGCTACACATACAACACCAGATCCTGTTTCGTTGAATGCGCTCTTAGCTGAAATGGTAGCAGAAGGTTGTTCGTACTGTTTCATGGAAGTGAGTTCACATGCTGTGGCGCAACACCGTATTGCTGGCTTGAATTTTAAAGTTGCTGCTTTCACAAATATCACACACGATCATTTGGATTACCACGGAACTTTCAAGGAATACATAAAAGCTAAAAAAGGCTTGTTCGATGGATTGGCAAAAGGAGCTCATGCGTTGGTGAATAGCGATGATAAAAACGGATTAGTAATGGTACAAAATACCAAAGCTAATGTGGCAACTTTCGCATTGAAGTCACATGCTGATTTTATGGTGAAGGTATTGGAAAATAGTTTCAATGGCTTATTAATTACGATTAATGGGACTGAATTGTGGACACGATTAATCGGTGATTTTAACGCATACAACCTAGCAACAGTTTTTGGAATTAGTCAATTGTTGGGTTCGGACAAAACAGAAGTCTTAACGGTCTTAAGTCAATTGGAATCAGTAGATGGGCGTTTTCAATTCATGAAAAGTACCAAAGGAACCATTGCAATAGTGGATTATGCACACACACCAGATGCCTTGTTGAATGTTTTAAAAACAATTGAAAACATTCGTACGCGCAACGAACAAGTCATTACAGTAGTTGGTTGCGGTGGTGACCGTGACGCAATGAAGCGTCCAGAAATGGCAAAAATCGCTTCCGAAATGAGTAATCGGGTCATATTGACTTCCGATAATCCACGAACAGAAGATCCTCAACTGATTTTGAATCAAATGGAGGCTGGGGTGGAAGCGCATCAACGTGCAAAAGTCCTTTCGATTCTTGACCGCGATCAAGCAATAAAAACTGCTGTAGCCTTAAGTCAACCAGAAGACATCATTCTAGTTGCGGGAAAAGGACACGAGAAATACCAAGATATCAATGGGGTGAAACATCCTTTTGATGATTATGAAATAGTGAAAAATTACTTTTTTAAACTCGATAAATAATGTTGACGTATCTATTCGATTATTTGGAACAATTAGATTTCCCTGGAGCGGGATTATTCCATTACATTTCGTTCAGAGCATCCATGGCACTGATCACATCATTAATCATTTCAATTGTTTTTGGAAAGCGGTTGATTCTTTTGTTACGCAAACAACAAATTGGTGAAACAGTCCGCGATTTGGGATTGTCTGGTCAAATTGAAAAACAAGGAACGCCAACGATGGGGGGCTTAATCATTTTAGCTGCTATCTTGATCCCAACATTGTTGTTTGCCAAATTACACAATGTTTATGTCATCACAATGATACTTGCTACTGTTTGGTTAGGGGCTATCGGATTTATCGATGATTACATCAAAGTTTTCAAAAAGAACAAAGAAGGATTAAAAGGACGATTCAAAGTTGTTGGACAAATTGGGGTTGGAATAATCGTCGGTTCAATCATGTATTTCCATCCGGATGTACAAGTTCACAAACGTGTTCCTGCAGATTACAAATTACAAGCTGGCGAAGCAATTGTTTCGCACCAACACGTGCAATCAATGGATCACAAAGACGACGATTCAAAATGGATTGTAACACGAGACATGACGACAACTATTCCGTTTATCAAAAACAATGAATTTAATTACAACTGGTTAATTGGAGATATCGATAAATCATATGGTTGGTTGTTGTTCATTCCATTTGTGATAATTGTTGTAATTGCCGTTTCGAATGGCGCAAACATGACCGATGGTTTAGATGGATTAGCGACCGGAACAAGTGCCATTGCGGGTATTGCGCTGGCTATTTTGGCTTATGTCACTTCGAACATTCGTTTTGCGGATTATTTGGATGTGATGTACATTCCTTTCGCAGAGGAATTGGTGATTTTTATTGCTGCTTTTGTCGGTGCTTGCGTAGGATTCCTTTGGTATAATAGCTATCCAGCACAAGTTTTCATGGGTGATACCGGAAGTTTAGCCCTAGGTGGTATTATCGCTGTTTTTGCAATTTCAATCCGCAAGGAATTATTAATTCCTGTTTTGTGTGGAATTTTCTTAATTGAAAACCTGTCTGTGATCTTACAAGTTGGTTATTTCAAATACACCAAGAAAAGATTTGGTGAAGGAAAACGTATTTTCTTGATGGCACCGTTACACCACCATTATCAGAAAAAAGGTTTGCACGAAGCTAAAATTGTTGCCCGTTTCTGGATTGTAGCGGTTTTATTAGCAGTAGTAACTATCGTAACATTGAAATTGCGATAATGACTATCCAAAATAAAATAGTGGTTATTCTGGGCGCTGGCGAAAGTGGTGTTGGCGCTGCAATTCTTGCACAAAAATTGGGTGCAACAGTTTTTGTGTCTGATTTTGGCAAAATAGCTACCGATTACAAGGCTGAATTAATTCAATTTGGATTAGCGTGGGAAGAGGAAACACATTCAATGGATCGTGTTTTAGCAGCAGATTTGATTATTAAGTCTCCTGGGATCCCTGAAAAGTCTCCCGTAATGAAAGCTGTCCGTGAAAAAGGTATTCGTGTCGTTTCTGAAATTGAATTTGCCGGATATTTCACAACAGCTAAAAAAGTATGTATAACTGGTAGCAACGGTAAAACAACTACAACCATGTTGCTTCACCACATGCTTAAAAAAGCAGGTTTGAATGTTGGATTAGCAGGGAATGTTGGACATAGTTTGGCAAAACAAGTCGCGTTGGAAAACCATGATTATTATGTGATTGAGTTGAGTTCTTTTCAATTGGATGACATGACTGATTTCAAAGCAGAAATTGCCATTTTGACAAACATTACACCCGATCATTTGGACCGCTATGACTATGTCATGCAAAATTATGTTGATTCAAAATTCAGAATATTAAATAACCAAACAGCAGCCGATTATTTTATTTACAATGCAGACGATGCAACAATAGTATCTGAAATAGCAAAAAGAACTCTGACACCAAAAGCTTTGCCTTTTTCAATGGAAAAGGAAGTGGTAGAAGGTGCATACACAGCAAACAAACAACTCATAATAAATTTTAACAATCAATTCACTATGTCAATTCACGATTTAGCATTAAAGGGTCGTCACAACACCCAAAATTCCCTTGCTTCAGGTTTAGCAGGAAGAATATTAGATATTCGCAAAGAAGTTGTGCGCGAAAGCTTGATGGATTTTGTAAACGTAGAACACCGTTTAGAATTCGTTGCAAAAGTTTGCGGTATTGAATTTATCAATGATTCAAAAGCAACAAATATCAATTCAACTTGGTTTGCTTTAGAAAGCATGGAACAACCAACTGTTTGGATCGTTGGTGGTGTTGATAAAGGCAATGATTACTCCGAACTAACAGCATTGGTAAAAGAAAAAGTTACTGCAATCATTTGTTTGGGCAAAGACAATCAAAAAATCATCGAAGCATTTTCAGATGTTGTTGAAACAATAGTTGAAGCAAATTCTGCAATGGAAGCTGTCGCTTTTGGTTACCGCTTAGCGAAAAAAGACCAAACAGTTTTACTTTCTCCAGCTTGTGCTAGTTTTGATTTATTTGAAAACTATGAAGACAGAGGAAACCAATTCAAACAAGCAGTTCGTTCATTATAATTTCCATCGATGGAATTGAAACGTAAAATAACTGAAAATTCATTGTTGGAAGCACGCGCTGAAGCACTTAAAAATGCTGAAAACCAATCGTTGCGTCCGCTTGGTAAATTGTGGGGAATGGATGTGTTTACCTGGGTAAATCCATCTGTTTACGAACTTACTGCAACCTTGAGTGCTTTTCCATTTCCAGTTTTTTTACTTGCACCTTTCCACGTGTTAAACGAGATTGCTCTCGTAGATAGCGAAACATTGAAATTGGTGCAGTGGATTGCTCAGTACGACAAACCAACAAACCAACTTGATCCGACAATCAATGTCGATTTGGTTCATTTTTCGGCTACAGAATCGGTAGCAGCTACCATTGATTTGTTGCGTATAAATCAATGCGAAAGGCACATTGTGTTGTTTATTGCTGCAGGAAATGAATGGAAAACAAAATTGATCGAATTTGATGAATTTGTAAAAACAGCTAAGCAATTATGATTCAATTTTTACGCAAATATTTCAAAGGCGACATGGTAATTTGGGTTATCACGCTTATTCTCCTTGGTTTTTCATTGGTGTCCGTTTACAGTTTTGTACCGATTTTAGTGAAAATGGAAGGTGGTACTCCTTTCAAATATTTGTTCAAACACTTTGTTTACATCGTTTTAGCGGTGTTATCCATGTATTGGATTCATAAAAAAGATCCGAAATACATTTCGCAATTGTCCAAAATCATTTATTATGGATCTGTTGTGTTACTCGTTTTCACCATGTTCTTTGGAACAAAAGTGAACGAAGCAGGGCGTTGGGTGAAAATCCCTTTTGTTGGTCTTACCTTTCAATCGTCCGATTTCGCGAAATTAGCATTGATCATTTACGTGTCTCGTCTACTTTATAAAAAACGTGAATTATTAGATAAATGGAAAGAAGGTTTTTTTCCTGTTATGTTGCCGATTATAGTTATATGTGGGTTGATTGTTAAAGATAACTTTTCAACGGCAGCAATTTTATTCATGATTTCATTCACGCTTTTGTTCATAGGACGCGTACCAATTATAAAATTAACTTCGGTCATTGCTGGAGGTGTTTTGTTGTTCTTCTTGATTGTTGGCGTTCACAAAGCATTACCCGATTTAAACATTCTTCCACGTTATGAAACATGGGTGAATCGTTTTAATAATAAATTAGAGGGCAACTCAGATATTGATGCTGCAGGTAATTTACAAGCTAACAATGCCGAACAAGCTATTTACTTAGGAGGAATATTAGGCCAAGGAATTGGAAAAGGAAAGGTCAAAGAGTTTATTCCAGAAGCATACGCCGATTTTTTTTACGCCTCTTTTGTAGAAGAATTTGGTTTAATTGCTGCAATACTCCTTATCTTGTTTTACCTTATTTTGTTTTACCGAATAATGCGGATTGCACTTAAATCGGATAAACTATTCGAAACCTATTTGTGTATTGGTATCGGAATATTGCTCTTGTCACAGGCCACGGTTAACATGATGGTTTGTACTGGAATTTTCCCTGTAACTGGACAAAACATGCCTTTTTTAGCGATGGGAGGTTCTGCTATGATTATGGCTTGTATTTCAATCGGAATTGTTCAGAGTATTGCATGTAGACAACTTTCTGACGACGATAAAATTAATACGGAAAACGCATGAAAAATATAGAACGCGTTATAATATCTGGTGGTGGAACGGGTGGACATATCTTTCCCGCTATTGCTATTGCCAACGAAATTAAATCACAATATCCATCAGCTATCATAACATTTGTTGGAGCTGAAGGCAAAATGGAAATGGAAAAAGTTCCTGCTGCAGGTTATCAAATTATTGGTTTGCCGATTGTAGGATTTCAACGTAAATTGAGTTTATCCAACTTTTTTCTTCCATTTAAATTAATCAAAAGCTTGTGGAAAGCACGGGCAATTCTTAAAACACATCAACCTCAAGTTGTAATAGGTGTTGGAGGATACGCAAGTGGTCCCACACTGAAAATGGCGCAACAACTTAATATACCGACAGTCATTCAAGAACAAAATTCTTTTCCTGGAAAAACAAATCGTTTGCTAGCTAAAAAAGTTGCGCGTGTTTGCACAGCTTACAATGGATTAGAAACAGTTTTTCCAGCAGATAAAATTAGATTAACCGGAAATCCTGTTCGTTCTGAATTAGCAACAATAACCTTAGATAGAACAACAGCTTTTTCATTTTTTGACGGTTTAGACCCGACGAAAAAAACAATATTAGTCATTGGCGGAAGTTTGGGGGCACGCACGTTGAACGAAGCAGTTCAATTTAGCTTACAAGAAATAACCGATGCAGGATATCAAATTATTTGGCAATGTGGTAAGTTTTACCATGCTCAAATGCGCGAATTTTTAAACGAAAAACCGTGCAAAGGAGTTTATTTGTGTGATTTTATTGCACGAATGGATGCAGCATATACAGCAGCTGATTGCATTGTTTCACGAGCTGGTGCTTTATCCATTTCAGAATTATGTTTAATTGGTAAGCCTACATTTCTCGTTCCTTCACCAAACGTTTCTGAAGATCACCAAACCAAAAATGCGTTGGCATTAGTTGCAAACGATGCTGCACTTTTAGTGAAAGATGATGTTGCGAAAACAACCTTGTTTCAAGAGGTCTTATTGTTGTTGACTAATAATGAACGAAGTGAGCAATTGGCTGCAAACATCAAAAAAATGGGCTTGCCCAATGCAACAAAAGATATTGTTTCAATCATTACAGAAATCGTAAACAAATGAATCAGTTGGAAGGTGTAAAACGGTTTTATTTTATCGGCATTGGCGGCATTGGTATGTCCGCATTAGCACGCTATTTTTTCTCGAAAGGATTTGCAGTTGCTGGTTACGATAAAACACCATCCCCATTAACTGATTTATTACAACAAGAAGGTATTGCTATTCATTTTGACGATTTAGGAGAAAACATTCCAACGCCTTTTAACGAAATTGAAGGAACGATTGTCGTGTATACGCCAGCCATTCCAAAAAACTTTGGAGAATTGGTTTTCACCCAACAACAACATACTGTTTATAAACGGAGCGAAGTATTGGGATTGATAACTCAATCAAGCAAAGGAATTGGGGTCGCTGGAACTCACGGAAAAACGACAACATCGACCATGTTGGCGCATGTTTTGAATCAGTCCGAAACAAAATGTTCAGCATTTTTGGGAGGCATTGCAACAAATTTGAATTCAAATGTTTTGGTTCATCCTTCAGCCGAATATACCATTGTTGAAGCGGATGAATTTGACCGTTCTTTTTTGCGCTTATCACCGTTTGCAAGTATCATTACTGCAATGGATCCTGATCACCTCGATATTTATGGAACACCAGCAGCATTCTATGAAAGCTTTCAGGAATACGCTAACAAACACGCAGGAAAAGTGTTGGTGTACAAACATAATTTACCATTAAACAACACAGGTTTTCTAGCAGTAACTTATGGATTAAATCAATCAAGTGCAACTGTTTCGGGAGCAGATTTAACAGCGCAAAACGGACGTTTTTTAATGAATATCACTGGTCCTTTTGGTACATGGAAAGCTGTTGAATTAGGGTTGCCTGGAATTCACAATGCGGAAAATGCTCTCGCTGTAGTAGCGATGTGTTACCAACTTGGTTTATCAGAACAAGAGATTAGAGCGGGATTACAAAGTTTCAAAGGTGTCAGAAGACGATTTGAATACCACGTTCGCACGCCAAATTTCGTTTACATTGATGATTACGCTCATCACCCAACCGAAATTGAAGCACTTGTTTCATCGGTGCGCTTGATGTATCCGAATAAAAAAATTACAGGAATTTTCCAGCCGCATTTGTTTTCGCGAACTCAGGACTTTTTTGATGGTTTTGTAGCAGAATTAAGTAAATTAGATGAGGTGTTGCTATTGCCCATTTATCCAGCCCGCGAAGAACCGATTGAAGGAGTTAGAAGTGATGTCTTGGTTACTGCAATTGGAAACAAAGCGCGCTTAGTTTTACCCGAAGAAGTTGTCACTTGGGCTGAATCAACAGACGCTCAAGTTGTTTTGACAATTGGTGCAGGCGACATAGACCGAATTGTCCCGAAATTATCAGCTATTTTTGAACGTAATGACCATGAATAAAAAACTTAAAATAGCACTTTGGGCAATAGTTGTACTGCTTGTTTTCGTTGTTTTGTACTTAGCAAGAAAACAACAGGAGGAAGCTACTGCTCAACAACCAATCATAGCAATTTCTGTTGTTGATGAAAATGCATTTTTAACTGAAAGTGAATTATTAAAACGTTTGAAAACTGATCATTTGGTTTATTCAGGCCAAACAATGGAGCAGTTGAATACGCACGCAATCGAGCGCTACATTCGAAAAATGCACGAAGTGGAATCGGTTGCAGTTTACAAAAGATTTGGCGGAATTTGGTGTGTTGATGTGAAAGTTAGACAACCTTATGCACGTATTTTTAACCGTTTTGGAGAAAGTTTTTATATCGATTCAAAAGGAATTAAAATGAATACATCACCTAATTTTACAGCGCGTGTATTGGTGTTTTCAGGAAATATAGTCGACAGATGTGATACACTGACGGTAGAACAAATTGAACAAGACGAGCGATTGAGAAACAGAAAAAACTGTGATGAAATTTACCGTTTAGCGAAATACATTGCGTTAGATCCCTTTTTAAAAGCACAAATTGCACAAGTACAACGCGACAAATGGGGAGACTTCATTTTGATTCCGCAAGTAGGTAATCACGAAATAGTTTTTGGTACGGCAAATTCAAACAAGGATGTCGTTGCAAAATTAAATAAGTTGAAAATATTTTACCAGGAAGGTTTGCCTTTTGAAGGTTGGAATAAATACAATCAAATAAATTTGAAGTACAAAAACCAAGTAGTTTGTAAAAAACGAAATTTCGTACCAGAAATAATTGATCAAAATCAGCCTGTATCCCACTAATAGGTTGACATACAGCCGATTTTATACAGCCGAGTTTATTAACAATGACCCCTTGAAAAGTATTCTCTTTTCACCTCAAAATGTGTCTTAATTACACGTATGTTTGTAGTTATGCTGAATGAAAATTTTCAGCATGAACGAAAACGGGATTTTTCAAATTCCTACACATAGAAATAAAGATAAATTAAGCGTATGTCTTCAAAAAAGATTGTTGTTGGATTAGATATTGGAACTACTAAAATTGCCTGTTTGGTAGGAACGAAAAACGAACATGGTAAAATTGAAATCATTTCAATGGGTAAAAGTGAGTCGTTGGGTGTTTCTAGAGGTATTGTTTCTAATATCGACAAAACGGTTCAATCGATTAAGTTGGCTGTAAAAGAAGCGCAAGATCGTGTCGATAACAATTTGTTAATCCGCGTGGTAAATGTTGGTATTGCTGGTCAGCACATCAAAAGTTTGCAACACAGAGGTATTTACACACGTAAAGATGCGGATGCACAAATCACGCAAGCTGATATCAATGCGTTGATTGAAGACATGTATAAATTGTTAATGCCACCAGGTGAAGAAATCATTCACGTGTTACCACAAGAGTATATCGTTGACAACGAACAAGGAATCATCGATCCAATTGGAATGATGGGTGTGCGTTTAGAAGCGAATTTCCATATTATTACTGGTCAAATTAATGCTGCAAAAAACATCAAAGTTTGTGTTAATAAGGCTGATTTGACAGTAGACGACATCATTCTTGAACCAATTGCATCAGCCGATGCAGTTTTAAGTGATGAAGAAAAAGAAGCAGGTGTTTGTTTGGTAGATATCGGTGGAGGAACAACAGATGTAGCATTGTTCCACGATGGCGTTATTCGTCATTCTGCGGTCATTCCATTTGGAGGAAACGTAATCACAGACGACATCAAAGAAGGATGTACTATTTTGAGAAGACATGCAGAAGCGTTGAAAGTTAAATTCGGTTCTGCTTTAGCTTCTGAAAGTTTGGAAACAGAAGTAGTATGTATTCCAGGTTTACGTGGTCATGCTCCAAAGGAAATTACATTGCGCAATTTAGCGAGCATCATTCAAGCGCGTATGGAGGAAATCATAGAGCACGTGCATTATGAAATCGCTAATTCAGGATACGAGAAAAAATTGATTGGTGGTATTGTTGTTACTGGAGGTGGTTCTCAGTTAAAACATGTGACGCAATTGTTTGAGTACATGACGGGTATCACAACACGTATTGGTTTGCCAACAGAACATTTGGCATCAACAAACACTATTGAAGCAATCAAAAGCCCTGCCTTTTCAACTGGAATTGGATTGGTATTAAAAGGATTCGAAAAAGAAGATGAAATCGTTGATGATGTCATCATTCCAGCAGCTAAAAAGAAAAACAACAAGAATAAAGTGAAAGATCATGATTCTAAAACAAGAGGATCATTTTTTGATACATTATTTGAGAAAAGCAAAACCTTCTTCGCTGAAGAAGAATAACAAATTGAACTAACAACAACAATAATAAAATAAAGCAAAAATGGAATTCGATTTACCAAAAGGAGATTCATCAATTATCAAGGTAGTTGGTGTTGGTGGTGGAGGTAGCAATGCCGTTAACCACATGTTTGATTCAGGAATTAAAGGTGTAGATTTTATCGTTTGTAACACAGATAGACAAGCGTTAGACATTTCTCCAGTTCCGTTAAAAGTTCAATTAGGACCAAGTTTAACAGAAGGAAGAGGAGCAGGCGCTATTCCTGAAATTGGGAGAAATTCAGCCGTTGAAATCATCGATGAGATTCGTGATTTTTTAAGCAACAACACGAAAATGGTTTTCGTTACTGCAGGAATGGGTGGTGGAACTGGAACAGGTGCCGCTCCTGTTATTGCAAAAGTTGCAAAAGAAATGAACATCCTTACAGTTGGTATTGTAACTGTACCTTTCGCTTTTGAAGGACGTCGTCGTCGTCAACAAGCAGAGGAAGGATTAGAAGAAATGAGACAAAGTGTTGATACCTTATTAGTTATCAATAACGAGCGTTTGAGAGAAGTTGGTGGTAATATGTCATTAGCAAGTGCGTTTGCAATGGCAGATAATGTGCTTTCTACTGCTGCAAAAGGAATTGCAGACGTTATTACAAGTACAGGAGCTATCAATGTCGATTTCAATGACGTAAATACAGTAATGCGTAATTCAGGTGTTGCAATCATGGGTTCTGCAAGTGCAGAAGGTGAGGGTCGCGCTATGAACGCAGTACAAGAAGCATTAAACTCTCCGTTGTTAAATGACAACAACATCGAAGGTGCTACGTATATTTTATTAAATATCACGTACGGTGATTTAGAAGTTACAATGGATGAAATCGGTGAAATAACTGACTTTATTCAAGAAGAAGCAGGTTCTACTGCTGATATTATTTGGGGACATGGTTACGATCCATCGTTGGGTAATAAATTATGCATTACTTTGGTAGCAACAGGATTTAATTCATCTCCAGTTACTGGTTTTGAAAAAGCACCTGCTCGTACCGTTCGTCCTTTGGAGGAAGAAGCGAAAAATGAAATCAAAGCTCCGTTGACTGCTCCAACACAACAAATTGAATCGGAACCTTTTATGAAGGCTCAGCCAGAAGCAATTGTTGAAGTAGCTCCAAAAGCTGAAATCGTTAACGAACAACCGCAAACAATTAATTTCGATTGGGAAATAGCTGAGGAACCATCTTTGGTAACACCGACAGTTGTTGCACCAAGAGAAGAAGCTCCTCAAATCATCCGTCACGAATTAGAAGATGAGGTAGAAGCTAAAAACAGCTTAGACAGCTTACACCAAACTGCTCGTACTCCGTTGAGTGCAGATGAAATGCAACGCAGAAATCAAGAGCGTATGGAGCGTTTAGCACAATACAACAACAAGTTGAAGAAAGCAGAAGGTTTGAAAGAATTGGAAGATGAGCCTGCTTTTGCGCGCCGTAACATTCACTTAGAAAATATCATAAAAAGTGATGAGCAACGCGTGAGTCGTTTTGGTTTATCGGATAACGAAGGATTAAGAACGAATAATTCATTTTTACACGATAACGTAGATTAATATGTCATTGACGGAAAGAATTAATCAAGATATTAAAACCGCAATGCTTGCGAAAGACAAAGAGCGTTTGGCAGCATTGCGTGATATAAAAAGTAAACTTTTACTTGAGGCAACAGCCGGTAGTACCGGTGAAGTAAGTCAAGAAGCTGAAAATAAAATTGTTTTGAAATTACACAAACAACGCATGGATACCTATGAGTTGTACATAGCTCAAAACAGAGAAGATTTAGCAGTTGATGAATTGGCGCAAGCAAAAGTGATTGAAGAATACTTACCTAAAATGATGTCTGACGACGAAGTACGCGCTGCAATAGCTGAGCAAATTGCAGCAGTAAGCGCATCTGGTCCGCAAGACATGGGTAAGGTAATGGGGCCAGTTTCTGGAAAATTAGCAGGAAAAGCAGACGGAAAACGTGTTGCTGAACTTGTGAAAGAAGCATTGGCAAATTTGTAATTGGCTTTATTTTAAAACAAAGATTGTTACTTTGTTTTTATTGTTGTGAAATCCCTCTGAAAAGAGGGATTTTTTTATACCTTAGACTTTTAATAGTTCCTCATGTTAAAATTAACTACTTTATTTTGGTCGCTTCTATTGCTACTTTCTTGCAATCAAAAAGTTCACACGAATGCGTATAAAACAAAGCATGTAGTTGTTATAGTAATTGATGGACCTAGGTATTCAGAAACATGGGGAGAAGTAAACCACAGCAATATCCCTGTCCGCGATAGCTTGTTACAAGAAGGAGTGTTGATTTCAACATTCCGTAATAATGGACCAACGTTCACCAATCCTGGACATAGCGCGATTTGTACAGGCAATTACGAAAACATTGCTAATAATGGGACGCAATTTCCAACAAATCCTTCATTTCTTCAAATTTGGTTAAAATCCAATCAGTCTTTTGTTGACAAATGCAGTATCATAGCATCAAAAGATAAACTACATGTTTTAGCCAATTGCAACAATCCGAAGTATCACAATAAATATTTACCAGCCATCGATTGCGGTGTCAATGGAAATGGGACAGGAGGATACCGCTCCGATTCACTTACTTTTGAACATATTAAAGTAGCTTTATTAAATCAGCAACCACACTTGTTGATTATCAATTTCAAAGATCCAGACTTTTATGGACACGCAGCAGATTCTGCACGGTATATTCAAGCGATAAAAAACACCGATAAATATGTTGGTGAAATATGGAAAATCTTACAAAACAGTCCGAATTACAAGAATAAAACAACATTGTTTGTGACCAACGACCATGGGCGGCATTTGAATGGAGTGGCTAATGGTTTTATTAGTCACGGTGACGGATGTGAAGGTTGTCGTCATATAGAATTATTTGCACTTTCCCCCGATTTTAAAAAGAATATTACTTTGGCGGCTGCTTATGAGCAAATAGACATTTCTGCAACAATTGCAGAATTATTGCATTTCCGTTTTAATACCGGAAAAGGGAGAATTATGCAGGATTTATTTTATTAATTCCGAATCATCAAACAATTTTCTTTTTTTGTTGTTATTGAATAAATTTTTAATTGACAAAGTTCTTTCCTACCTTTGCACACTTAAAAAATTCGCAATTTATTATTATGAGCAATACAACAGAAAAATCAGCTTACAAAGTAAAAGACATTAGTCTTGCAGATTGGGGGCGTAAAGAAATCAAATTAGCGGAAGCTGAAATGCCAGGATTAATGGCTTTACGTGAAGAATATGGTGCTGCTAAACCACTGGCAGGTGCACGTATTGCAGGATGTTTACACATGACTATTCAAACTGCTGTTTTAATTGAAACATTGGTTGAATTGGGAGCTGAAGTTACTTGGTCTTCTTGTAATATCTTCTCAACGCAAGATCACGCTGCTGCTGCAATCGCTGCTGCTGGAATTCCAGTTTATGCATGGAAAGGAATGAACGAAGAGGAGTTTGATTGGTGTATTGAACAAACAATATTCGCATTCTCTGATGGACAACCGTTGAACATGATTTTGGATGATGGCGGTGACTTAACAAACATGGTATTTGATCGTTACCCAGAATTAACAGCAGGTATCCGTGGTTTATCAGAAGAAACAACTACTGGAGTTCACCGTTTGTACGAGCGAGTTAAAAATGGAACATTGGTTATGCCTGCAATCAACGTAAACGATTCAGTTACAAAATCAAAATTCGATAACAAATACGGCTGTAAAGAATCATTAGTTGATTCAATTCGTCGTGCTACAGATGTTATGATGGCTGGTAAAGTTGCTGTAGTTTGTGGATATGGTGATGTAGGTAAAGGTTCTGCAGCTTCTTTAAAAGGTGCTGGTGCGCGTGTTATCGTTACTGAAATCGATCCAATTTGTGCATTACAAGCAGCAATGGACGGATTTGAGGTAAAACGCCTTGATTCAGTTGTTCATTTAGGAGATATCATTGTTACAACAACAGGAAACAAAGACATCGTTCAAGGTGCTCATTTCTTGAAAATGAAAGACAAAGCTATCGTTTGTAATATCGGTCACTTCGATAATGAAATCGATATGGCATGGTTGAACACAAATTTTGGGTCAACAAAATATACGGTTAAACCACAAGTGGACATTTACAATGTAAATGGAAACGAAATCATCATTCTTGCAGAAGGTCGTTTGGTGAATTTAGGTTGTGCAACTGGTCACCCATCATTTGTAATGTCAAATTCATTTACAAATCAAACATTGGCTCAATTAGAACTTTGGGCGAATTACAAAAACTACGGCAACGACGTTTACATGTTACCAAAACATTTGGACGAAAAAGTTGCTCGTTTGCATTTAGCGAAAATTGGTGTTGAATTAGAGACATTACGTCCTGATCAAGCTGAATATATTGGTGTAGCTGTTGAAGGTCCTTTCAAAGCAGAACACTACCGTTATTAATCAATAGCAGGTATTAAAAAGAGGTTGTCTATTTAGGCAGCCTCTTTTTTTTATTAGCAATTGGGTAAAGCTGTAGCTTTACCACTAAATACCAAGGTAACTATTTTTAGTAATATTAATTATACAAGCGCAAAATATTCCCACCATACCATTCCGCTTTGTATTGGCGCAATCCCCAATCAGAATTTGCAATTGGAGAACCATCATAAAGGGAAAAAACAGCATCCGAACAAGGATCCTCTAGTTGCAAGAAATTGGCACTATTTGGCGTTAAACCGGTCGCACAAACATTTTTCGGATCCTCTGGAGATTGTCTTTCCCATGCTACAAAAACATCTGTCGATTGGCGGTAAACGATGATTCCTTTGATGCCACCATTCACATAAGCCCAACCTCCAACACCATTCAAATCTTGGTAACTTGGTAATGTTAAATCTATTTGAAAGTCAAATGGAATACTTGCAATCGGATGATTCTTGTTTTTGTTACAAGAAGCAAACAAAAAAATAATTAATCCAAATACTACAGATAATTTCATAACTTGCGTTGAATCAGTTTCACTCGATGAAGTTACTAACGATTTTTGAGATACTATTATTGTGTTTGCTTTTTAATCTAGCAAGTTGTCAATTGGTGCGTAAAAACGAAGCGGGACAATCTGTTGAACAAGCTGAGAAAGATTTGATGAAAAAGCGTGCTAAAGCAGCAAAAGCGGATAAGAAAGCAAAGAAAAAAGCAAAAAAAGCATTTTGGAAAAATCAATCAAAAGCTGCTCGAAAAAGTGTTCGAAAAAATGCACGTAGCATGAAACGCATGTAATTAATGAAGCTTAATAGCCAAACAGTTTTAAGTGCCAATTTTCACTTTCTTCTTCCGTAATCAATTGTAATTTCTTTAGGTAATTGGTTGCGGT
This sequence comes from uncultured Flavobacteriales bacterium, assembly GCA_937973685.1. GTDB lineage: Bacteria > Bacteroidota > Bacteroidia > Flavobacteriales_D > Crocinitomicaceae > Fluviicola. Next base: position 83,758 of record CALJKJ010000015.1, on the reverse strand, counting down.
TTCAAACGCTGAAGGAAAAGCAGTTCCATCGTAATTCCAATCAGTTTCTGCTAACCATTTTTTAACTTGATCCAGCTGTAAATTATACCTCCATGCAATAACTGCTGCAGTATCGGAATCATTTTTCACTTGTCTCGCTCGTTGCTGAACAACGGTTAACATGTTTGCTAATAATGCTGGATATTTTGAAGCAATGGTATCATTAACAGCTACAACAAAGCAAGGCCAAGGGGTAACAACGTCACCAATATATTTACATTTCTCTTGTTCTACGAACGGATAGGTGGTGTATTTTTCCCAAAGAAAAGCACTGGATTCGTGTTGTGCTAACGACCAAAGACCACCATAAACATCACCAACTACATTAAATGATAATTGTTCAATATCCCATCCATGTTGATCGGCCATGACGTATGCCATCAATTGTGAACCAGAACCGTAGCGAGAAATTGCAAAAGATTGGTTGTTTAAATCGTTACTTGTAGTGATTGAGTCGGCATCAAAAGGGACGTGAATTCCCCAAGATAATGGCGTCACCACGTAAACGCCGATTACTTTTGCTTTTAATCCCTGTAATATAGATTTGGTAATTCCTTCAGTCAATAAAACGGCAACGTCTAACGATCCACTTTCCAAACCACGAATCATTTGACCAGTTCCTCCACTCATGTCCGACCAATGAAGATCGAGTCCAATTTCAGCAAATTTCCCCTCTTCAATGGCTAAGCGCCAAGGTAAATTGAAATGTTCGGGAACACCACCAATCTTTAGTCCAATTTGATTCATATTTTAGAAAATTGCATGGTGTATAAGCGCTTGTAATAGCCATTTAAATTCATCAATTCGTCGTGTGAACCTTGTTCTTTTATTTCTCCTTTGACCAACACAATTATTAAATCTGCAGCTTGTATTGTCGATAAACGATGCGCAATAACGATGGATGTTCTTCCTTTCGTTAAACGCTCTGTAGCTTGTTGAATCATTAACTCTGATTCATTATCAACACTAGAAGTTGCCTCGTCTAAAATTAAGATGTGTGGATTGTACACATAAGCTCGAATAAAAGCTAATAATTGGCGTTGACCTACAGATAAAACACCTCCGCGTTCACCGACTTGATAATCGTAGCTTTCAGGTAATTTTTCTATAAATTCATGTGCACCAACAGCTTTTGCAGCAGCAATAACTTCTTCTCTTGTAATGGATTCATTTCCAAGCGTAATGTTGTTGTGAATTGTATCTGAAAACAAAAAGACATCCTGTAAAACAATCGCAATGTTTTTACGAAGACTTTCCATTTCCAAGGTGCGCAATTCGTGTGTACCTATATGAATCGTACCTTTTTGGTACTCGTAAAATCTCCCTAATAAATTCACGATAGAGGATTTCCCAGCACCCGTTGCTCCAACAAATGCTACCGTTGTTCCAGGCTGAATGGTTAATTGAATGTTTTTCAATACCCAATCTTCATCGGTGTATGAAAAATAAAGGTCCTTGAATACAATTGGTTGTTGAAAGTCACAATCGGTTACATCACCTGTTAATTGAACATGTTCTTGTGTATCGATGATTTCAAAAATGTTTTTTGCACGAACAACTCCTCGTTGTAGGATATTAAATTTATCAGCAAGCATTCTGATTGGTCGGAAAACCATTCCTATCCACATGGTGTAACTCAATATTTCTCCAAAGATTCGTTCGTCGCGCTGGTCAATAGCTAAAATCTCAAAAGCTCCCCAAACAATGATAAACGCCATGGATAAAGAACTGAGTAATTCCACAACTGGAAAGAAAATCGAAAACGCCCACACAGCGCTGATATGTGCTTTTTTGTGTTCTTGATTTGCAGCAACAAATCCTGCTAATTCTTCTTTTTCGCGACCAAATAATTGAACAATGTTCATACCTGTTAAGCGTTCTTGTACAAATGAATTCAATCGGTGAACCGCTGAGCCTTCCAGTTGAAACGATTGACGCATCGCTTTGGCAAAAATGCGTGTCGAAAAAATCAGTATTGGAACTGGAATCAGCGCAAGTAGTGATAACTTCCAATTATCCAAAAACATGAAAATTAAAATGATAATGAGCATTAACAAATCACCCAAAATATCGATCAATCCTGATGAGAAAACATCTGAAATCGCTTCTATATCTGATACGACCCGAGTGACCAAACCTCCAACAGGATTTTTGTCAAAATAACGCATGCGAAACGAGGTGATGTGTGCAAATACTTTTTTCCGGATATCGCGAATAACCGACTGAGCTAATAAATTTGAAAAGTAGGTGGTTAAAAATTGTAGGATTGCCTCTAAGAAGAGCATTCCAAGCACAATCATTGTCCAAAAGAAGAATAAATTTACATCTCTTGTTTGTTCTGAAACGATATATTTTTGAACTATATCTCCAATTAATTTTGGTCGGTAAGGACTAACGACAGCAAGAAAAATGGTACAGAAAAATGAGATGATTACCAGGCGTTTATAAGGCCAAGCAAATTTCATTAATCGTTTAAAAACCTGTGTATCTAATTTCGATTGTTTCGACATAGTGCAAAATTAAACTTAACTATGGTATTTTAATGGTAAAACACTGTCAATTTTCACAAAAGTTGGCGAATAAAACGATTGTCGATTGAAAAGATAATGCGTTTATTTGCAAAAGTTATCCGTGAGCACAAATACCTCGTGTTTTCGGTGTTAATTTTCTAGCGCATGTTACAAGTAATTAGTCAAACAAACTCAATTTTCAGTACGTATTTGAGCGAATTACGTGATGTAGTCATTCAAAAAGATCCGATGCGTTTTCGAAGAAATTTGGAACGAATGGCTGAAATTATTGGTTATGAAATCAGTAAAAAGTTGACCTACACTACAAAAGAAGTTACTACACCTCTAGGAGTTGCTCATGCTGAGGTACTTGCAGAACAACCTGTTTTAGCAACTATTTTACGCGCTGGACTTCCTATGCATCAAGGTTTGTTGGCAATTTTTGACCGAGCAGAAAATGCATTTGTTTCGGCTTACCGCAAACATTCAACAGCCGAGGATTTTGAAATACACGTCGAGTACATGGCTGCTCCTGCAATAGATGGTAAGACACTTATTATTTCTGACCCAATGCTTGCAACAGGTCGTTCCATGTTCCTTGTTTATAAAGCATTGTTGCAACAAGGAAATCCGCTTCATGTTCACATTGTATCCGCCATTGCTGCTCCGGAAGCATTGGCATATTTAAAACAAGTATTGCCTCATAATGTAACTATTTGGGTTGGTGCAATTGACCGCGAATTAACTGCTCAGTCATACATTGTCCCTGGTTTAGGTGATGCAGGTGATTTGGCTTTTGGTGTTAAATGTTAATTAAAAAATAAAGGATGAATTGGACAGCTTTTTTTGGCATTTTCTCTTTGGCAATGGTCAAGTTTATGTTTGCACCTTTTGGTGGGCCAACTTTGGGATTATCCGCACTTGAAACCTATGCAGCAGCAGTTTCAGGAGCAATTGTTTGTGCTGTCTTCTTTTACTTTGCAAGTGAGTATTTCTTGAAATTAGCGGTTAAAAAACACAAGGCAAAGCTTCAAGCAGCGCAACTGTCGGGTATTCCAATGAAAACGAAAAAGAAATTCACGCGTATGAATAAGTTCATTGTACGCATCAAACACCGTTTGGGAATTGTTGGATTGTCATTTTTTGCACCATTTTTTTTGGGTATTCCTTTAGGAACTATTATTGCAGCTAAGTTTTTTGGACATCAAAAAAAGACGTTTCCATTAATTTTAGCAGGTATTTTATTTAATGGTGCAGTTACAACGAGTATTCGCTATGGGCTCGCTTTTTTATTCGAATGAAAGTCAGACAACTCTTTTTTGATTTAGATCGTACGCTTTGGGATTTTGAAGCGAATTCGAAACGGGCGTTACAGCACTTGTATGAGTCGTTAAGTTTAGGCGATACGATAGAACATTTCATGCACTTTCACCATACGTACATACGTGTGAATGCTACTTTATGGCAACAATATGGAAAAGGAAAATTATCCAAAGAAGCGTTACGCGATAATCGTTTCAAAGAAACGTTAGCACATCATGGGATCAATGATCATGCCTTAGCGCAAAAAATGAGCGATGGTTACATAGAAATGTCGCCCAAACAAACAGCGCTATTTCCAGGTGCAATTGAGACTTTGACTGAATTAAAGCGTCAAGATTACCGCATGCACATCATAACGAATGGTTTTCATGAAGTACAACAAGTGAAGCTTGCAACTAGTGGATTGAGCTCGTTTTTTGATGTAGTACTTAGTTCTGAATCAATCGGCTTCACCAAACCGCACCGCGAAATATTTCAGGAAGCGCAACGCTTAACAAATTGCCAACCGCAACACGCCATTATGATAGGGGACGATTTCAAAGCCGATATCATTGGTGCTTTAAATGCCAATTGGACAGCAATTCATTTCGATCCTGAAATAAAATTCAAAAAAGAACGAAATGTTCCACGCGTCCGTTCCTTAAATGAGTTACCCGAAGTAATTAATCTCTTACCGATTGTAGGATAAAACGAGCTTATTTAGCAGCTTTTACTTGTTTCAAACGCTCGTACAACACCATTCCTGTTGCCACACCAACATTTAACGAAGAAATGTTTCCAGCCATTGGAATACTCAAACGTGCATCAGACATTTTCAATAAATCATTCGTGATTCCATTTTCTTCAGAACCCATGATGATAGCTGTTGGTCCAAAGAACGAATAATTTTCAACGCTAATTTTTGATTTTTCTGTACACGAAACGATTTGAAATCCAGTTTGTTGCAAGTAAAAAAGACTGTCTTTCAATAAATCTGTTTTACAAACAGGAATTGTATGAAGTGCTCCAGCAGATGTTTTGATTGCATCAGCAGTGACCAAAGCGCTTCCTTTTGATGGAACTAAAATCGCATCAACGCCCATACAGGCTGCTGTTCGTGCGATACCACCAAAATTACGAACGTCTGTGATTCTGTCTAAGACTAAAATACACGGTTCTTTTCCTTCAGCAAGCCATTGATCACACAAAACTTCAATGTTTTTGTATTCAACAGGTGATGTAAATGCAATAACACCTTGGTGATTGTTTGCCGTAATTTTTGCTAATTTTTCAATTGGAACAAATTGTAATTGGTAATCTTTACCAGTTAATATTGTGCGCAATTCTTCAAACAAATCTTTATCAATTCCTTTTTGAATTAAGATTTTATTGATTTCAACTTCGTTTTTTACGGCTTCGATTACGGCACGGATACCATAAATTATATCTTCCGGATCTTCTTTTGGTTTGCGCTCAAATGAACGATTATTAGCATCTCTACGACCAAAGTCATTTCCGCGGTCTTCGCGGTTATCTTTTTTGTTATACATTGAATGTCATTTCTATTTCCATATCTGCATGTACTGATTTTGCAACAGGACATGCTTTTCCTGCTCTGATTATTTTTTCGGCTGTTGGAGCATCCCAACCGTTTCCTGATAAATCAATTGTTATTTGCAACCCACCAATTCTTCTTGGTGAACTGGCCATTATTTTAGTAACAGTTGCTTCGCCTTTTTCAAAAGAATAACCATGCTCTTGACAGTAAATACCAATGATGGTTAATAGACACGAAGCATAAGCAGTCGCAACCAAATCAGTAGGAGAAAACTTTTCGCCTTTTCCATTGTTATCAGTTGGAGCATCTGTATGAATAACAGTACCTGATTGAACATGCGTACACGATGTGCGCAAATTGCCAAGGTATTTTACGATCGAAGTTGCCATTGTTATTGTGCTTCTTTGTACTTTTGTGTTGAAATAAAATCAGATGCCAAAGGTACGGTTTTAATTGGAAAAAATATGTCAGAAGAAATTACAACAAACGACAACAATATTCGCATCAAAAAACCGAAGTGGTTACGTGTGAAATTGCCTACTGGTGAAAACTACAAAAAAGTTAGATCGTTAGTTGATGAACATAAATTACATACCATTTGTGAAAGTGGTAGTTGCCCGAATATGGGTGAATGTTGGGGAGAAGGAACTGCAACATTTATGATATTAGGGAATATATGTACGCGTTCGTGTGGTTTTTGTGCGGTGAAAACAGGTCGACCAGATGAGGTGGATGAATTTGAACCAGGAAAAGTCGCGCATTCTGTCAAAACAATGGGAGTCAAACATGCGGTGATAACGTCTGTTGATCGCGATGATTTAAAAGATGGAGGAGCTGGTATTTGGGTGCAAACAGTGAATGCAATTCGCCACCAAAGTCCCGGAACAACGATGGAAACCTTGATTCCTGATTTCGCTGGTAAATGGGAAAATTTACAGCAAATCATCGATGTAGCTCCTGAAATTGTATCACATAATTTAGAGACTGTTCGTCGCTTGACCAAACAAGTCCGTATCCAAGCAAAATACGACCGTAGTTTAGAAGTGTTGTTTCGCCTCAAAAAAGGTGGAATGCGCACAAAATCGGGCGTTATGTTAGGTTTGGGCGAAACAGATGAGGAAATCATCGAAACCATGCAAGATCTGCGAGCAGTTGGTGTCGATATTTTAACGTTGGGTCAATATTTACAACCAACACCGAAACATTTGCCAATCGTCGAATTCGTTCCACCAGAACGTTTCGAAAAATATGAAAAACTTGGTCTTGAGATGGGCTTTCGCTTTGTTGAAAGTGGTCCGCTTGTTCGATCTAGTTATCATGCCGAAAAACATATTTTCGATTTGTAATTTCCTATAGCAATTTAACGACTTTTGTGCACTTCATCTCTGTTTCTTTTAAATTAATAGCTAACTTTAGCGCGAATTAAGAAAAGAAGATTATGAGTACGTTTGATGTTGCGATTATTGGTTCAGGTCCTGGTGGATATGTTGCTGCTATTCGCTGTGCGCAATTAGGAATGAAAACCGCATTGATTGAAAAATATCCAACTTTAGGAGGAACATGTTTAAACGTTGGGTGTATCCCTTCAAAAGCATTATTGGACTCATCGGAGCATTTTTTTAATGCAAAACACAACTTTGCAGCACATGGAATCAAAGTAAGTGATGTCACTGCTGATTTGTCGCAAATGATTGCGCGTAAAGAAGAAGTCATTGCTCAGACATGTAACGGTATCAAATTCCTAATGGATAAAAACAACGTTACTGTTTATCAAGGTGTTGGTTCATTTGTTGATAAAAACACGATTGCAATAAGCGATAGCGAAGGAAATAAAACGACAATTTCAACAAAAAACACAATTATCGCTACAGGTTCAAAACCAAATTTCTTCCCAGGAATGGAGCCTGATAAAGATCGTATCATTACGTCTACAGAAGCGTTGAAAATGAAAGAAATTCCAAAGAAAATGATTGTCATTGGCGGTGGAGTTATCGGTTTGGAATTGGGTTCTGTTTATGCGCGTCTCGGAACTGAAATCGAAGTGGTTGAATTTGCACCAACAATCCTACCAACAATGGATCTTTCTTTGGGAAAAGAATTCATGAAAATTCTGAAAAAAGAAGGTTTCAAATTCAACATGGAACACCAAGTCCAAAAAGTTGAAAACACTGGAAAAGGTGTGAAACTTACAGCATTAAATAAAAAAGGGGAAACGGTTGAAATGACAGCTGACTATTGTTTGGTTGCCGTTGGACGTAAAGCATATACTGCAGGTTTAGGTCTAGAAAATATCGGCCTATCTGTTAATAACAGAGGTCAAGTTGACGTCAATGATCATTTACAAACTGCTGTTCCAAACATCTATGCAATTGGTGATGTAGTTCGTGGCGCCATGTTGGCGCACAAAGCAGAAGAAGAAGGTGTACTTGTTGCAGAACAACTTGCTGGACAAAAACCGCATATCAATTACAACTTAATACCGGGTGTCGTTTACACATGGCCAGAAATAGCTGCTGTTGGTAAAACAGAAGAAGAACTGAAAGCTGCTGGAATTGCTTACAAAGTAGGATCATTTCCGATGAAAGCATTGGGTCGTTCACGCGCATCAATGGATACAGCAGGATTTATTAAAATATTAGCGGATGCGACTACAGATGAAATTCTTGGCGTACACATGATTGCAGCTCGTGCAGCTGATTTGATCATGGAAGCTGTTACCGCAATGGAATTTAGAGCTTCTGCGGAAGATATTTCACGCATCTCTCATGGTCACCCTACATATTCTGAAGCAATGAAAGAAGCTGCATTAGCGGCAACTGACAACAGAGCTTTACATATTTAAGATACAAAATTACGATTATTAAAAGGGGCGTTATTCGCTCCTTTTTTAACTTATTGAACTTTTTATTCTGTTCAATTGTTCCAATAGAAACTTTAGCAATGACAGCAAAAAAAACAGGCGTTTTACTCGTACAACTAGGTACTCCAGATAGTCCAAAAAGAAAAGATGTAGCACGTTATTTACGTGAATTTTTGATGGATCCACGAGTAATTGATATTCCTTATTTTGCTCGTCTTTTACTGGTTAAAGGTATTATTGCGCCTTTTCGTGCACCAAAATCAGCTAAGATTTACCAAGAACTTTGGGATCTAAGCAATGGCATCTCTCCACTATTAAGTCACACGCAAAAAGTGGTGCAATTAGTGCAAGAGCGTTTTGGCGCTGAAAATGTCACTGTTGAAATGGCCATGCGTTATCAAAATCCTTCCATGGAAAGTGTATTGGAGAAAATGCGCCATGCAAATTACGACCAATTGATTATTATTCCAATGTTCCCACAATATGCAAGCGCATCATCTGGATCAGCAATGGACAAAGCAATGGACATCATCAAAAAATGGTGGGTGATTCCTGAAGTGAAAATCATTTCACAATTCTATGATCACGCTGGATACATCGACTCAATTGTTGATCGCGCACAACAGTTTGATATTGCGTCTTACGACCGTATCATGTTTTCATACCACGGTTTACCAGAACGCCAAGTGGATAAAGTTTATGACGATGGTTTGTGCCAAGATCAACCATGTGAGCTCGAAGTAAATGACCACAATAAGTTCTGTTACAAAGCGACTTGTTATGCAACAACACGCTTGATAGCTGAAAAATTAGGATTAAAAGAAGAGCAATACACTGTAAGTTTTCAATCGCGCTTGGATAAAAAATGGTTGGAACCTTTTTCGGATAAAATCATTGAGCAATGGGGAAAAGCAGGTGCAAAACGCGTCCTAGCTTTTAGTCCCGCTTTTGTTGCAGATTGTTTGGAAACCTTAATTGAAATTGGTGGAGAATACCAAGAGATTTTTGAAGAACAAGGCGGTGAAAAAGTACAATTGGTTCCTAGTTCAAATGATCACCCGCGTTTCATTGATTGTTTGGAGGATTTAATCCGTCAACGACTTTAAATCAATAGAAAGCTTAAGCCAACTCCCATTAAAATAGCCATTAATTTCGCGAAATTAAAGTGGTGATTTTCATTCGTTTCAAAGATGATTGTTGTAGATATGTGTAAAAACATTCCGACAACAATTGCAAGCAATAAATCCATGTAAGCAAAGGTTTCACGGACTTCTAACACATATCCTGTGATCAGACCAAGTGGAGTCATCAAACCAAACAGAATCAATAATATCCAAGATGTTTTTTGTGTTAGCAACGATTTTCGAAACAAGGTCATCAAGGCAATTGCAACGGGTAATTGATGTAAGATTATTCCTAATAATAATGATTCTTGATGTCCGCCACCAATATGTTCGTGACCTGCATGGTGGTTATTTGCCAAAGGCATTCCTTCAATAAATGAATGAACACTCAACGAAAACAACATCATGTATGGGATTTTTTTATTGGCATGCGCATGAATATGACCATGTTCAATTCCTCCAGAAAAATATTCCAATAAAAGCTGCACCAAAAAACCGATTAACACCCAAACGCCGATTGAAATGGAGTTTTCACTATATAATTCAGGTAAAAAATGCGTAAAAGCGATCGCTAATAAAAATCCGCCACTGAAAGCCAACGATAATTTGATTAATTTTTGTTGATTTCTCTTTTCGAGCATCACAACTAACAATCCGCCTAAAACAACAGAAAGTACTAGCAAGGAACTATTGATAAGTAGTTGCATCATGCTTTTCGTGCGATTAAAATTAAACGGTCTGAATCGTCAGCTGAAAAAGGTGCTAATGCGTATGAGCCGTAACGAGCTGTGATTTTTAATCCAGCTTTTTCGAATAATAATTCAAAGTCAGCTAATTGCAAAGCTTGTACTTTTTCCTCATAATGATAGGATTTTCCTTCAGCTTCAAAGGCAATGGATTTTACGATACGTTGATTGACAACTTCGCGCGAAATGTTGAAGTGAATTTCACCACGCTGCATAATTTCGCTCGGATTTAATTGTGCAATAACTTTCGTTGCGTTCATAAAATCGAGCACAAAAACGCCGTCATCGTCAAGCGCACTTTCCACACTTTTTAAAACGCTTAAGTTGTCTGATAAATCATCAAAATAACCAAAACTGGTGAACAGATTAAAGATAGCTGAATAATTTGCAGGAAGTTGATTACGCATGTCGTGCACAAAAAAATCTGTACCAGGTAGTGCGTTGTTGTTAGCTTGATCGATACTGTTTTTCGATAAATCACAACCGGAAACACGGTAACCCAAGCGTGCAAGTACACGTGAATGACGACCTGCGCCACAAGCCAGGTCTAACACATGACCATCAGCTGGAATTGTAAGTTGCTTGGTTAATAAGGCTAAGAAATCGCTTGCTTCGTTTTCATCTCTGTTGTTGTACAACAAATGATAATACTCAGAATCAAACCAAGTCGCAAACCATTCACTATTTTCTTCTAAATGCACCATTGTTGCAAAAGTAGTTTAAAATAATGAAATGTCTCATTCAAACTACTTTTTTTAGTTATTAATGGCTCAAGTATAACAAGATAAAATACTACCTTCGTTGTAATGAAGCAATTTAAAATAGGTATCACAGGTGGAATTGGAACGGGTAAATCTACGGTTTCAAAAATCCTCATTGCATTGGGATATCCTGTTTATTTTTCTGATGACCGCGCAAAATGGTTGATGGAAAACAACCAGCAATTAGTTGCCGATTTGACTCGTTTGTTAGGAGATGAAACCTATAAAGCTGGCAAGTTAAATCGTTCATTTATCGCTGAAAAACTATTTTCAAATTCCCAATTGAAGAAAAAAATTAACGAGTTAGTTCACCCTGTCGTGCGCAATGATTTTAACGATTGGGCAGACACACAGGAAGCTCCGTTGTTGTTTCAAGAATCCGCTTTATTAGTAGAGACAGGTGCGTACCAACTTTTTGATGCTTTAATAGTTATCACCGCTCCTTTGGAACAACGAATCCAACGCATTCAAAAAAGAGACGGAATTTCAATAAATGAAATCAACATGCGCTTGACGAATCAATTAGCGGAAAGTGAAAAAATAGCTGTTGCTGATTATGTTATTTCAAACGACGATTATCAACCGATTGTTTTTCAAATACAAAAAATAGTAGGAGAGTTATTAAAACAGATTAATTGATTTCCTCGAAATCATCAAACTTATCGGATTGTTCGTTTGTTTCTTCACTTGCTTGTTTCTCAAAAGCTTTTCCAGATAAAATCATCGAAATCGAATTGACCATTCGGAAAATGATTGACAAACTGAAGAAAAATCCTACGATCCCAAAAATGAATCCGAAAACGGGAGTTGTTTCTATATCCTTAATACTTGTGAAAAACCAATTAGAAATTTGATTATCTGCAAACACAGGATTAACGACAAGAAAAGTAAACAATGCCATTGCCAAGATAATTACGCCTAATTCAGCTTTCATATTTGGCTTATTTGGAACATTTAGTCCTTGCCCTTGGAATTGCACCATCATGAATTTTAACCGCTGATTTTGCATTTTACCAATGAAATACATCAATAATATCAATCCAGTTGTTACAGCTTCTGCTAGGTAATCACCATTGTCCGAAGTGCAAAAAAGGATTGTAACTTCAGCTAACAAGAGGTATTGAAGTGTTTTGATTCCAATATTCATGGGAGCAGAAAGCGGCATTCCACCACGCAAAATGGTTAAACCAATTTTGATAAATCCCCAAATAAAACTGAAGATTGCTAGGACAACACCTAGTCGAAAGATTAAATTAAAAAATTCCACAGCACAAAAATGCTAAAAAGGATTCAAATCAACAATGATTCATGGGTTCCATTTGGTATATTTGAGCCAAATTATGTGAAAATGAAAAAAATTATCAGTTTACTATTTCTAATGTGTTTTACTGTTCTTCGTGCAGAAGAAGGCATGTTAATTCCATCGTTATTAGCTGCATTTGAATCAGATATGAAAGCAAAAGGCATGAAATTGTCGGCTGCAGATTTGTATTCGGTGAATAATGCGTCGTTCAAAGATGCTATTCTACATTTTGGCGGTGGTTGTACAGCTGAATTGGTTTCTAACAAAGGACTCGTCTTGACAAATCATCATTGTGGGTTAGGACAAGTGCAAGCGCATTCGTCTGAGGCTCATGATTACTTGAAAAATGGATTTTGGGCACAAACACTAAAGGATGAATTAAGTAATCCTGGGTTGACAGCAACTCGAATTGTACGAATAGATGATGTAACTAAAGCAATGAATTTTGGTTTGGAAGGTGTTGAAAATGGCACTGAAATAGCTAAAATCATGCAACGCAACATGCAACAATTAGTTGATGATGCAACGCGTGGAACACATTTCAAAGCCGAAGTAAAAGCATTTGATTACGGAAATAGCTATTATTTAATGCTCAAAGAAGTCTTCCTCGATGTTCGTTTAGTTGGAGCACCTCCTAGTTCAATTGGGAAATTTGGTGGAGATACCGATAATTGGGTTTGGCCACGACACACTGGTGATTTTACTGTCTTTCGCATTTATGTTGGTGCAGATAACAAACCAGCAGCTTTCAACGAATCGAATGTCCCTTACCAACCAATCAAACATTTAAACATTGCTTTTAACGACCGCAAAAAAGGCGATTTCACGCTGGTGTATGGTTTCCCAGGGGTAACAGAACAACATTTGTCCTCAGGTAATTTGCGTTTCATCATTGAAAAACAACGTCCAATGGAAATTTTAATGCGCACAAAATCTATTGGGGTAATTGATGCAGCAATGAAATCGTCCGATAAAATCAGAATTCAGTACATGGCAAAGCAAGCACGTTTGGCAAATGCCTGGAAAAAAAACATTGGACAGATTGACGGTTTAAAACAATTAGATGCTGTTGGATTAAAAGTACAGTTCGAACAAGAATACATGGCGCGTGCTAATTCAAAAGACGAATGGAAAAATTACGCGGCATTGGTTCCGAAAATGAATCAATTAGTAACTGACAAAGGAAATTATGTTTTCTTAGATGCCTTGTTTGCAGAATACCTCATTTTTGGGCCAGAATATTTCAAATTGTGTAGAAACTTAATTGATATCGAAACAAACTATGCGAAATATACTGAATCAGGTGAGCTACAGAAAAAAATCGACGCTTTAAAAAAAGGAAGTGATGCTTTTTATAAGGATTACGATTTTGAAACAGACCGCGCTATTTTTGATGTGCTTACAAACGAATTCAAAAATTACTTGGGATCAAGTTATGTCATTCCAACCCTAGCAAATGAACAATTGACCAAGCAAGTGTACGAAAAGTCGATTTTCAGTTCGAAAGAAAAGTTCCAAGATTTTTTAACCCATTTTAATGAGAAATCATTGAAAAAATTAACGAAAGATATTGGTTATGCGCATTTCAAAACAACGTGGAAAATATGGCGCGATCAAGTGCAACAAGTTTCAGCGGAGTACAATGCAGCAATGACTGCTCATTTAAAAGAATTTGTAAAAGGAAAACACGAAATGTTTCCAGATATGAATCAATGGTCGGATGCTAATTCAACGCTTCGCATTACTTACGGACAACTTGAAGGGTCTGCTCCAACAGATGGAATGGCTTACACAGAACATACAACCTTAAAAGGAATGATTGATAAGTTCAATACAGGTAATCCTGATTTTGAATTGCAACCGCGAATGATAGATTTATACAAAGAAAAAAATTACGGGCCTTATGCTCAAAATGGTGAGTTATGGGTGTGTTTCACAGGTTCAAACCACACAACAGGTGGTAACTCTGGTTCTCCAGTTTTGGATGCTAATGGGAACTTGATGGGCTTAAATTTTGATCGTACGTGGGAAAGTACCATGAGCGATTTTTATTTTGATCCGAATCGTTGCCGCAATGTGGTAGTGGATATTCGCTATGTACTGTGGGTGATGGATATTTATTGTGGTGCGAAACACCTGGTAGATGAAATGACGTTGGTAAAGTAATCTTAGTAGAAAATTTTGCTAAAAAAAATGCCCGGCTGAATAAGTCGGGCATTTTTTTATTTCGGCATGATGTCCATTTTTTCTGCAAAGTGTAAGCAATAATCGCGTAAGTCTTCACTGATGAGGTTTTCTCCTGTTGCTCGTTCAAACGTGTCTGCCATTGTAACCAATGTTTGGTGAAAAAATTGTTTCATCTCTTCAACAGACATATCCTTTGTCCACAAATCAATTTTCATGGTATTGTTTTCTTCTGGATTCCACAATGAAAGAAAAACAGCACGTGCAGCCTGATTGTCAACACCTCCGTCAGTTGCAGACCAATGCATTTCAAGTGGTAAATTATTCGAATTTAACCCAACGTTGATTTCAATTTTCGATTGTTTTGTAACTACTTCTTCCATAATATTTAGTCATTAATTTCGTATGCTGTTAATAATTTTGTGTAAGGTGTTTTGATCAATTGATCAAGCGTAATGTCATTTTGTTCCATGTAACTGTGTACAATGCGCCATCCTAAAAACTGTCCCAAACGATCCGGTCCTTTTTCAGGAAGTCCAGCAGTAAATGGAGCTTCACGCAATAAATTTGCTTGGTCTTTTTCACTGGAAGTCAAAAGTAATTTCTGTTTCACTAAATAGTCCCAAAATGGACGTTCATTTTCGATTGCCCATGCATAGTCTTTCGTTGAATAACGCAAAATTATTTCTTTTGGGTAATCAGGAAAGGCTGCTTCGGTGCAATATAAAATTTTACCCCATTGAATAATTGCTTCAATATTTGTAACGTCGTTCAATTCATTAAAATAATGCGTCATCACCCACGAGCAAACAGCATCACGTTCCAAGAATTTATCATCCATTGCTTTTTTCATCCATTCGTAAAATTGATTGGGTGGCAATGATTGAATAACAGGTGAGGTGTAACCTAAATAGCGCTCCAATCCAATTGCAATGTCAGTCTCGGTACAAAAAGCACTTGCAGCAAAGTTGGAATACAAATAACTGATTGATTTAGGTGCTTTTTTAGAAGGAAAATGAACAGATAAACGCTTGAAACCATCAGTAATTAATTGATGTCTTTTTGGTAAATCAGTAAATTTTTTGGCAAGCGCTTTTTCTATCCGTTGGATATGTGGCAATGCTTGAAATTGTTGAATATGCTGAATTATTGCTGGATCTTCTGGGAGTCCAACCTGCCAGCAATATGCAAATTGATACGCAGTGATATCTGGAATTTTCTGATTTAATTCATTCAAAGTGGCCGCCGCGTTATTGGGAGTTACTTGTTGCAATAACGAATCAACTGCATAATAATTGATCGTTAATGGATTTTGATCGATTGAAACTGCCAATGGATCGCGTGAACAGCCTATTGCTGTTGTGAGAACGGTAATTAATCCAATAATTGTTGACTTTTTCATCTGTTTCTTTTTCTGTTTGTAAAATTAATCATTCTCAATTCAACTAAACGAATTATATTTGATACAAAATAATTATTGCTGCATGAAAAAAGCTGGGCTAATACTTCTCTTCACTACTTTACTTGGTAAATCTTATTCTCAAGTTGAAGCAGGATTGTCGTATAATTTTGGTGTTAATACAACTAAACCAACCACTAAAATAATAGAAAGTAATGGTCTAGGAGTTGTAAACTCGGTAGGTTTGACCTTGAATTTTCCCTTGAATAATAAAATTTCCTTAGCAACAGGACTGGAATTTGATTTTGAATCAATCAAGTATGCAGTAACAGCTGGAAATGCATTGTATTACAATTACAACGATGTTGATATCATTCAAAAAGGTCAAATTAACGAGATTTCAAGTTTGTATCGATTGACTGAAAGAAAATACAAAATGATTTACGGCACTATCCCTACAATGTTGCTTTTTCGCACAAAACCTGTTGGCGATTACCGGTTCTATGGTAAATTTGGAGCACGATCGTCCTTTTTATTGAGTAGTAGTGTATTCGATAAAGGGTTTTTGATTGGTCCTGGATTCTCCGAAACTGCACAAGTAAATTCAGACATGAAATCTGCTCGTGATATCTTGTTTGTTCGCTCATCAATTGGTTTGGCTTTAGGTACTGAATGGAATTTTACAGGGGATACATGGCTTTTTGCAGAACTTGGTTTTTATTATGGCATCACTCCAATACATTATGGCAAATCACTAACAGGTGACGAAGAAAAAAACATGAGTTTGTTTAAGATGACTCCTAATGGATATGATTACATGAATTTAGCTGCACGACAAAAACAAATTCTTTTGAAAGTGGGTATTTTATTTTAAATAACTCGTTTATCAAATAAAGTAAAAACCGTACTTTAGACGTTTGCAAACAAGAGCATGATTGAAAGTGAAAAAACAAGTCAATTTATTACAAACTGGCTCAAAGAATATGCTGAGAAAGCACAAGTTAATGGATATATCATTGGTATTTCTGGTGGTGTAGATTCCGCAGTAACATCAACATTGTGTGCGTTAACTGGTTTAAAGGTAATTGCAGTAACGCTTCCAATTCGCCAAACAAAAGCAGAATTTGATCGCGCAAATGAACATATTGATTGGCTGAAAGCCCGTTTTCAGAATGTTACATCAGTTGTCATTGATTTAACAACTTCGTTTAATTTACTTGAAAAAACGTTGCCAGAAGTTGCTCAAAATGATTTTTTAGCAATGGCAAATACACGTTCACGCTTACGCATGACTACTTTGTATGCTGTTGGGCAAGCGAATAAATTATTAGTCGCTGGAACAGGCAATAAAGTGGAAGATTTTGGCGTAGGATTTTTCACAAAATACGGAGATGGAGGAGTAGATGTCAGTCCAATTGCTGATTTACACAAAACTGAGGTGTTTCAACTGGCAAAGCAATTAGCCATTGTTGATTCCATACAAACAGCTCCACCAACTGATGGTTTATGGGAAGACGGTCGTTCTGATGAAGATCAAATTGGCGCGACATATCCTGAATTAGAGTGGGCGATGGAATTTAATGGAGATGCTACACAACTTTCGAACCGCCAACAAGAAGTACTCGCGATTTATTCCCGTTTTCACAATGCAAATGCACATAAAATGAATCCGATTCCCGTTTGTCTGATTCCCGATAAATACAAAATATGAACTACTACGTTTTATTAATTAGTGCACTTTTTTCAACTGCTATTTGGGGTCAGACTGATTTTGATCACTACTCATTGTTGCAAAGTCATGGTACTATTCCTGCAGACTTTTCAACGCCAACTCAGCACAAAATAAAACACACAAAAGATCAACGATTAGCAAAATTAACACCAGCAAAACGCAAAGAGTTTTTGACTTTTTCAAATTATGCCATTGATGAATTATTGCATGCTGGATCCGTAACTTATGGTGATCCTGTTAGTCAATACATTACTTCAATTGCTCAACGCTTGCTGAAAAATGACAGTGTTCTTTTTAAAAAACTACGTTTTTATACCATCAATGAAAACAATGCAAATGCCTTTTCTACCAATCAAGGAATGGTATTCGTTACAACTGGATTAATCGCTCAGATGACTTCTGAGGCTCAATTAGCATTTGTTCTGGGGCACGAAATTGCACACTACAGTGAAGGTCATGTCATAGATATGTTCGATTATTCAACGTCAAATAGTGGACTTTCCTACAAAGAAAAAACACGATTTTTCTCAAAATATTCGCGTCAAAATGAACTTGAAGCAGATGAAATTGGTGTGAAATACATGCACGATGCAGGATATACATCTGCTGAAATAGAAAAAACATTCGATGTTTTGTTGTATTCATATTTGCCTTTTGAAGAAATCGCCTTCGATAAAAATTATTTCACCAATCAATGGATGTATGTTCCAGAAATGGTATTTAACAAACCAAAAGTAGAGATTTCTGCTGCGGAAAATTACAATGATCGTTTTGCTTCACATCCAAATATTGCAACAAGGAAAGAGGAAATTCAACAAAAAATCGATTCGTTAACAGCTTGGGAAAACAAGTCTGCTTTTGATCAACAAACATTTGAAGAGGTACGAAATATCTGTCGTTTTGAATTTGTTTTGAATGATGTTTACAACGATAATGCTATTGAAGCATTGTATGGCATTTATATTTTGGAGAAACAATTTCCAACTTCTCATTTTTTAAGAAATTGCAAATCACAAATTTGGCTTTCTCATTTAACCGATTTTGAATTGGAAGAAGATTTTTCAGAATATGATTATTATGCGGATGAATCGGAGGAGTTCAGTGAATATGATTTAGGATACGAAGGTCAAATTTCTGTTTTTGCTCAAGGATATAGTCGTTTGTCACATGATTCAAAAATGACCATGAGTTTGCGGATTATTCGCGATAATTATTTATCAGATACAACGGATAGAATCGCAAGTAAATTATGGAATAAAGCAGTGGAATTATCTGCAGCTAATACCAGTTTTAATATAGAGAATTATTCAAAACTAACGTTTAACAACGCAATTATTCAATTCCAAAAAGAAAAACTCAAGGCAGATTCAATAAATAAAGCTGTAGGTCAACAACAAATAAAATACAATAAATACGAAGCAATAAAAAACAGCAAAACAGGTTTTGATAATGAGAATGGTATAGATTCCACCAAGTTTTATTTGTATGCCTTATCAGATTTAATGGTCGATTCATCGTTTTTAAAATTATACGCATCTTTTTCAGAAGGAGTAGATGAGTTAGAATCAGAAACAGATGAGTTTTTTGATATGACTGATGAGGAACAAACCGATTTTTATGTCAGTGAATACGAGCAGAAATTGCACATTGGTATGGATTCTGTTTTGTTGTTACAACCTGAAATCAATAAATTGGAACGCTACAATAGAAAGAATTTTGAAAAATCCGATCAATTGACAGCTACTTTTTATGACGTTACAAAATCGGTAACGGATGATCTAAATATCAAACAAATCAATTTGAATCGCGCTGATCATTTTGCGTTAACGACCGCTGATTTTAATGCAATAGCAAGTTTCAATCGTGCAATTGCTAAACGTAGCGAAAATGAAACGGGTAATTTTATAATTGATACAGAGATTTTGGATAGTTTGAGAAAAAAATATGGAACAAACGAATTGTTGTTCATGGAATTAAAAAGCATGAATAGACATCAAATAAGTGTACCAAAGTTAGTTGCTTTTTCCATCCTTTTTCCAATCGGTGTGTTTTATTTGCCTAAAATGATTTTCAATAATTCTTCTTCAAATTATGTGGTTAAAGTACTTGATTTGAAAAAGGGAGAATTAGTTGTCAATGAATCGTATTTCGCTTTTGAACCACCGACAAGAAAATTCATGAATGCCCGATTAAATGCTATTTTCCACCAATTAAAACAAAAGAAATGAAAAATATTATACTCGGTTTTTTCATACTCATCACTGTTGTAGTCTGTGCTCAAGAATCAGGTTTCTATGGCAAGAAAATGGTATTTGAATATAAATTCATTGGTCAACTTCCTGTTTTCCAAAATGTTTTTGGGGAAAGTAAAGGATACGTGCTTAAAAGTAATAATTTACAATCATCTTATAATATCCCTGATTATTCATTTAGTATTTCATTAACTGCATTAAAAAATGAAAACAAAGGTTATGGGTTAGAATTTTTAACAAGAAATTTCCAATTTAATCCACTAAAAAATAATGAAATCAATCGTCAATACGTGTTGACAGGATCGAATCAATTAGTGACAGAAAATATCACAGCAAAAGTAGCGTATATTCCTTTAAATGAATTGGTCATTATGCCTAAGATGGTAATATCCTCAGATCAAAGTAGATTGCCAGTGGGGTTTTCAACTGAATTCGGACTAGGTTACAGTATTACAAGAATTACCAATACGCATCCTGCAATTGATTTCGATACCACTACTTCCAATTATTCAACTGCAGATGTGCAAGCAAATTTTATTGATGTACGCGCAGAAGAATTAAAAGGATTGGTTATGATGTATGGATTAAAAATGAATTATCCGCTCACAAAAAGTTTACTTTTCTCTCTTGGTTTTCGCTATCAATTACATTACTTATTTAACAAAAACAACTTTCAAAAAATGGAAGAGACAGCAGCTTGGATGTCGGGTCGAGAAATCTGGTCGCGCATCAATCAGCGAAGACAATGGGGGTTTTTTAATGCAGGTATTGGATTGATTTACTGTTTTTAATCCACCTCTGGAGCTAAACGCAAAACGATACCGTCAATTTCTTCTGTAATCGGAATTTGACAGCCCAATCGTGAATTTGGTTTCACAAAAAACGCTTGATCCAACATGTCTAATTCGGCATCACTCTGTTCGTGTAAATCTGTTGCTGATTCCAAATAACATTGACATGTAGCACACATTGCCATTCCACCACATTCACCTTTCACAGGTAATTCATACGATTTACAAAGCTCCATGATATTCAGATTCATATCTGTAGGTGCAATTAACTCATGCGAAATTCCTTCACGATCAATGATAGTTACTGTAATGTCTGCCATTTTATTTTTTTTACGAAGTTACAATTTTGTTTTTATTTTCTCATAAAAAAGGCCCTTTATCGAAATAAAGAGCCTCATTTATATAGTGCCGTTCCTGACTATCCGAGTAAATCGGGAAGTAGGACCGAGAAAGCTCTCTTGTCCTAAAACAAGAGAACTATAAATCCACTGTTACATCATTCCTGGCATTCCACCTGGCATTCCACCACCCATTGCAGGCATGTTTTCCTCAGGTTCGTCAGCAATGACACATTCTGTTGTCAATAACATGGCTGCAATTGACGCTGCATTTTCGATAGCAATACGTGTTACTTTTGTTGGATCAATAACACCTGCTTCGTATAAATTTTGGAATTGCTCTGTACGTGCATTGTATCCGAAATCATCTTTTCCTTCACGTACTTTCTGAACAATGACTGCGCCTTCTCCACCTGCATTAGCGATGATTTGACGTAATGGTTCTTCGATAGCACGCATCACAATTGCGATTCCTGTTGTTTCGTCCTCATTTACTCCTTTTAACGAAGCTAACTTGTCAATTGCACGAATAAATGCAACACCTCCACCAGGAACAATTCCTTCTTCAACTGCTGCACGTGTAGCTGCTAACGCATCATCAACGCGGTCTTTTTTCTCTTTCATTTCAACTTCTGTCGGAGCACCGATATACAAAACTGCAACCCCACCAGCTAATTTAGCCAAACGTTCTTGTAATTTCTCACGGTCATAGTCAGAAGAAGTAGCTTCCATCTGAGCCTTGATTTGTCCGATACGAGCTTGAATATTTTCTTTTGCTCCAGCACCGTTGATAATTGTTGTATTGTCTTTGTCGATTTCAACTTTTTCAGCTGTTCCAAGCATGTCTAAGGTTGCGTTCTCTAACGTGTAGCCTCTTTCTTCCGAAATAACTTGACCACCTGTTAAAATCGCTAAATCTTCTAACATAGCTTTTCTACGATCTCCAAATCCTGGCGCTTTAACAGCAGCAATTTTCAACGATCCACGCAAACGATTGACAACCAATGTTGCTAATGCTTCACCATCTACATCCTCAGCAATAATCAACAACGATTTCCCGTTTTGTACAACTGGTTCTAAGACAGGAAGTAATTCTTTCATGTTGCTGATTTTCTTATCGTAAATAAGAATCAATGGATGTTCCATTTCAGCAATCATTTTTTCTGTATTGGTAACAAAATAGGGTGATAAATAACCACGATCAAATTGCATACCTTCAACTGTTTTTACATCAGTTTCAGTACCTTTTGCTTCTTCAACGGTAATGACACCATCGTTCCCAACTACTTTCATAGCTTGAGCAATCAATGAGCCAATTG
The DNA here is from genome assembly GCA_937973685.1 of uncultured Flavobacteriales bacterium. Taxonomy (GTDB): domain Bacteria; phylum Bacteroidota; class Bacteroidia; order Flavobacteriales_D; family Crocinitomicaceae; genus Fluviicola. The sequence goes on along the minus strand of CALJKJ010000015.1, from coordinate 61,540 downwards.
CCTCATCATTGTTAGCAGAAATGGTAGCAATTTGTTTGATTTTATCGTTGTCCGAACCAACTTCTTTCGAAATCGCTTTCAAATCACTCACGACAGAAAGAACAGCTTTGTCAATTCCTCTTTTTAAATCCATTGGATTAGCACCTGCAGCAACATTTTTCAATCCTGCAGTAATAATTGCTTGCGCTAAAACTGTCGCTGTCGTTGTTCCATCACCTGCAATATCAGCAGTTTTTGACGCAACTTCTTTGACCATTTGAGCACCCATGTTTTCAATTGGATCTTTTAACTCAATTTCTTTTGCAACAGTTACACCATCTTTGGTAACATGCGGTGCGCCAAATTTTTTACCAATAACAACATTTCGTCCTTTTGGACCCAATGTTACTTTTACTGCATTAGCTAACGCATCAACACCTTTTTTTAATTTTTCACGTGCTTCGACGTTGAAATAAATTTCTTTTGCCATGTTTTCTCGTTTTTTAATTAACCGATAATACCATAAATATCAGATTCACGCATAATCAAATAATTAGCGCCATCTATTTTAATTTCTGTACCAGAATATTGTCCGAAGATGACCAAATCACCTACGTTCACATTCATTGGTTCGTCTGTTTTACCATTGCCAACTGCTATCACTTTACCGCGCAATGGTTTTTCCTTTGCTGTGTCTGGAATAATAATTCCACTAGCTGTTACTTGTTCTGCAGCAGCAGGTTCAATGAGAACTCTATCTGCTAAAGGCTTAAATGTTGTAGACATATAAAAATGTATTTGTGTTAATTTGATAACCGATATTGACCAAGATTGTGCCAAACACTAATTCCGACAATTTTTCAGTAACATGCAAAAAAAATGTCAGTATGTGCTGACATACTGACATTTCAATGTGTTGAACTATGAATTATTTACCGGGTGCTGCAGGTGCTTGTGGCGCACCTTTACCAGGTTGTTCTGTTGCTTTCGTTGAATTGTCTTTTACTACAGCTGGCTTCATCATAGAAGATACTGCAATTGCACCTACCATAATAACTGCTGCTAATGTCCAAGTAGCTTTTTCTACAAAATCATTCGTTTTTTGAACACCACCTAATTGTTGCCCACCAAAGTCAGAAGATAAACCTCCACCTTTTGGATTTTGAATAAAAACGACAGTTACAAGTAAGATACTTGCTAAAATAATAAGGATTGAAACGATTGTTAACATTGCTATAAAGTTATTTTTTTCTTTAATTCTTCAATTTGGACTGCAAATAAACTCTTTTTTTCTGGAAAATTCAAACTTAATTGATGATAAACGTGAATTGCTTTTGGAAAATTACCTTGAGCAGCATAAATTTTAGCTAAAGTTTCACTCACTGGCAAAGCATCTTCACTCAAACTTTCTTTTGCTTTTCGTGATGGTGAAAAGAATTCTTGTTTTGTGCGAGATATTGATGGTTGTTGAGCTATAAAGCGATCGATGATGTCTTTTTTTGCTGGTTTTTGCTTTTCTTCAACTAATTCTTGTGCAATTTCAGGTGTTGTATTTTCTGATTTTTGAATAGTTAACCATGCCGTAAACGATCTTTTTTCTGAAATATTTATTTTTTCAACAACTTCACTTTTTTCTTCAACTTTCGTTATTTCTTCGAATTCGTTATCGGATAATACATACGCTTGTTCTAATGAATGAGCACTTGTTTCTCGTTCAAAGGTGCTTTCTTCAGTTGGTATTTGTTCTTCAATTATTTCAGATTCATCGGAAGTAATTATTGTTACTTCAGAATTATTTTCAGAAATTTCAGGAACTGATTCAGCTACTGACTCATCAATTGATTCAATTTCAACTGTAGTAGCTTTTAGCTCAGGAATTAGTTCTATTGATTGATCCGTAATATCAATTGTCGTTGATGCAGAAACATGTTCAGTGACCTTGTCTGTCTTGTCTGTTGAAATAATATCGGCTATTGCTTCAAAATCAGTACGAATAAATTGATACAGCTTTTTACGATCATTTAATTGGTATGCATGGTCATTCAACGCAGCATCCAACGAAATTGAATTGAATCGAGCTACTGCGTTCAAATACAACAACGAATAAATCGAAGAAAAGGGATGTTTATCAGCCAATTCTTTCAAAACAGGCAAAGTCGTAGCGTCCAATAAACTCGGATCTTCAATATATGCTGTAATTTGATCTAAATTCATTTTACCAATTTGAAAGTAACTTGTTTATTAAATCTTGTCCAATTTGTTGATTTATCTCTTCAATCAGTCGATTTTCTACCGATACTAATTGCTCATTTGAATCATAATCTGCAAATCGTGAACTGGTGAACTTTATTTCTTCTAATCCTTTTGTTGGTGTAAGAATAGTAAAATTTATCGAAATTGTTAACCTGTTTTTTGCAGCATTGTCGTTTTGCTGTACAGCAATTGGACTAGTTGCGTAGTTGGTAATTACCCCAGCTATTTTTAAGTCGGATTGATTGGAATTACTACCCAACTTTAACCGAGTGTTGTTCTGAATACTCGTACGCAATGCCTCCGATAAATTTGCTTGATAGGAGGAAGGTGCTGTTGCAGTTGTAATTTCAAGTGGTTCTATGTAAAACACACGCCATTCTTCTGGCATTGAGGTGTCACGCACAGATAAAAAAGCAGTTGGCCAACATGCAGTTAGCAAAGGCAGCATAAAAAATAATGCAATCAACTTTTTCATCCTGGAATCGCGTATTCTTTAATTTTTCGGTACAATGTGCGCTCTGAAATCCCTAATTCTTCGGCAGCATATTTTCTTCGCCCACGGTGTTTGTCCAACGCTTTTTGAATCAATTCTTTTTCACGACTTTCCAAAGATAGCGATTCTTGCACTTCTTCGTGGATTTCAAATTCTTCCGTCTCGTTATCTGGTGTTGGAAAATTGACAACTTGTTCAACAGGTTTATTGATTGCCGGAGGGAGTATGCGCTGTTCGCCAACATTGATATCACTGTAAATACGATTCACAGTAGCCATTTGGTCGTTTGACAAATTAAATTCACCTTGTTGGTTTAGCAATTCAACAACGAGTTTTTTCAAATCGTTCAAATCACTTTTCATGTCAAATAAAAATTTGTACATGATTTCACGTTCATCAATCCGTGATTCTTGCGCGCCAACTACCGATGGGAATTGTTCGGGAGCCGCGGGTATGTAAGGTAATAGTTGCGCAGCATTCAATTCCCTGTTTTGTTCAATAACTGATAATTGTTCAACAAGATTTTTTAATTGACGAATATTTCCAGGCCAATTATATGCTGTTAAAACGGAAATCGCATCAGGTTGTAAACGAATTGCGGGCATGCGGTATTTATCTGCAAAATCTGCAGCAAACTTTCGGAATAACAAATGAATATCTTCTTCGCGCTGACGCAATGGAGGTAATGAAATTGGAACAGTGCTCAAACGATATAACAAATCTTCTCTGAATTTACCAGATTGAATGGCACGATGCATGTTTTCATTCGTTGCAGCCACAACACGTACATTTGTTTTTATTACTTTCGACGAACCAACACGAATAAATTCACCTGTCTCCAATACACGTAATAAGCGAACTTGTGTTTGCATGGGAAGTTCGGCAACTTCATCTAAAAAAATGGTTCCTCCATTGGCAACTTCAAAATACCCTTGACGGCTTCCTGTTGCTCCGGTGAACGATCCTTTTTCATGTCCAAATAATTCGGAGTCGATTGTTCCTTCAGGAATCGCGCCACAGTTAACAGCAATATATTCTGCGTGTTTGCGTGCGCTTAATTGATGAATTACTTGGGGGATTATTTCTTTTCCTGTTCCACTTTCTCCAGTAACCAACACTGATATGTCAGTAGGAGCAACCTGCATTGCTACCTCTAATGCTCTGTTTAATCCAGGAGCATTACCGATAATTTCAAAGCGCTGTTTTATTTGTTGAACATTCATCCTTCTCAAATATTAATGTGGAGCAGCAACTACTTCACCAATTAATGTTGCAGAAGTACAATCAGTAATCTTTACCCAAGTATATGTACCTTTCACAAGGTCTCCTTTTGGGAAAACGACCATTGCATTCCGACCATTCCGTCCACAAAGGTGTTCATCAGATCGTTTGGAAGGTCCCTCAATTAAAATATGATGAATATTACCAATTTCTTTTTCATTCCATTCTTTCGAATGTTTTGTCTGAAGATCAATGATTTGTTTCAATCGTTCACCTTTAACAGCTTCTGGAACATCATCTGTAAACTTACGTTCTGCAAGTGTTTTTGGACGTTCTGAATATTTGAACATGTAGGCGTAGTCGTATTTCACCGTTTCCATTAATGAAATGGTTGCGGCATGTTCTTCGTCCGTTTCTCCACAAAATCCAGATATAATGTCTGTCGAAATTGCACAGTTAGGAATAATGCGGCGAATTGCATCAATACGGTTCAAATACCATTCTCTCGAGTATCCTCTATTCATGCGTTCTAATACAGACGAATGACCCGATTGAACAGGTAAATGGATGTATGGACAAATGTTATCGTATTTTGCCATTACGTTTAACACATCATCCGTCATGTCTTTTGGATGAGATGTTGAAAAACGAATGCGTAAGTCTGGATGAATTTGTGCAACCATTTCCATCAATTGTGCAAAGTCTGTAGTTGGTTGACTTTCATCTTTGATAACACCTTTACTAGACATGTTCCAACGGAAACTATCTACATTTTGACCCAACAAAGTGACTTCGCGGTATCCGTTATCAAATAAGTTTTTACATTCTTCTACAATTGTTTTTGGATCTCTTGATCGCTCACGACCTCTGGTGAATGGAACAACACAAAAAGAACACATGTTATCACATCCACGTGTGATCGTAACAAAAGCGGAAACGCCACCTTTATCCAATCGCACGGGCGAAATGTCCGCATAGGTTTCTTCGCGTGACAACAAAACATTGACCGCTTTTTGACCTGTTCCTACTTCTTCAATTAAATTTGGTAAGTCACGGTATGCATCTGGACCAGCAACTAAATCAACCAATTGTTCTTCTTCCAACAACGATTGTTTCAAACGCTCCGCCATACAACCGAGAATACCAACAACTAAATTTGGTTGTGCTTTCTTTTGTTTTTTGAAATCGTTCAAACGAACACGAACGCGGGTTTCAGCATTTTCACGGATAGAGCACGTGTTGATTAATACTACATCCGCTTCTTCTACGTTTTTTGTAGTTACATAACCTTCTTTTGCCATGATAGATGCAACAACCTCACTGTCAGAGAAATTCATCTGACATCCGTAGCTTTCTACATATAATTTTTTAGAACCCGTTCCACCTTCAATGACAGTGGCAGTTCCTTGTTTATCTTCTTCAATTACTTTGTTCGCTGCAAATTCTTCAAACATCTTTATTTTTTTGAATCACAAAAATACATTTAATTCAAATGATGTCAAAATGTCAGTCGCTAATAATTTTAACGCCGACAGGTTACGCTAGTTTTACCATTTTTTTCACTTACTTTTAGTAGGGTCTTTTGAATGAAATATCAACTCATTTTAGCGATTCGTTTGTTTTTTGATTAGAAAATAGATTATTTTGCACCGCGTTACATCTTTTCAAACGCAATAAATTTTTGAAGTATGAGCAAAAACTTAGTGATCGTTGAGTCACCTGCTAAGGCAAAAACAATCGAAGGATATTTAGGAAAAGACTTCATTGTGAAATCTAGTTTTGGTCATGTTAGAGACTTAGCTTCAAAAGGGATTGCAATTGATATAGAAAACAGTTTTAAACCCAACTACGAAATCAGTCCCGACAAAAAGGCATTGGTCAGCGAATTGAAGAAATTAGCAAAAGCAGCAGAAGTTGTATGGCTAGCTACCGATGAGGACCGTGAGGGGGAAGCAATTTCTTGGCACTTATACGAAGCGCTAGATCTTGCTAAAAAAGAAACAAAACGCATCACGTTCAACGAAATCACCAAAACAGCAATTCTAAAAGCAATTGATAATCCGCGTGAAATAAATTTACCATTGGTTGACGCACAACAAGCAAGACGTGTATTGGATCGTTTGGTTGGATTTGAATTAAGTCCAGTCTTGTGGAAAAAAGTGCGCCCAAGTTTGTCTGCTGGAAGGGTTCAGTCTGTCGCTGTTCGCTTAATCGCGGAGCGCGAAAAAGAAATTCAACAATTTAAATCAGAATCTTTTTACCGCGTTGCAGGTTCATTCTTAAAAGGAAAAGAGGCAATCAAAGCTGATGTCAGCAAACATTTTGGAACAGAAGAAGAAACAGAGAAGTTTTTAGCTAATTGTAATGACACAACTTTTAACGTCTTAGATGTTCAAAAGAAACCAGCTAAAAAAACACCTTCAGCGCCATTTACAACGTCAACGTTGCAACAAGAGGCAAGTTTGAAATTAGGTTATTCAGTTTCACGCACAATGCAAGTTGCACAACGTTTATACGAAGCAGGACAAATAACATACATGAGAACGGATAGTGTCAATTTATCCGAAACTGCTCGTAATGCTGCTGAAGCTGAAATAAAAGCCGCTTACGGTGCTCAATACAGCAACCCAACTAAATTTGCTACAAAAAGTGCGAACGCACAAGAAGCGCACGAAGCAATTCGTCCAACTGATTTTGCGCAACACTCCATTACTTCGAGCGATAATGATGAGGTACGCTTGTACGATTTGATCTGGAAAAGATCGATCGCTTCTCAAATGAGTCATGCTGAATTAGAAAGAACAACCATTGCAATCGGAAACGAAAGTTTGAAAGAAGTTTTCCAAGCAAAAGGGGAAGTAATCAAATTTGATGGCTTCTTAAAAGTTTACTTGGAAACAGCTATCGATGATGAAGACGATACAACTTCAGAAACGGAAGGCTTGTTGCCAGCTGTTGAAGTTGGCGAGCAATTGAATGTGCAGTTTATTCGTGCGACACAACGTTTCTCGCGTGCAGCTCCTCGATATGTTGAAGCTTCGCTTGTGAAGAAATTAGAAGAATTAGGAATTGGACGACCTTCAACTTATGCACCAACTATTTCAACTGTTCAAAAAAGAGGCTACGTCGAAAAAAGAGAGTTGGAGGGCGAAGAACGTGCGTTTACAGTTCTTGAATTGTCAAATGGCGCAATCACAAAGTCTTCTAAATCAGAGATTACTGGTCGTGAAAAAAATAAATTATTCCCAACCGATATCGGTATGGTTGTTACAGATTTCTTAATTGAAAACTTTGAACACATACTTGATTACCATTTCACTGCAGAAGTTGAGGGACAATTCGATTTAATTGCACAAGGTAAAATGAATTGGACTGAAATGTTGAAAGGATTTTACAAGCCTTTTCACGATTCTGTTGAACATACCCTAGAAAATTCTGATCGTGCAACTGGTGAACGCGAACTTGGTATACACCCAGTTTCAAATAAAAAAATCATTGCACGTATTGGCCGTTTTGGACCAATGATACAAGTAGGTGATGAAAAAGAAGATGGTGAAAAACCAACTTTCGCATCTTTACTAAAAACACAGTCGATTCAAACAATTACGCTTGATGAAGCCTTGGAGTTATTCAAATTACCACGAACTGTTGGTGAATTCGAAGGTGAAGTTATCAAAGCAAACATTGGTCGTTTTGGTCCGTATGTTCAAATAGGCAAATTATTTGTTTCCTTGAAAAAAGAAGACGACCCAATGACAGTTACTTTAGACAGAGCAATTGAATTGGTCCTAGAAAAAAGAGAAGTCGAGGCAAACAAGTTAATCAAAGCATTTGATGAACGAACAGATGTTCAATTGCTGAATGGGCGTTATGGGCCATATTTGAAAATTGGAAAAGACAATTTCAAATTACCTAAAGGTACTGTAGCTGACGGCTTGACATTAGAAGAATGTTTGGCAATTGCAGCTGATGAAAAAAATGCCCCTAAAAAGAAATTTCCTAAAAAGAAAAAATAATGTAAACAGCACGGAACATTAGTTATCCACGTTCCGTGTTTCATTACATTTTTCACCCTTCGTATTTTATAACCTTAGTGTACTTATTTTTGTCAAAATTGAGTACATGAAGGATATTTCTATTTATTTCCAACCAGTTCTTACAGAAAGCGAAAACAACGATGCAACTATTGGGTCGGTTATTGCTACACATACAGAAAATAATTTCCCAGAACTTGTAAAAGGGGGCGTTGCTTTACTCAATGTTCCAGAATACCGAAATGGAGGGATTGATTGCTTACCAAACAAAGACTTCCGCTTTCGAGATGAGTTTTATCAATTATTTATTGGTGAAAATTGGAAAATACCCCTCTACGATTTAGGGGATATTATTCCAGGAAACACGGTAGAAGATACTTACTTCGCCATCAGACAGGTGACTGCTGAGTTGGTGAAAGCTCAAATAATCCCATTAGTAATTGGTGGCTCACAAGACTTGACCTATGCCATGTATCAAGGTTACGAAGCATTGGAACAAATGATTAATGTCATGAGTATCGATCACAAGTTGGACCTAGGAGAACCGGATGAAGAAATTTCAAAAGATGCATACGTCAACAAATTATTAATGCACAGGCCGTGTTTTTTATTTAATTATGCAACACTAGGTTTCCAAACACCTTTAGTGAAACACACGCAATTAGATTTATTCAATAAATTGTATTTCGATGCTGTTCGATTGGGTGAATTCAACGCCGATTTCAAAGTGGCTGAGCCATTGCTACGCAACACAGATTTACTATCAATTGATTTGCAAGCTATTCGCTCAAGTGATTTTAGCGGAAAACATTTCCAACAACCCAACGGATTTTTCAATCATGAAATGTGCCAATTGGCAAAATATGCAGGTATAAGTGATAAATTAACAGCTATCGGAATTTTTAACTGCTATTTAGAAGGTTCAGCGTTAAAAGAACATCAACTAATAGCTCAAATAATGTGGTATTTTATTGATGGTGTTGCACAACGATACGGTGATTTTCCTGTAGGCTCCAAAAAAGCATATACCAAATTCACAGTTTTCTTTGAAAAAGATGCACATGAAATTGTCTTTTATAAAAGTAATATATCCGCAAGATGGTGGATGGAGGTGCCATACCCGCCAGTAGATAATGTTAAATTTGAACGACACCACATGGTTCCGTGTAACAAAGAAGATTACGATTTTGCACTTGTAGGAGAAATACCAGATCTTTGGTGGAAAACATACCAAAAATTAGGTTGATTTCTTATGGAAATTCCTAGCACATGATGTGAAATTTTTGGCGTAATTCACAAAACATTGTTGAAATTGATAGTTTTTACTGTTAAAACTTTTTGATTGTTGGAAAAAATACTTATTTTAGTCCCCAATTGTTTGGTGAAATATCGAATAATTACGGTAAAAACGTACTAAGTACACTGTTTATGAAGAAAAAAATACTCGTATTTACTGCATTAATTGTTGCAAGTGCAACTGCATTTGGTCAACAAGATATCGCATTAACCCACTTTATTTATAATAAAATGGCTGTTAATCCTGGTGCAACTGGGATTGAAGAAGGAATGTGCGGTAATTTGATTTACAGAAATCAATGGGACAAAGTAAATGGTGCTCCGAATTCTGCTTTATTCAATGGTGAAATGAACATGCACCAATGGTGGAGTGGAGGCTTAGGAGTAAATGTTGTTCATGATGCAATTGGTTTCAATCGTCAAAACAATATTAACCTTAATTATTCGCATCACTTTCAATTAGGAGGCGGGACGTTAGGAGTTGGATTAGGAATTGGAATTATGTCTTTTGGTATGAATCCAACATGGGTGCCACCATCTACATTAAACGATCCATCATTGCCAGGATCAACGAATGCAATGACATTGGACGCGAATTTTGGGTTATTTTATCAATCAACAAATTTTTACGCTGGACTTTCTTCCACACATTTACCTGCGCCAGTCTTAACTGGTAAATCATTGCTTGGTACAGGGAATGTTCAGTACAATGAAGCGAGACATTATTATGGGATGGGTGGTTACACTTTTAGAGGTGTAAGAAATCCAGATGGAGATATCGATGTGCAAGCATTATTACAAAGTGACTTAGTGAAGTTTTCAACAACCATCACTGCACGTTACATGTACAAAAATAAAATGTACGGAGGACTAGGATTTAGAAATTCAGATGCGATTTCTGTTTTGTTAGGATACCGCTTTTTGGATAAAATGTTTGGAAACACTGCGCGTATGTTCGCTTGGGCTGGTTATTCATACGATTTAAGTATTGGTCAAATATCAACAATTTCGAAAGGGACAAATGAATTAGCAGTGAAGCTTTGTTACATTCCTGTTTTCCCTATTACAAAATCGAAACATCCAAGATGGTTGTAATATTCAAAAAAAAATTAAGATATTTGTAACCATTTTTATAACATTTCCGTTATATCACAGAATTGATCCTGTAGAACGTTAATAAGTGAATATCCGGAACTGTAAAATTGAACTAAAATGAGAAAACTAGTATTAGTTGGTTTAATTGGAGCCTTTTTGGCTGCTTGTAGCACACGAAGTGGGCACTTAACAGGCGTGATGGGCCGAAAAGTCTATCAACCAGAAATTCCATTAGGCATGGTGTATATACCTTCAGGGTCATACACGATGGGAGAAAATGATCAAGACATTTCTTTTGTACACCAAACACGTGCAAAAACAGTTTCTGTTCAAGCTTTCTATATGGATCAAACAGAAATCACAAATAACGAATACCGTCAATTTGTTGATTGGGTGCGTGATTCTATCGCACGTGAAAAAATCTATGCTGGATTAGAAGACGAGGAGGAAGCTGCTCGTTACATCAATTACACGGACATGTATTTTGATGAAGCTAATCTTGAAATGGCTGAATTTCAAACAAGTAATAAAGATGAAAACAGAGGATTTTTCTCATTAAATTGGGATCGTGAGTTCGCTTACGATGATCCAGAATTAATTCCTTTGTTGGCTGATATGTACTACCCAGAAGCGGAAAGATTCTACAAGAGAAGACAAATTGATACACGTAAATTAATGTTCAAATATTCATGGATTGATATTCGTGAAGCTGCGAAAAGAGGGCGTGTAGAAATTGTTCCTAATGGAATTGACTATCAAGGAACTGTTGTCAATGAAGAGCACCGTCAGTTAAATACGCCTGACCATGCTTTTACAAAAGACAAACAAGGTCAAGATTTGGATTTAGGTAAATTCAATAAAAAAGGTCAAAACAACGCTATACGTGGTCATGCTGATCGATCTCGTTTTGTTATCAACGAAGAAATAAATGTTTTCCCAGATACTTTGTGTTGGGTTCGTGACTTCACTTACTCATTCCACGATCCTATGACAAACATGTATTTCTGGCACCCTGCTTATGACAATTATCCTGTTGTTGGTATTACTTGGGTTCAAGCTAAAGCGTTTTCAATTTGGAGAACTCAATTGCTAAACAACTGGTTACTTGCTATGGGAGATTTATTCGTAAACGATTTCCGTTTACCAAATGAATCAGAATGGGAAAGAGCAGCACGTGGAGATTTGAATAATTCACCATACCCTTGGGGTGGTCCTTATATCCGTAATGAAAGTGGTTGTTTCTTAGGAAACTTCAAACCGATGAGAGGACGTTATTTTGAAGATGGTGGTTTCCATACTGTAAAAGCATATTCTTACAATCCAAATGGATGGGGATTATTCTGTATGGCTGGAAATGTTGCTGAATGGTGTGAAACTGCATACGATGAATCTATGTACGAGTTTTCACATGATATCAACTCTGATTATAGATATGATGCATATGACTGGGATCCGCCAGCATTAAAACGTAAAGTTTTAAGAGGTGGTTCTTGGAAAGATATCGGTTATTATTTGATGACATCGACTCGTTCGTACGAGTACCAAGATACTGCTAAATCGTACATCGGATTCCGTAATGTGATGACTCACTTAGGAAGAGGTGGACGTGACTTCTCAAGAGAAGGTGGCGAAGAAATTCGTAGCGATATTCAATTACGCTAAGAATAAACAAACAAACAAAAAATCATTAGTTAAACCCAAAAAAAACAAACAAACTATGAAACCAGGAAGTAAAGGATGGAAAGTATTTATGGCGAAATTATACGGTTTCGGTGCGGCAGTCGTAATCGTAGGTGCCTTATTTAAAATTATGCACTGGCCATTTGCTGGTCCAATGCTTGTAGTAGGTCTTAGTACTGAAGCATTGATCTTCATTTTCTCTGCATTTGAACCAATTCACGAAGATCCAAACTGGGAGTTAGTTTACCCGGAATTAGCATTAGGTCATTCTGATGACTTAGATCACAATGCTTTACCAGCTGCAGGTCGCGGTGGACGTGGTGGTTCAGGTGTTACTGAGCATTTGGATAAAATGTTAGAGGAAGCAAAAATTGATCACGCTTTATTAGAAAGTCTAGGTAATGGAATGCGTGCATTAAGCGATAACGCAGCTCAGTTAAAAGGTGTTTCTTCTGCAGCAGCAGCTACAGATTCTTATGTAGCATCTTTGCAAGCAGCATCAGACAAAGTTTCTTCTTTATCTGAAGCATACGAAAGAGCATCTGTTTCTATTTCTGGAATGACTTCAGCAACACAAGAAGGTGAATCATTTGGAGAGCAAATGCAAAAAGTTTCTAAAAACTTGGCAGCATTGAATAATGTATACGAATTACAATTGAAAGGATCTTCTAATCACTTAGAAGCAACTGAGAAATTCCAAAGCCAAGTAACAGAAATGATGCAAAATCTTTCTGATTCTACTGAAGATACACGTCGTTACAAAGAAAACATGGCAATGTTATCTAAAAACTTAACTGATTTGAATTCAGTTTATGGTAACATGTTAAAAGCGATGACTATTTCAAGAGATTAATTTCTACTGAAAAATCTCAAAAGAAATAACACATATTTATTGTTAGTAATCTAATAAAAATTATTTAGTCATGGCAGGTGGAAAGGAAACCCCAAGACAGAAGATGATCGGAATGATGTACTTGGTATTGACAGCGCTTTTAGCGTTGAACGTATCAAAGTCAATTCTAGATGCTTTTGTCGCAATTGAAGAAAATATACAAAAATCGAACATCGCTCACTTAGATAGAGGAGAGGGATTCAAGAAAGACGTAAACTCGGAGTTAAATACAACTCCTAATAACGCAGAAAACGCAGCTAAGCGCGCAAAATTGCAAAAGATTTTGAAGCAAATGGCTGATGTTGATGTGATTACAGAAAAATTAATTCAAGATATCGATAAAATCAAATTTACTATCCTAGAGAAATCAGGTGAAAATGTAAAAGATGTAAAAGATAACGACGAATTAACAATCATTTGGAGAAAAGGTGACAAGTATACACCTGCTCGTATGAATTTGATGGCTGTTCAAGCGAAAGATCAATACGATATCCCAATGCATGAAATCATTGGTGAAGATATTAAAAATCCGACTGCTGCTGGAAAGAAATTGTGGGCTGATTTTAATCAATACCGTGCTGATTTAGTAAAAATAGTTGGTACTTATGGTGTTGAGTCTAAAAAATACTCAATTTCACCTAAAGCGATCAATACGTTTTCATCAAATGCTGATTTATCAAAACAAGTTGATAAAATGATTGCTTCAAGTAAAGCAAATTTGAAAGAAGATGCTCAAGTATTGAAAGATATTTACATCAACTTGACAAAATCAGAACGTTCGAAAGTAAATGATATGAATGGTGTTCACTGGATCGGTGCAACATTTGATCATTCACCATTGGTAGCTGCAGTAGCTTCATTATCATCAATGCAACAAGATATTTTGTCTGCACGTGCGATGGCTATGGCGCATTTGAAATCGAAAGTAACAACTGGTGAATATTCATTTAACAAAATTGTAGGTTTAGCTTATGGTCAATCATTTGCTAATACAGGTGACGAAGTTGAAGTGAATGTCATGATGGCTGCTTTTGACTCAGATAACCAACCAACAATTACTTACGGTGGTAATTCATTCAAAGGTACAAATGGAGTTGGTATCGTGAAAGCACGTGTTAGTGGTGGTGATGAAATGGTATTAACTGGTAAAGTTGCTATTAAAAACAAATCAGGTGCTACAAAAGAAGAGCCTTGGACTCATACCATTAAAATCGTAAAACCTCAAGGAACAATTTCATTACCAGAAATGTTGGTATTGTACAGAGGTTACGAAAATAAAGTAGAAGGAGTTGCTTCAGGTTACGATAAATCAACAATTACTGCTTCTGGCGGTGTGTCTTTGTCAAAATCAGCTGGTAACATCTGGATTGCTAAACCTACTGGTGCAGGAAGAACAGCTTCGTTAACAATTGTTGGTCAAAATTCAGTAACAAAGAAATCTGTTTCTTTGAGAACGGTTGAATTCAGTGTAAGAAATTTACCAAATCCAAATATTTACTTCGGTACTGTATCTGATGGTGGTAAAGCTTCCAAAAGTGAATCAAAATTATTTGCACGATACGGAGATGAGATTCCTTTAAAAGTAAACTTCTCTGTTGTTTCATGGGAATTGAATGTATCAGGAGTAATGAAAACTGCTCGTGGTCAAGGAAATTCTTTGAATGCAGATGCAGCTAGTATTTTGAAACAAGCAAAACCAGGTTCGATGATTTCTTTCATGACACAGGTAAGATTCCCTGATGGTTCTGTTAAGAAACGATCTGCAAACTTTACAATATAAAACAAATTAATTTTTCAAACATGAAACGTTTTATTCTTATAAGTTCATTAATTTTCGCGGGGTTGGCATCAGCTCAGGAAATTAACGGTGGACCTGTCAACGTTCCAACAGAAGGAGTGATTGATGGCGTGTATCTGACTGAGCACGTTCCTACAAAACGTATGATTCCTTACGAATTCGTTCGTGAAGCAGATGTTCTTTGGAGTAAACGTGTTTGGAGAACAATTGATATGCGTGAGAAAGTAAACCATACGATGTATTTGCCTTTCGATTATCATACACCTTCTGGTGAATATGTACGAAATTCAAGTCGTTGGAGTTTGTGGACAATCTTGCGTCATCACATTGTTAGTGGTGAATTGAAAGTTTTCTATCCAATGAATCCTTTACAAGAATCAATGAAAGACGGTGATCAGTTTAAGTATCCTTTGGCTGCTGAAGCTGGGAAAGATTTTTCAAATGATTCTGTATTTAGAACGAAATTGATTGAGTTTCAAATGTTGGGTAAAAAAGGAAAAGAAACAGATCAACCATTATCAAACTCTTTTGGAGAAGATTCAACAATTGAAGTGAATGGTGAAATCAAATATGTTTACCCTCCAGTTGATACGTTTTGGTACGATTCAAAAGATATCGTTCAATACCAATTGAAAGAAGACTGGTTCTTTGATAAAGAACGTTCAGTTATGGATGTGCGTATTTTAGGTTTAGCACCTGTTATTTACGAAAGAGATCAAAACAATCAAATTTTGGGATCACGCGTATTATACTGGGTATACTTCCCTCATTGTCGTTACATCTTGAATAATTATTTTGTTTATAACGAACATAATGATGCAAACTGGATGAGTTTTGACGATTTATTTTGGAAACGTCAATTTAACAGTACTATTTTCAAAGAAAGTAATGTATTTGATAGAGAGATCGAAACATACCGTACAGGTGTAGATGCACTCATGGAATCAGAAAAAATAACAGAAGAAATTAGAAATTACGAACACGATGTGTGGAATTTCTAATTAATTTCAAATAAATTAAGCCCTCAAGACAAAAGTTTTGGGGGCTTTTTTCTTTTGTTTCTTATTTTTGCAAATGCTTGTATTAGAAAAATTAGGAATACACTTTCCACAAGGCTTTTTATTTGAAGATTGCTCCGCCCAAGTTGATAACGGGAATAGAATTGGCTTAGTTGGAAAAAATGGTGCTGGAAAATCTACACTCCTCAAATTAATAGCTGGTCACGAAAAACCAACTTCTGGAAATGTACACCAACAGAAAAATCTGGAAATCGGTTTCCTAACACAAGATATTCACATCAATTTTGATGCAACCGTTTTTGATTATTTGTTTTATTCAAATGAACAATTAAATCACTTAAGAAGCCGCATCGATCAAATTAACCTCGATTTAGTAAAACGTACCGATTACGAATCGGATAGTTATTTGAATTTACTCGACGAATTGAATGCTTGTAACGATCAATTTTCAATTTTAGATGGCTATCAGTGGGAAGAGAAAATTGCTTTCACGTTAAACGGTTTAGGGTTTTCAAAAGATGATTTTCCAAAAGTGTTGTCTTCTTTTTCTGGAGGATGGAAAATGCGCGCAGAATTAGCTCGTATATTGGTTAATCGCCCGAATTTATTGTTGTTGGATGAGCCTACTAATCACTTGGACATCATTTCAATCCAATGGTTGGAAAATTATTTATCGCGCTTTGAAGGAGCGGTCATTGTCATTTCTCACGACCGTTTGTTTTTAGATAATGTTACCAATCGTACATGGGAAATTTCTCAAGGAAAGATATTGGATTTTCCATATGCATATTCCAAGTACAAAGAATTTCGTTCAGAAGATTTAGAACGTTTAGCTGCAGCAAAGAAACAACAGGATAAAGATATCAAGCAAACGCAAGAATTAATTGATAAATTCCGCGCTAAGAAAAATAAGGCTGCTTTTGCTCAGTCATTGATAAAAAAGCTCGAAAAGACAGAACGTATAGAAGTAGAGTCTGATGCAATTGCTAAAATGAGTATTTTCTTTCCCTTAAATGTTCAGCCCGGAAAATGGGTGATTGAAATGGATCAATTGGAAAAAAGTTATGGTGATAAACAATTGTTTAAAAACATATCTATTACCGTTGGAAGAGGAGAGAAAATTGCATTACTTGGTCCCAATGGTGTAGGTAAATCGACGCTTTTCAAATGCATGATGAAGGAGATTGATCATGCTGGGAAAGTAGAATTGGGACACAATGTAAAAATCACTTATTTCGCACAAGATCAAGCCGAACGATTGAACAAAGAATTGACTGTTTATGAAACAGTTGATGCAATAGCAGTAGGCGAAGTACGAAAAGATTTGCGTTCCATTTTAGGAGCTTTCCTTTTTTCTGGAGAAGATGCCGATAAAAAAGTTGGTGTATTATCAGGAGGAGAACGAACGCGCTTGGCATTGTGTCAGTTGTTGTTGAGTCCATCGAATGTATTGATATTAGATGAACCTACCAATCACATGGATATTCAAAGCAAACAAGTATTGAAACGTGCACTACAACAATACGAAGGAACCTTCTTGATTGTTTCTCACGACAGGGAATTTTTGGAGGATCTGACCAACCGAATTTGGGACATTGAAGATAAAACCTTGAAAATTCACCATTTTGGCGTTCATGAATACTTGGAACGAAAATTGGGAACTGCAACAGCAGATAAAGTTGCTAAAAAGGATAAACTCAAAGTACAGGATTCAGAACAAGCGGTTGTTGCCACTAAAACCGCTGTTGCTGTAACGTTATCGCAAGACGAGCGCAAAGAATTAAAAAGGTTGCGCAATCAAGCTCAAAACAAAGTTAAATCAGCCGAAGAAAAAGTAAAACAATACGAAATTGATTTGAATGCGTTAGAAGCACAATTGGCAACAATGGATTTCACAGACTCGGTGACTACTGCACCAGTTTTAAAAGCATTCGAAGAATGTCAATCTAAATTGGATTATTATACCGATTTGTGGTTGACAGCGAGTGAAGAACTTGAAAATTGTCCAGAAATATGATCAAAGGAATTATTCAAAAGATGACTGTTCAATTACACGAGCAAGTCAATTACCAGCTTAACTTATCGGAGTCAATTGCAATGAATGACTTAATTGGTTCCGAAATTCGCATGGAATGGACAGGAGGAATTTTCTGTTCCAACTGTGGTAAACAGACCAAAACATCTTTTGGACAAGGATTTTGTTATCCCTGTTTTCAATCGGCACCGCAAGCTGCGCCATGTATTATTCGACCAGAACTTTGCCGTGCACATTTGGGTGAAGGACGAGACATCGATTGGGAAGAAAAACACCACAATCAGCCTCATGTTGTTTATTTAGCGGCATCTGACACCGTTAAAGTTGGTGTAACGCGTTTCGATCAACAATTGACGCGATGGATTGATCAAGGTGCAAGTCAAGCAATTGTCGTAGCGGTTACTCCTAATCGTTTTACAGCAGGTTTAATTGAGGTGACACTCAAAGAATACATGACCGATAAAACGAATTGGCAACGGATGTTGAAAAATGAATTGGATGATTCCATTGATTTAGTAGATGAAAAAGGGAAAATTGAGGATTTATTACCCTTTGATTTGAGGGATTTTGTTGCCGTTGATGATACTGTTTTAAAAATAAATTATCCAGTTCTCCGCTTTCCAACAAAGGTAAAAAGTGTAGGCTTTGATAAATCACCAATCATTGAAGGTGAGCTCGTTGGTATCAAAGGTCAGTATTTGATTTTTTCAGATGATCGTGTTATCAATATGCGGAAACATACGAGTTACGAAATTAGTTTTTCCAAAAAATAACGACTGTTGATATTTTCTCGTTAATTTCTTGTAAAAAGTATAAAATTTACTCGAATTCATACTACTTTTAGCTATTATATCGAAAATTTAAAATCATGTTTGATAAGAACGAATTTAATAAATACGCAACGAAGCACATGGGTATTTCAAGTATGAACTTGCATAGCTACATTGAGTCTTCGTTAACACCTTATATTATTGAGGAACGTCAAATGAATATGACGCAAATGGATGTTTTTTCTCGTTTGATGATGGATAGAATTATCTTTTTGGGAACAGGAATCAATGACCAAGTTGCAAATATTATCAATGCTCAATTGTTGTTTTTAGAATCTGTGGATGCTAAAAAAGACATTCAAATTTACTTGAATTCCCCTGGAGGATCTGTTTACGCAGGTTTGGGAATTTATGACACAATGCAGTACATCAAACCAGATGTAGCGACGATTTGTACAGGAATGGCTGCTTCTATGGGAGCTGTTTTGTTGTGTGCAGGAGCAGATGGTAAGCGTTCGGCATTGAAACATTCACGTGTAATGATTCACCAACCACTAGGTGGTGCGCAAGGTCAAGCATCTGACATTGAAATTACTGCGCGTGAAATTCAAAAATTGAAAAAAGAATTATACGATATTATTGCAACGCATTCAAAACAACCTTATGACAAGGTTTGGGCTGATTCTGATAGAGATTATTGGATGACATCTGAAGAGGCGAAAGCATACGGTATGGTAGATGAAGTATTACTTCGCAATCCAAAATAAGTAAATTACCCATTTATTTAAAAAGTCGCTCATACAATCTGTGAGTGACTTTTTATTGATTAAAAAAAAGACGCATGTCTAAAAAAGAAACATCGTGCTCCTTTTGTGGAAGACCGCGTAGTCAAGTTGGTTTGTTAATTGCCGGTTTATCTGGACATATTTGCGACCATTGTATTGTTCAAGCGCGCACAATTGTTGACGAAGAAATTAGCACAACACCAAAAAATGAACTTCCTGTCAATGTCTTGAAACCATCAGATATTAAAACGAAGTTGGATGATTATGTCATCGGTCAAGATGATGCAAAAAAAGTGCTTGCAGTAGCTGTTTACAATCACTACAAGCGTTTGCACCAAACAACTGTTGACGATGTTGAGATCGAAAAATCCAATGTTATTTTAGTTGGTAGAACGGGAACAGGAAAAACCTTATTGGCAAAAACAATTGCAAAATTATTGAATGTACCATTTTGTATAGCTGATGCAACGGTTTTAACGGAAGCAGGTTACGTTGGTGAGGATGTTGAATCTATTTTATCTCGTTTGTTACAAGCTGCAGATTATAACGTAGAAGCAGCCCAAAACGGAATTGTTTTTATTGATGAAGTCGATAAAATTGCACGTAAAAGTGATAATCCTTCGATAACTCGTGATGTTTCTGGAGAAGGTGTTCAACAAGCATTGTTGAAATTATTAGAAGGATCAACTGTTAATGTACCACCTCAAGGAGGTCGTAAACACCCCGAACAAAAAATGGTTGCAGTTGACACGAAAAACATTTTATTCATCTGTGGCGGTGCCTTTGATGGAATAGAGCGTATTATTGCAAGTAGAGTAAACCGTCAAACAATTGGTTTTGCAACAGCTTCAGAGGTGCGGATTGATGGCGATAATTTCTTGAAATACATCAATCCGACTGATATTAAAACATTTGGATTAATTCCAGAATTAATTGGGCGTTTCCCGGTTTTGACATACTTAGAACCATTAGATGCCAAAAGTTTAAAACGAATATTAACAGAGCCCAAAAATGCGTTAGTTAAACAATACACGCGTTTGTTTGAAATTGATGGTATTCGTTTAACGTTTGATGCAAATGTGTTGGATTTTATCGTAGAAAAAGCCTTGGATTTCAAGTTGGGAGCACGTGGATTGCGTTCTATTTGCGAAGCCATTTTAACAGATGCCATGTATGAATTGCCTTCTAAAAATGATAAAACGTTTAAAGTTACTTTGGAATATGCAACAGCACAATTTTCAAAAAGCAAAATGGCAGCATTGAAAGTTGCCTAATTGTAATAATTTAGCTACAAATAATAACAGAAAGGCTTTCCAATTGGAAAGCCTTTTTTAGTTGATTGTAAATGAACAGTATTTGATTGTTGCACCTTTTGCGGTGAACAATTGTTCGTAATGTGTTTTGATGTGTAAAATATCGCGAATTGTCGGGTCTAAATTGGCTGGAATCGATTGGTACAAGTCCCACGTTAATTCAACAACAGGGTAGTTGTGTTCCTTGATTTCTTCTTCCGTAAATTCGAATAACAAGTCGGAGTCAGTTTTTAAATGTACAAGTCCGCCAGCTTTTAAAATATTGCGGTAGCGATTAATGAAACCTACTGCGGTCAAGCGTTTGCGAGGTTTTTCTGCTTGTGGGTCGGAAAAAGTCAACCATATTTCATCGATTTCATTTGCTGCGAAATATGATTCAATAAAATCGATACGAGTGCGAAGAAAAGCAACGTTGGAATAACCTTCGTCTAAGGCCTCTTTTGCGCCAACAAACATGCGTGAACCTTTGATATCAACGCCAATAAAGTTCTTGTTTGGATAGTGTTTAGCAAGTCCCACGGTGTATTCACCTTTTCCGCAACCAAGTTCTAAAATGATAGGATGATCGTTTTTAAAATAATCCGAACGCCACTTACCTTTTAATGCAAAAGGTTCAGCTGGATTCAATTCCAATGTTGGTTCGAAGACATTATTCCAAGCCTTCATTTCTGCAAAACGACGTAATTTATTTTTTCCCATAATGTGCTACAAAAGTAGAAAAAACTAGCAAATAACTTTTTTATAGAATTTCATTAAAATAGTAGTAAAGTGTTTTGCTTTATTTTAAATTTACCCAAAAATTGAAACTATGTCATCACATCAGCACAATGCGTTGTCTTTTGCCGGGTTATTAATAACAGTTGGTATTATTTTCGGCGATATTGGAACTTCTCCATTGTATGTTTTAAAAGCAATTACAAATGCAGATCCAGTAAATGGAGTTGAGGTTGGTAAACTCATTACAAATCAACTTATTTTAGGTGCGTTGTCGTGTATATTTTGGACTTTGACTTTGCAAACAACCATAAAGTATGTGATTATTACGTTGCGTGCTGATAACAAAGGTGAAGGTGGTATTTTTTCATTATACACGTTGGTTCGACGTCGTAAAAAATGGTTGGTAGTTCCAGCTATGATTGGTGGTGCAGCGTTGTTAGCTGATGGAATCATAACTCCTCCGATATCTGTTTCCTCCGCTATAGAAGGATTGCGTTATGTTAATCCTGAAATACAGACCTTTCCAATAATCATAGCTATCATAATTGGGATTTTTGTAATTCAACAGTTTGGTACTAAATTTATTGGACGAGCTTTCGGTCCAGTAATGATGATTTGGTTCTTGATGTTAGGTGTTGTAGGATTTGCTTCATTAATGACAGATTTTTCGATATTAAAAGCATTAAATCCTTATTACGCATACGATTTACTGGTTCATTATCCAAAAGGATTTTGGTTATTAGGTGCAGTCTTTTTATGTACTACAGGAGCAGAAGCTTTGTACTCTGATTTAGGACATTGTGGAAGAGAAAATATTCGTGTTAGTTGGATTTTTGTCAAAACTATGCTGATTTTTAATTACTTTGGACAAGGAGCATTTTTATTAAACAATCATGCAAATGCTTATATCAATGAAGAAAACCCTTTTTATTTAATCGTTCCCGAATGGTTTAAACTACCAGCGATTGTTATTGCAACAGCAGCAGCAATTGTAGCTTCACAAGCATTGATTTCAGGTTCGTTTACTTTGATAAACGAAGCAATTCGTTTGAATTTGTGGCCGCGGGTTAAAGTCAACTTCCCTTCAGATATCAAAGGTCAATTGTATATTCCATCAATTAACTGGATGTTGATGTTGGGTTGTTTGGGTGTAGTTTGGTATTTTGAAAAATCAGAAAACATGGAGGCGGCTTATGGATTGTCAATTGTTTTAGCAATGATTTCTACGTCCTTGTTATTGATTTTCTACATGGCTAAAAAACATTGGAATCCTGTTTTTAAATATATCATGATTACGATGTTCTTTGTCATTGAAGGTGGCTTTGCGGTTGCACAAGTAGATAAATTTCCAGATGGTGGGTATATCACATTGATAATCGCAACAATATTAATTGTCTTGATGTACATCATCTTTAAAAGTAAAATTATCCGTACAAGCTATTTGGAGTTTATCAAAATCAAAAACTTTTTACCCGTACTTCAAAAATTATCTGCTGACGAACAAATTCCAACCTATGCGACTCATTTGGTTTACTTAACAAGTGCTGAGCGTGTTGATGAAGTTGAATCAAAAGTGTTTTATTCGATTTTGGAACAACAACCGAAACGTGCTGAACGCTATTGGTTTGTTCACGTAAACACAACGGATGAACCATATACAAAGGAATACAAAGTGACCAAACACGATGAAAACGATTTGATTCGCGTTGACTTCAGACTGGGCTTCCGTGTTCAACCAAAATTAGATACGATGTTCAAACAAGTTGTGGAGGAACTGGTACAAGAAGGAGAAATAGAAATCAAATCACATTATGCGTGTGAATATCACCACAGCGATCATATTGGTGATTTCCGCTTTATCGTAATTCGCAAATTCTTGTCGAATGATAACGAGTTACCTTGGTTCCATAAAGTGATTCTAAATGCATATTTCTTTATCAAAGGTATGAGTTTAACGGAGAAAAATGAGTTCGGATTAGACCCAAGTTCGTTTGTGGAAGAAAACTTCCCTTACGTCTTGTCCAAAGCAGCTCCGATGGACATGAAACGAATTGATGCATAAATTGATTTCACCGCTTGAAGTACAGCAAAAAAGAATTGTTTTTGCTTGTTTTGATTGGGGTTTTGGACATCTTTCGCGCTCAATTCCGTTGTTGTTGCAATTAGAAAAACAACACAATCACATCTTGTTTGTGGGTGAGATGTCGCACATTCAATTGTTGCAACAATATGGTTTTAAAGGGGAAGTACTGGAGCATCCAGGAAGTGATTTAACATTTAAAGGTTCGGGAAATTTCTTGCGTGAAGGACTATTGAATTTAATCAAAGGACCAGCTTTTATACGCCGTGATTTAAAATTAGTTCGCAAACTGATAACATCCTTTCAACCAGATTTAATTATTTCCGATCATCGATATGGTTTCAGAAGCAACAATGTAACTTCTATTTTTTGTACACATCAGGTTCAATTGCCTGCAGAAACGCCATTTTTTGTGCAATCGATGCATCGTAATTGGGTGAATCAGTTTTCAGGTGTTTGGATATTTGACAATGAACATGAACGCTTAGCAGGTGAATTATCCACTGGTAATGAGAAGAGTATTTATATTGGTCACTATTCACGTTTTCAATTAGAATCAAATACGATAGTGGTTACTCCAGGGAGAATTGTTGCAATTATTAGTGGCCCAGAACCTTACAACAAGCAGTTACTAGATTTGATAACGAAATTAAGTACCCGTTTTGGAACTAAAATTAGCATTGTTTGTCCCGAATGGATGGTGACAGATATTGTTTCAACGATTGACTATATTCATGACTGGCATGAAGCTGATAACGCAATTTTAGCTGCTGAATGGTTAATTTCAAGAAATGGTTATTCCACGTTAATGGATATCAAACAGTTGCAGAAAAAGGCATTGTTGCTAGCTACACCTGGTCAGTTAGAACAAGTCTATTTTGCTGAATTAAATAATTTGTTCCAACAAGGAGTTCATCAAGTTGTTG
This sequence comes from uncultured Flavobacteriales bacterium, assembly GCA_937973685.1. Lineage (GTDB taxonomy): Bacteria > Bacteroidota > Bacteroidia > Flavobacteriales_D > Crocinitomicaceae > Fluviicola. The sequence continues at coordinate 37,154 of CALJKJ010000015.1, read as the reverse complement.
ATGAAACAGCATTTGAAAAGCAGTGGGAGTTGTTATTTAATCGTCATGCCTCGTGACGAGATGATTGTTGAGGAGCTACCTTTGAATTTATCCAAAGAAAAAGTAAAAGTACTTCCAACACCTATAGAACTGCGCACTGAAATAGTTTGTTGGTGAGCATCTAAAATATGTTTTACTATAGATAAACCTAATCCAGAACCTCCTTCATTTCGGTTACGACTTTTTTCGACGCGGTAAAAACGTTCAAAGAGGCGCGGGACTTCATTCGGTTCAATCCCAGGTCCGTTATCTGATATTTCTACTGTAATTAAATCATCGACTTCAAAAATTCGCACGAGTGTTTCACCGTTTTGATTTCCGTATGATATCGAATTTGAAATAAGATTCGTTAAAACTTGTGCAATTTTCCCTTTGTCTGCAGAGACCATAATTTCTTTCGAGTATTCTTTTGAAAAACGGATATTTATTCCTTTTTCTTTTGCTTTTATTTCGAATGAATCCATTACTTCTTTCGCAAGTTCACGGATATCAAATGGACGAATTAATAGTTTTAATTCATTGACTTCCATGCGTGTAAGCGTGTCGAGATCATCGAGAATATTCGTCATGCGTTCAATAGCTTTTTCAGCACGTTCTAGAAACATTCGATTCACACGTTCATCTTCCAAACCGCCTTCTAATAGCGTTAAAACATATCCTTGAATTGAAAACACAGGGGTTTTTAATTCGTGTGCAAGATTTCCTAAAAACTCTCGTCTAAACTTATCTTGTTCTTTTAGCTGAACAATTTCAGTTTGTTTTTCTTCTGCCCACAGTTGTGTTTCCGCCTCTGTTTCACCGATTATATCGCGTGTCATCGAAACGCTAATTTTATCTCCAACATTCATTTTTCCTTTCCGAATAGATCGGTAAAGAATTTTTAAACGGGTATAAATAAATTTCTTGAATAAGAAATAAAATACGATAAAAGCACCAAGACTAATTCCTATCGGAAAAACAATAAAGGCCCAAATAGGAAGCGGATTAATAAAATGAACAATAAACACCGAAAGCATAACAAGGATACTTAACCAAAAGCTTCCAAGAAATACTATATAAACAGGATTATTATTCTTCATAAAATCAAAATTTCTCTTTTATCATACAAATATACGATTCTTGTGAGTTACATTTTTCATTTCTAAAGGACAAAAAAAATGGTCAGTGTTCTTACACTGACCATTTTTATAATTTGGTAGCTAATTATTTGATGATGTTCAAACGAACAGTTTTCATTGCATTTCCTGATTTGATTGTAGTGAAATAAACACCATTTGCTAAATCAGCAGTTTCAATAGTAATTGTTTGTTTTCCAGCTGTTAAGTAGTCATTCATGATAGTTTTTACTACTTGACCGTTTACAGTTTGGATTGCAACCTCAACATTTCCAGCTTCGATAACGTTCATTGATAATTGAGCGTTAGTTGCAGTTGGGTTGGGAAACAATACGATTTCAGCAACATTGTTTAATTCTACTAAACCAACTGTGATTGCTACTGTGAAAGTAGTATCACTTGTACAGTTTCCGTTTGTAGCAGTTAAAGTTACTTGGTAAGAAGTACTTGCAGCATATGCGTGAACTGGTGCACTTGCAGAAGAGTTAGTGAAGTCACCGAAATCCCAAGAGTAAGCAGTAGCATTAGTTGAATTATTGCTGAAAGTTACAACGTTTCCGTTGATTGCAGGAGAACCTACAATTGCAACTGGTTGAGGAGTAACAGTTACGTTTACAGTAGCTGATTGACCGACACCGTCACATGCATTTGCATTTGTAACAGTTACGTAGATTGATCCAGCAGCTGTTACATTAATTGATTGTGTTGTGTCACCAGTAGACCATGCGTATGAATCTGATTGTGATGCAGTTAATGTAACTGTTTCACCAGCACATAATGAAGTGTTTCCTACAGTTTGGATAGTTGGTACTGGCGCATTGGATACGTTAACAGTAATGGCATTAGAAGTTGATGAACATCCATTTGCATCAGTAATTGTTACTATGTATGAACCAGAAGTATTTACTGTTATTGTTTGTGTTTGTAAACCTCCAGTCCAAGCATAAGATGAAGCACTTGCTGTAGTTAAATCTACTGATCCACCTGTACAGAAAGTAGTTGGACCATTTGCAGTAATTACTGGAGTAGCGGGCAATGCATTTACTGTAACAGTGATTGCAGTACGAGGACTTTCAGTTCCTTCAGCATTTGCTTGAGCAACAAAGTAAGTAAATGTTCCTGCAGTAGCAGTTGATGGAGTAGGTGCGCTAGTTAATGCTGTTCCACCAGTTGCAACTGTGTACCATTTTAATGAATTTGTACCTGTTGCTGTAGCAGTTAAAGCTGTAGCAGTAGCACCTGTACAATAGGTATAAGTTGAAGTTGCTGCAGGAGCAAACAAAACTAATGGATTAATTGTAGCATCAGCAAAACTAACATTTGACAGAGCTGGTGAGTTAGTAGCTGGTCTGTAATCTGGAATTAAGTAATCGTATGGAGTTATTAAAATACCTGTAGTAGCAACTAATGAGTCATTATTGTTAGCAGCAAACCAAGGTTTGATTGCAAATGTACTTGTAGAATTTCTTTCAGTTGTTAAACCAGTTAAAGTTCCAGCTACGATATTGTTTTTATATTTTAAATTGTTATTAGTTGCATTTGCTTCAGCAGCAGTACCATCAATATGAATACCACGTGCAAAATCCATGAAAATTGAATTGTAAATACGTAATGCAGTATTTCTTCTCAAACGTGCACCTCTTCTGTATCCTGATGCAATAGTGTTTGTGATGTTTCCTCTCAATGGACCAATTGCAGTTACATTTGAGAAAATTGCAGCAGTTTGAGGTGTACCTGCAGAACCTGTTGCGTCATTATCTGATTCAAATCCTTCTGAAGTTGAGATTGATGGATTATCAGCAATATTTGGATCTCTAACGATTAATCCAAATTGAACATTTCCTTGGAATCCAAAGTCTGTATCGAAATCATCATCTAAATTTCTGTAGGATACTAAATGGTGTGCATTTACAGTCCCTCCAAACCATTCGTAAGCATCATCATTACTGAAAGAAACTTGAATGTGATGAATTGTTGTTCCACGTCCTACAGATCCAAATGTTAATCCGTTGATTTCTTTATCTTGTTGGTAAGCATAACCAGGGAATTCAATTCGCACATATGCCATTGTTCCTGAATTGTCATTATTATTTGGGTTCAAACCACCTCCAAATTGTGTATCAGCTGTAGGAGCTAAACCTTCAATGTTTGCTATTCCATTCGCTTGGTTATTTGCAGCAGAACCTAATAAGATGATTCCTCCCCAGTCACCACCAGCACGAGCACCAGGTGCTTGATTTGAAGTAAAGACAATTGGATTAGTTTCTGTTCCTTGTGCCATGATGTGAGCACCTTGAACAATAAACAATCCTGAACCTGGTATTGATTTATCACCCATGACAACTGTTCCAGGTTGAATTGTTAACGTCGCTCCGTTTTTAACATAAATCTGTCCTTGTAACAAATAAATGTTATTTGAAGTCCATGTTGTGTTTGTTGTAATGTTTGTAGTTTGAATAACATTAGGAGTTCCATAAACGGTTGTTTGTGGATTCCAGTTTGTCCAGTTGTTTGTCCACATTGCTGCTGGAGCTGGTTCGAATGCACCACGGTATGTCGTAGGCACAAAGAATGATGATTGACTTACAGCTACTACACTTAGTAATGCGAAGAATGCTGATGTAACGATTTTTTTCATAGTTTTTTACTTTTATTAAGCTGGCACAAAGTTGGGGCAAGAACATTGAATTGACCTTAGATTAAAGTTACCATTCAAGTAAATGTATGTTAAGTTTGTTTTAAGCTTATTATCAATTTGATGATATTGATATGGGAGTGGGAGGGTCTTAAAACAAAAAAGCTACCCAATTGAGTAGCTTCTTCATAAATAACGATGCAATTTTTATAATTTCACTGCAATTGAAAATGAAAAGACACGACCAAAATTTGTTTTCCATACTTGGTCATCTACTGCAGATTGAAAACCATTCGGGTTGTTTTTATCTCCAATAAACAAACTATTCGTTCCAGCAACTAAGCCTTTTTGAGTTTCAGTTTGAGAACCATTTTGATAAAAAACCTGATCTTGAGCTAAAATGTTCTGAATATTCAATTTAAATTCTCCTTTTTGTTTCCAGAATGATTTTGTAATCTGTAAATCAAGAAAAGTTCGACTGTTCTCCCATAAATCAGGTTCATTCACATTTCCTACAATAGCAATTCGTTCACCAACTTTATTTAAGTTTAGCGCTAATCCCCAATTATCTTTTGGGTGTTTGTATTGAATTCCAGCATTTAAAACGTAAGGAGATTGTCCTTGAAGAGGTCGGCTATCGTATTGGCTACCTACAACTTGTGAAACATCTACTTTCGAACGGATTACAGCAATATTCCCATAAATTGAAACATTAGATAAAAATGCAGTTGTATCTAAATCAATTAACGATCCAATTAATGTCCGTGCTTCCACTTCCAAACCGAAGTTTTTTGCTGTTGGCACATTATTAAAGGAGATTTCACCAGTTACATCTGGACGAGTTACTTGTTCTATTGGATTTTGGAAATGTTTGTAGAATAATGAAGCAGAAAACAATTGACCTTTTCCTGGATATGATTCGTAACGTAAATCTACATTTTGAATTTTTGCTCGTTGTAAATTTGAATTACCTGAAACAACATAAGTTGTTGAAAAGTCATAAAACGCAAACGGAGCCAATTCACGGTATTCAGGGCGATTAATTGTTTGTGAATAACTTAATCGGATGTTTTTTGATTTATTCAATGCATAAATTCCGTTAAAAGAAGGTAATAAATCCAATTTATGCGTTTTGATTTCTAATTTAGAATTATCATCCTTACGCGCTTGTAACTGTTGCGTAAAATCTTCTAAGCGAACACCGTATACAAAATGCAGTTTTTTGTATTTTTGATCTAATTGAGCAAAAGCTGCATTCAATGTTGATTGAGCTTGGTAAGCGTCTGAAAATTTAGTTCCATCAGTTAATTTGAATCCACCAACTCCTGGAGCAATCAATCCCATATTTTGTGGTACATAGATTTGATCTTCTGGTAAATATAGTAATGATTCATCAAATGTTACATCACCACCAAATACACCATATTTCGTATAACCTAATTGACGTGCTTCAAAATCACGGTTTCTTATTTGCGTATACAAACCTGTTTTCAATTGTAATTTTATAGAATCTTTTGCAATAATGTCATAAGAAAAGTCTGTTTTTAAATTGATAGAATTTTCCTTGTTTTTTGAGAAAAACATACCACCACCATAACTTGGACCAACACTTGAGTATGACATGTTTGCAACATACTGCGTATCAGCTGGATTTGGATCATTTGGATCAGTTATATATTTATTTCTTGTGTAAATTGAACGATTCAAGCTAGGGATTGAACGTTGTACATTACTGTATCCAGCTAACCAGTTCAATTTTGTTTTTTCGCTCTTAAATGTATGTTTCCCAGTGATTTGACCAGAATAAACGGCATTAGTGGTAAACCATCGAGCGTTTGAACGAAGTAAAGATGGATTTGCTTCTAATGGATTGATTTCACCAGTACGGTTTATTAATTTATCATCTGAATTAATGCTGTAGATATTTTGAAAACTAAAAGTGTTTTTATCGTTTAATTTGAAAGAGAAATTGGCTAATGCTCCTGATAAAACCGATTCAACATTGTTTTTATCTAAATAATCGTAATCAATTTGAGAAGCTTGAGGAGCATTTGGATTGGTTCCGTTGGTATAACCTCTTCGGATTGTTTGGTTGTAATTGAAAGTTCTACTGTATGTAAATGCAGTGATAAATCCAAACTCTTTGACTTCTCCAATTTTCTTATTCATTCCAGAACTAAATTGGAGAGAATAATTTGGGGCAAATTTTTGATTGTTCAAACCCCAAGACGTTGAAAATTGTTTTGCAAGATTAGCTTGCTCTGAAATTGAATTCGGAAATGAACCATATGCAGGAATAGCTGTTGGAATTGATCTTGCGCCATTATCGAGACCTAACCAGTCTAATTTTCCACCTTCATATGTTGTTTGATCTTTAAAAGTTGTAATAGAATTAAATCCAGTTCCTAATGAAAAAGAGAAAAAATTCTTTTCTGGAATTGATTTAGTGTTAATTGCGATTATTCCTCCTGCAAATTCTGCTGGTAAATCGGCTGTAGCAGATTTGGAAATAACTAAGTTTTCTAACATATTGGAGGGAAACATGTCAAATGAAAATGCTTTTCTGTCCGATTCTGAACTTGGAAGAGGTGAACCATTTAAGTAAGCAGCATTATAACGGTCATTTAATCCGCGAATAATAGCAAACTTATTGTCTTGGATACTTGCTCCACTTGATAATTTAATTACGTCGGATGTTTTTGAGGCAGTTGTTCGTGAAATCATTTCGCTTGTCACAACTTCAACAACGGCATTATTTTCACGTTGGATAATAGTTGCACCAGTTAAATCGGCAAGATTTCGCTTTTTATAAATTACAATATTAATCGACGTATCTTCAGCTTGCAACTGAATCGTTAATTTTGCTATTTCACCAGCTTTGATTGATACACCAGGTATCGTTTTTTCGGCATATTCTGATGAAAGTATGTTTAAGGTGTACAAACCAGCAGCAATGTTATTGAAAGTCAATTTTCCTTCAAAATCTGTCTTGCCCTTAATTAGTGTGTTTTGCAACTCTACTTGCGCATCAAAAACACCTTCGCTTGTTACAGCATCTTGAATAAAAATATCCAATCCACCAGATGTAGCTTTGGAATTTTGAGCTGAAAGCCCAAATGTAAAGATTAATGTTAAAATGGATAAACCGATTTTCATAGCCTTTGAATTTATTTGCTGCAAAGTAACGGCTATAACATTATTTAAAAATAAGAGGTGTATTAATGGTTTATGAGACTATTGTAAAGTAAACATTAAGGATTTAACACTCACTTAACATGAAAAATTCAGTTAGAATTATTCCGTATAAGTATATCCGACTCCTTTAACTGTTCGGATATGTGACTCACCTAATTTTTCACGTAATTTTCTGATGTGTACATCTATGGTGCGTTCACCAACAATTGTTTCGTCTCCCCATACGGTGCTCAGTATTTGTTCACGGGTAAATACTTTTCCAGGACGTGATGCCAATAATTCAATCAGTTCAAATTCTTTCTTAGGTAATTGAATTTCTACATCGTCTTTGATAATCAGAAAACGTTCTCTATTTACAATAATGTTTGCAGTAATAATTTCGGTATCAGTCGAAGTTTGAATGCGGCCTGCTCTTCTTAATAAAGCCTCAACTTTGGAGACTAATAAACGTGGTCGTATTGGTTTTGTTATATAATCATCTGCACCAGCTTCAAATCCAGCAACTTGTGAATAATCCTCAGCACGAGACGTAAGAAAAACAATCAATGGTGCATTTAGTTGTAAATCTTTTCGAATAGTTTGACATGCTTCAATGCCATCCATTCGTGGCATCATGACATCCATTAAAATCAAATCAGGTGCCACTTTTTGGGTCATTTGAACACCTTCAAGTCCGTCGTTAGCAGTAAAAACTCGGTAACCTTCTTTTTCAAGATTGTATTGCAAGAATTCAAGAATATCTTTTTCGTCATCGACTAATAAAATTGTTTGCCCTTTTGTAGCTTGCATGTTGCGTTAGTTTTAGCTTCTTGTTACAAATTTACTTTCGCAATGTACCTTTAGCTTTAGCAGACGTTTATTAAATCATTAATAATCCATCGACAGCATTAACGAATTGTTAACCATTTTTTTCGTCATTATGAATTTCGCTTTCTAGCATTACATTATTAACTTTGTGCCATGCATTTTCGGTATGTTTTAGAATTAGCTTATAATGGCTCGGATTATTCTGGTTGGCAAATCCAACCAAATGCCCCATCTATTCAACAAGAAATTGAACATAAAATCGCTCGCTTATTGGGCAATCAATCTGTTTTGGTGGTTGGTTGTGGAAGAACAGATACGGGTGTTCATGCACAATATTTCGTAGCACACGTAGATTTACCAATCGAAATTGATGAAAAAGAGTTTACCTATAAACTCAATAAAATGTTGCCAATACACATCGTTGTTTTCTCTTTCCGACGTATCAACAATGATTTTCATGCGCGTTTTTCAGCAGAAAAAAGAACGTATCGCTATTTTATTCATCAGCAAAAAAATCCATTTTTACCGAATAGTGTTTTTGTGAATGGCCAATTAGATTTCGATAAAATGAATGAGGCAGCGACATATTTGCTAGGTAAACAAGATTTCACTTCGTTGTCAAAATTGCACACCGATGTAAAAACGAATATTTGCACTGTTTTTCATGCTGAATGGATACAATCAGGGCATCAATGGTATTTTGAAATATCAGCTGATCGTTTTTTACGAAACATGGTACGCGCAACAGTTGGAACCTTATTGGATGTTGGTTCTGGTAAAATTGAACCTACTGCAATAAAAACTATTCTATTCGCAAAAGACAGAAGTGCTGCAAGCCTTTCTGTACCAGCGAATGGATTATTCTTGTGGAAAATAGCATATCCAACTCAATTGTTTACTCCACTACAATAATATAGTTTGTTTTCTTTCCTTTTCCGATAAGTAAGAACCGATCATTGATTAACTGATCTAATTGGACAATCGTGTTTTCAGCGACTTTATCTTTATTAACGGCTATTGCATTTGCTTTTAATTCGCGTTTTGCTTCACCATTTGACGATAAAAATCCTGATTTAGCAACCAATAAATCCATGATTGAAACGCCATTTTCGAAATCAGATCGTGGCACGATAGCTTGTGGTACTCCTTCAAAAATACTTAAGAAATCCTCGTTAGATAATTGTTTCAAATCGTCAGAAGTAGATTTACCAAACAAGATATTAGAAGCTGCAATCGCTGCTTGAAGGGCATCTTTTCCATGCACACGTTCCGTTACTTCTTCTGCAATTGCTTTTTGAAGAATACGTAAATGTGGCGCTTCGTTGTGCTCTTGTTCAATTGCTTCTATATCCGCTTTTGATTTTAATGTGTAAAAGCGAATTAGTTTAATTGCGTCAGCGTCAGCAGCATTCAACCAAAATTGGTAAAATGCATAAGGAGTGGTTTTAGCTGCATCCAACCATACTGTTCCTGATTCAGTTTTCCCAAACTTTCCGCCATCAGCTTTTGTTAGTAAGGGACAAGTAAAAGCAAACGCTTCACCTCCTCCAATTTTACGAACAAGCTCTGTTCCTGTAGTTATATTTCCCCATTGGTCAGAGCCACCAAATTGCACTTTTACATTGTTTGTTCGGTATAAGTGAAGGAAATCATAGCCTTGTAATAATTGGTATGAAAATTCGGTAAATGATATTCCTGTTTCAATGCGTTTTTTTACTGAATCTTTTGCCATCATGTAGTTAACAGTAATGTGTTTTCCTACATCACGAATGAAATCTAAAAATGAAAATTGTTTCATCCAATCCAAATTATTCACTAATTCGGCTTTGTTCGATCCATTATCAAAATCTAAAAATTGTTTCAATTGTTTTTCAACACCTGCAATGTTATGGTGCAATGTTTTTTCGTCCAATAAATTTCGTTCTGCTGATTTACCAGATGGATCACCAACCATTCCAGTAGCACCACCAACCAATGCGAAAGGTTTATGCCCTGCTAATTGAAAATGTTTGAGCAACATAATTGGCAACAAATTACCAACATGTAATGAATCAGAAGTAGGATCGAAGCCGACATAACCAGCAGTCATCTCTTTCAAGAGTTGTTCTTCTAGTCCTGGCATGATATCGTGAACCATTCCTCTCCAACGGAGTTCTTCAATTACATTTTGTTGCATTTTCAGTCAATTTTTGAACAAAAATAGCGATAAATCTAACAAACGCACGTTTTACAATTTCAATTTTCAATCAATATTGCTGATTTGAAAAGGATTGACTAATTTTCGTCCATGCTAACTAATAGAAGAGAAATCGCATTTATGGTGATGGCCGGTATATTTATTACAAGTGCCATTGTTGCAGAATTAATTTCGTGTAAAATTGTTGATATTGGCATCTATCCAATCATTGCTGGAATTGTTCCTTGGCCTATTGTTTTTTTATTGACCGACGTAATGAACGATTATTTTGGTAAAAAAGCTGTGAAACGGTTGAGTTGGATTACCTGTGGTTTGATTGCGTTTTGTTTCCTAATTGTTTTCATTGCAGTTAAATTACCGACAGCTGCGGGTTCTCCTGTTACCAGTGAACAATTTAATTTGATTTTCAGTGGATCGTTACCAATAATGATAGGGAGTATAACGGCATTTATCTTGTCTCAATTATTGGACGTTCGTTTATTTGAGTTATTTAATCGATTGACAAAAGGAAAAATGATCTGGTTGCGGAGCACTGGTTCAACAGTTGTTTCACAGTTAGTTGATTCGTATACGGTTTTACTCATCGGTTTTTTACTTCCTGGAGCAATAACTTTTGAGCAATTTTTACTTTTTGGTATTACCGGATATGTCACAAAATTGGTCATTGCTGTCATTTTAACACCATTTGTTTACCTGATGCATGCGGTAGCTAAACCACTTTTGGGAGAAAAAAGAACTGCCTGAATTATTTTGTTAGCGTTTTGAAAACTTCTTCTAACGATTTCTCTTCGGTACGCAATGTCAATACTAACAAATTGTTTTGTTGTGCAAATTGAGCGACTGTTTTGCGTAAGTCGTCAATTGATTCACTTTCAATTAAATAAGTTGAAGAATTGACTTGTTCCAATTTTGAAATTCCTGGAATTTTAGCAAGCAATTGTTTGGAAATTGTACCGTCAAATTCAGCATAAACGACTTGCGTATCGCTTGCAACTTGCAAGTTTGATGCTAAATTATCAGCAACTAATTTACCTTGACGGATAATGATAACACGGTCGCAAATTGCTTCTACTTCTTGCAAGATATGCGTTGAAAGCATAACCGTTTTTTCTTTTCCAATGCGTCTGATTAGGTCACGAATTTCTACCAATTGATTTGGGTCTAATCCAGAAGTTGGTTCGTCCAAAATAAGCACATCAGGATTGTGAATAATTGCTTGTGCTAGACCAACACGTTGGCGATAACCTTTTGAAAGCATTCCGATTTTTTTGTTTTGCTCGACTTCCAACCCAACTAATTGAATCATTTCTTTGACGCGTTCACGGACGTTCTTCAACTTGTAAATTTTACCAACAAATTCAAGGTATTCCTTAACATACATGTCCAAATACAAGGGATTGTTTTCAGGTAAGTAACCAATGTGTTTTCTTGTCTCAATTGCATCAACAGAAACTTCCTTTCCACAAACGTTGATTGTCCCTTCTGAAGCAGGTATGAAGCCTGTAATCATTTTCATAGTTGTAGATTTTCCAGCGCCGTTCGGGCCTAAAAAACCAACAATTTCACCTTTTTTAATTGAAAAGGTAATATCGTTTACAGCTGCTTGTTCACCGTAAAATTTTGAAAGATTTGTAACTTCAATTGACATGTTTTCCTGATATTGGTTTACGAAGATAATAAATGCCATTGTTTTAACGATTAAAAATGACAAAGGGTTGAATATTTCTTTAAATAGGGACCTCTTCTATTTCGTTTCGAATGATTAATTTTACATCATGTCCGAAATTCGAGGAAAAGTTTTAAAATCAACAGGGAAGTGGTATCACGTTTTACTCACAGATGGTTCAATCATCGATTGCCGAGCTCGTGGTAAATTGCGCTTAGAAGGTTTGCGAACCACTAATCCAATTTCAGTTGGTGATGAGGTGTTTCTCGATGAAAAACGAGACGAAGAGGGGAAAGGTGTTATTTTAGATTACGAACAACGTGTTAATTATATCGTTCGAAAAAGTACTAATTTGAGCAAACAAATGCACATTTTAGCAGCTAATATTGATCGCGCATATTTATTAGTTACCTTAAAACATCCCGAGACACACACTGTTTTTATTGATCGTTTTTTAGTCGCAGCGGAATCGTTTCGAATTCCCGTCACCTTGTTGTTTAATAAAGTCGATTTGTTAAACGATGAAGAACGTTTTGATTTAGAAGCAATTATGGATATGTATCGTGTAATTGGGTATGAATGTGTCGCGATCTCAGCTATAAGTCAAGATTATTGCGCTTTTTTACGTGAAGAAATCATTGGGAAACAAGTCATGATTGCTGGACATTCAGGTACAGGAAAAAGTACCTTGGTCAATGCATTAGATAGTAATCTTAATTTGAGAATTGGTGAAATTTCCGCCGCACATCATCAAGGACAACACACCACCACTTTTGCAGAAATGCATCCGTTGGAATCGGGTGGATTTATCATCGACACTCCTGGAATTAGAGCTTTTGGTGTGGTGAATTTAGATAAAGAAGTCATTTCTCATTATTTTCCAGAAATGCGTGCATTAATTGGTCAATGTAAGTTTCACAATTGTCAACATATCAATGAACCCAATTGCGCTGTGAAATCTGAATTGGAGGCGGGTACCATTTATGAGAGTAGGTACTGGACGTATTTGCAGTTGATGAACAATGATGAAGATGATGTTCATCGAAGAGGGAGAAATTGAGTGAAAGGGTAATATTACCTTTTTGGTATTTTACAAAAATGAAATTTCCCAAATATGTAAATTTGCAAATTCCCAAAATTCTTCTTAAATTCAGTTTAATTCTAATCCAAACTTTATCAAATGGGAGCAATTAAACCTGGAAACTATTCCAATCAAGAAATCAATCTATCATTGATTCACCGTGCTTTGGCACATCCTATAAGAATTCAAATTGTTAAAATCATTTTGGATCAAAACACAACATCAGCGTTTGAATTGGCTAAATTCCTTAACGTATCTCCAAAAACAATCAAAGATCATTTAGAGAAATTACATGATGGACAAGTTATTCAGTATGAGTACATTCACCATGCTTATTTAATTTCTTTACATCCAAATCAAATGGATTACATACAATCGTTTATTAATTATTATCCAATAAGTGAATTAGTTATATCACCTCATCTTTCGAAGTTTTATAGTTAATTTTGGTTGTTCAATGAAAATTGTTATTCAACGTGTTTCCGAAGCTGCTGTTTCTATAAACAAGGAACAGTTTTCTAGAATTCAAAAAGGTTTAGTCGTTTTGGTTGGTATTGAGCTGGAAGACGAAAGTGAAGATGCTGATTGGTTAGTCTCAAAACTTGTTCAATTACGTATTTTTTCTGACACCGAAGGAAAAATGAATGATTCCATATTGGATAATGCCGGAGAGTTATTGATTATAAGTCAATTTACGTTGCATGCAGCTACAAAAAAGGGAAATCGACCTAGTTTTATTGCTGCAGCGCGACCTGAAAAAGCAATTCCGTTGTATGAATATTTTATTGCTCAAGCAACTAAACAGTTACCTGGAAAAGTGAAAACGGGTATCTTTGGTGCTGACATGAAAGTTAGTCTGGTAAATGATGGTCCAGTAACAATCATCATCGATTCTAAAAACAAAGTTTAAATGGAATTAGCTGTAGCTCAACAAAAAGTAGACGAATGGATAAAAACTATTGGTGTTCGTTATTTTAATGAATTGACTAACCTTGCTATGCTAACCGAGGAAGTAGGCGAACTTGCGCGTATCATTGCACGTCGCTACGGCGAACAAAGTGAAAAAGAATCCGACAAAAATAAAGATCTCGCTGATGAAATGGCGGATGTGTTATTTGTTTTAATCTGCTTGGCAAATCAAACAGGTGTTGACTTAACAGAAGCGCTAGAAAAGAATTTGGAGAAAAAAACACAACGCGATCAATTGCGTCATATCAATAATGAAAAATTGACATAAACTATTTTATAAGTAGCTTTTCAATGTATTCATTTTTCACTCGAATAAAATAAACGGTATCATTTGTTTTTGGTAACTCAACTTCGAATTTTTCTTTTGATATAATTCCTTTTTGAAGGATTTCCCCTTGTAAATTAATTATTTCATAGTTCGCTAGCACAAAATGTGTTGGAACAATTATAGTTGTGAATTCACTTGTTGGATTTGGAAATAAAACAATTTGATTGTTTTCTTCTTCTTCAATTCCAATGGATGATTGTGTTTTCGTTTTAAATCTCCAAGTAGCACTCCACGTCCCACTATTAGCCCCATTTATTGCTTGTACATGCCAATAATAATCGTGATTGGGCAATAAATTAGTTAACTGATAGTTATTAGCAGAAGTTGTAATTAAAGATGCTGAAGTTGCAAAAGTTGCCAAGGTATCGTATTGAAGTTGGTAGTTTGCAGCAAAGGCATTTGCATTCCAACTTAAATATAAACTAGTAAATAACTGATTGATTGCGTTGTTATTTGGTGAAACCAAATTAAGCGGATTCAACGAGCCTGTTGTAAATGACCAGGCACTAGAATAATTACCCCAATTTGTTCCATCATTAGCTCGTACTGTCCAATAATAAGTTTTGTTGTGTTTTAAATTGGTTAAGTTAATCGTAGACGAAATTGGAGCATACGATTGAGCCGTTAAAAAGTTAGCAGTTGTGTCAATCAATACTTCGTAATAGCTTGCCCCAAATGCATCCGACCAGTCAAGTGTGGTGTTGTTGAAATTTTGATTGGATGCTAAATTAGCAGGAGCTACCAAGTTAAAATTCGATAAATCAGGTGTGTCATCCCCAAGATACCTTGCTATTGCAATGTCATTTCCAGTAAAACCAACTGCTACGATTTTATTGTCTGCTTGTATGGCAACATCAAAACATTGATTGACGGTATTCGTTCCGAAAGCTGTTTGCACAACTCCACTTGTTCCAAAACTAGCATCTAAAGTCGATGAAGCATCTATGCGAATAAGTCCAAAATTAGCAGTTGTTGTACTTCCCATTGAGCCAGCCAAAATGAACTGGCCAGCTGTTGTTTCAGCGATGGCATTTGCAATTTCTATTCCACCAGCAATCGCATAGGAAACTGATGTGCCTGGTATAGTCCCGTCTTGGTTGATTTTCAAGTATTTATATGTGTAAATACCATTATACGAATGTGTCCCAGCAATAAGTAAATCTTGATTTGCAGTTAAAAGTAATCCGTATCCATAAGATGAACCTGTTCCATCGCTGTAACTTATTACACCGTCAGCCGAAAAACTATTGTCCATATTTCCATTACTCAACACACGACATGCCCAATATTCAGAGGAAATGGAAGTCGATACATTTTTTCGCCAACCGGTAGCAGTAATTTTGCCATTAGGTAAAACCACAAGATCTTCCACCGAAAAAATTCTGTTTTGGTCGTTTATGGCAACCCATAATGTTTTAATTCCAGTTGAATTAAAGGTTACATCTAATTGTCCATTTTGTAAATATCTTGCGATAACAGGCTTTCCGATACTCGAACTAATAATAGAAGAACCACCAACGATTATATGACCGGTTAATTGATTGATTTTAATTGCTTTAATCTCATCTTGTTGGTTGTTTTCAAAATCGGTGATAACTATTCCGTTAGTTCCAAATGTTGAATCAATTACGCCATTAGGTAAATAGCGAATCAATGCGCCGTTTTTATTCGAGCCATCATCACTTGAGCCAGCTAATATTATTTTATTGTCAGATTGTAGCGCAATACCAAAAGCAATGTCGGCACTTCCAAGTTGAAGATCCGATGTTACAATACCATTTGTGCCAAAAAGCGAATCTAAATTCCCATTACTTAAATAGCGGCAAACAGTAAAATCTTTATCAGTCAACGAACTAGTACTGTAGCCTGCTACCACAATTTTACCATCGGATTGAATGGCAACGCCATATGCTTTATCGATTCCTGATCCGATTGAAGTTACAACTTTTCCACCAGTACCAAATGATGGATCTAACGAACCTGCAGGTTGTGCAACGCATAACAGAAAGCTAAAAACACTGCAAATGATAAGTAATACTTGTTTATTCATGAAATGAAATTCTAGGTAAATTTAGCAGTTTAATTTGAAAAATTAATCGTCTTTTTTTTCAAAAGCTCAACAACATGCTTGTCAATAGGAAATGTTAAGTCGTTGGTGCTTAATTTGTTTATTGGAATCCATCGCAATTTTTCTTCTGATTTATTTTGAGCAATGACCGATTCAACATCATCCAAATTGATAGCAATTAAATAATAAATTGCGATGACTTGATCGTTTTCCTGAAAAGTTGAAACTTGAAAAAAATCAGTTGTATACAACAAATCTTTTACTTGTATTGATAATTGAAACTCTTCTTCAAATTCACGTTTCAAGCAGGCTATTGTACCTTCTCCCCATTCCAGACCTCCTCCAGGAAATTTGGTGAAAGATCGTTCGCGATAAGTTTCATCAGCCACCAACAATTCATTTCGATTATTGATGTGAATGCCATAAACACGAACATTAAATCGCTTCATTATTTATCAAGTATTGCTTGAATGTTTGGTTTAAAGTACAATTCAGATTTCATTACTTTTCCATCTTCCCGATAAATTGGATTGCCATTTTCATCCAATTTACTCATGTTTGAACGCTGTATTTCTTGGAAAACTTCCACAATCTTATCTTGTAAACCATGTTTCAAAATAGTACCACAAAGGATATATAATTGATCACCCAAAGCATCTGCTATTTCAACGATATCTCCATTTCTAGCGGCCTCTAAATACTCTTCGTTTTCTTCTTTCATCAAATTGAAACGAAGGGTTATATCTGCTTCACTTAATACAGCAGCGGGTTGATAGTTGTTTTCTATTTTAAACGCATTGTGAAATGTTTCAACAGCTTCGATTGTTTCTTTTAATGTCATGGTATGAATTTTGACGAAAATACGGATTTTTTTTCACTAAAAAAGCCCGTCATAAACGGGCCTTTCTTTCAAAAAATAGATATCGATTAATGGAATAACAACGTCAAATAGTAAATGCCTGCTGCCAATAAACCTGATACAGGAATGGTTAAAATCCATGCCCAAAGCAAGTTAATGGTTACGCCCCATCTAACAGCGCTTAAACGTTTCGTTGCACCTACACCAATTATTGAACCGGTAATGGTATGAGTTGTTGAAACTGGAATACCAAAGTTAGATACGGTAAACAAAGTTAATGCACCAGCTGTTTCAGCACAAACACCTTCTAATGAAGATACTTTGGTGATTTTAGTTCCCATAGTTTTCACAATTTTCCAGCCACCCATCAATGTTCCTAAGCCAATCATTAAGTAACAAAGAATTGCTATCCAAGAAGGCATGGTGTGTGAATTAACTTTCGTTTTGATTTTATGACCTTCTTTTAAGAAGCCTTTATCGTCAACTACATCTGCAAAAATTCCAGCTTCAGCATACGATTGATTCAATGAATCATCAGCGAAAATCAGTTCATTACGTTGAGCATCATAAATATCTTTACCTTTCGTGTAAATCAATATGCTTTCTTCTTTTTCAATTCCTAAAGAATCAATAGTTGCAGTGTATTCAGGTTTGAACTTCTCTTTTTTTCCTTCATCGTTTTTGAATTCAACTTGGAAAACTTCAGTAATTTGAAATGCAGAAGGAATATTTTCTTTAATTTTTCCTTCACGTTGCATGTTTCCAAATACTAATAATGCAGCACAAATAATACCCATTACTTTTTGGGAGTCTGCACCTCCATGTCCCAGTGAAAATGCTGCAGACGATAGTAATTGCAAACGTTTGTACATGTTAGATTCTTTCATGGCTGTTTGCGTTTTACCATGTCTTATTTGATACCAAATATAAACAATGATAAATGTAACGATCATACCAACTGTAATCCAAAGCATTGGCGGTTTCACATCCATGTATTCAACCATGTAAAGCATTACATAAATAGTGATCCCTGAAAGTAAAAGAATCATGAGCATTTTCTTGTAAAAGTTTCTACTCACTGTAACCAGAGCGATCATAAATGCAATGACTCCACCTATAATGGGCGCAAGAATAATGAAAAGAACAACTTTTAAGATCTCTCCTGATGCGATTACATCAAAACCTGCATGGGCTACTGCTGCACCAGCAAATCCTCCAATCAAGGTGTGTGATGATGATGAGGGAATTCCCAACCACCAAGTCAATAAATTCCATGCTGTTGCAGCTAATAATCCAGCTAGAATTACGTACAAATCAATGGCAGAGTTATCTACTGTTTTAGCTACGGTGTTGCCCACACTCATGTCAAACACCCAAAAAGCAGCTACATTGAAAACTGCAGCCCAAATAACTGCTTGAAGAGGTGTTAACACTTTCGTAGAAACCACTGTAGCAATTGAATTTGCTGCATCATGGAAACCGTTCACCAAGTCAAATAACAAGGCAATAACGATAATAACGATTAATAAAGTAAACATAGTTTATTACTTAAGGATGAATTAAGCGTATTTTACAACGATAGATTCGATTACGTTACCAACATCTTCACATTTGTCAGTTGCAACCTCCATGATTTGGTAGATCTCACGTTTTTTAATCAAGTTTTTCGCATCGATATCTGAATCAAATAATTTCTCGATACTCAAGTCAAATAAATCATCAGCTTGGTTTTCAATAGCATTGATTTTTATAACACACTCGATGATTTTTTGCGTGTTTTTCAAGTTTCTCAACTCTTTCACAGCTGCATTAACTGCTAAAACTGCTTCTTGAATTGCATCAGCCATTTTCAAGATACCAGTATCATTTGGATCAACTTTGTAAAAATTGATTTTTTTAGCAGTAGCGTAAATATAATCAGCAACGTCATCTAATGAAGTAGCTAAAGAGTGAATGTCTTCACGATCAAATGGTGTAATAAAATTTCTACCCAATTCCATGAAAATGTTATGCGTTAATTCATCGTTTTGATGCTCTAAATCTTGCATTTCTTTGATGATTGTAGCACGTTTGCTGTAGTCTGATTCGTTGACACAAACAACTAATTTCCCTGCAATTGCTTCTAAATTTTGAGAAGCTTGTTCAAAAAGTGAATAAAACACTTTGTCTTTTGGTAAGAAGAACTTTAATAATCCTGAAGCCATATTTTTTGAATTTAAATTATTGATGCAAATGTATGCGCTTCATTAGTATTAAAATGGATAATTTGAAATGTTAACGAAAAGGTAAAGTTAAGCACTGGTAGAAAGTGTTAACCTTGAGATTAGTTAAGTTGATTGATTATCAATTAATTACATTCTTTTAATGTTAACTTAATGTTAACAAAACAATCTGATAAACGACTCAAAACGGGTCTGATTAAGTACAAAATATTGGCAAAAGTTAAAAAAACGCAATTTATGTTAACTCAATATTAATAACATTAACAAAAAGTTATAATGCTTTTTCTATAGTGTTAACTCAATGTGAAGGAATTAGTTTTGCCAAAAAAACAGTGACTTATGAAAATGGTTAAATTTTATTTTTCTTTATTAGTGTTAACAGGAACATTTGTTAATGTTCAAGCACAAACACCTAACAATGATAGCTTAAACAAAAGTATTCAACAGTTGAGTAAAGATGTGCAATCGGCACAAAAGTTAAAAGTAACAGGATGGTTACAGGCTCAATACCAATGGACTGAAACAAATGGTGCAAAGACGTTTGATGGTGGAGATTTCTTGACAAATTCGAATAACCGATTTATGATAAGAAGAGGTCGTGTTAAATTTACTTACACTCAAAAACTTACACAATATGTTTTGCAAATTAACGCATCTGAAAGAGGCGTTAATTTAGTTGATTTTTATGGAGTTGTGAAAGATCCTTGGTCACATCAATTTTCACTAACTGTAGGTGTAATGAATCGTCCATTTGGCTATGAAATTCAACAATCATCAGCTAATAGAGAAACACCAGAAAGATCTAGATTCACACAAGTACTGTTACCAAACGAGCGTGATTTGGGTGCTATGGTAACTTTTCAACCAACTAAAGGTAAAAAAATGTTTGGATTGAAAGTTGATGCTGGATTTTTTAATGGTACAGGTATTGCTGTTCCGGGTACAACGAGTTTAAATGGTGCAGGAGTTGTTGATTTTGATAAATTCAAAGATTTCATGGCGCATGCAGTTTATCAACGCACTACTAAGTCTACAAAAGTCAACTATGGATTTGGAGGCTCATATTACAACGGTGGATTTGTAATGCAAAGCAATAAATTATATAATTCATTATCGGTAAATAATCTTGGTCTTCAAACTTGGATAGCAGCAGATACTTCCACTACGACATACAAAGGAAAACGTGCGGAACGAACTTATTATGATGTTGAGTTTCAAGTAAGTTTTGACAACAAATTAGGGAAGACTTCTGTACGATCCGAATATATTTTTGGTACTCAAACAGGTACAATTAATAATTCAAAAAGCCCATCATCACTTCCAACGGATGTTGTTGCGTATGCTCGTAATTTTGATGGTTTTTATACTTACTTGATTCAACGAATAGGTAAATCGAAACACGAAGTTGCATTAAAATATGAATGGTATGATCCAAATACAAAATTAGCTGCAAAAGATTTTGCTGTAGGCACAATGATGAAAGATGCAGAGTTAAAATATACGATGCTTGGGATTGGATATAATTATTATTTAGATGAGAATGTTAAATTTATGTGCTACTATAACTTTGTGAAAAATGAATCGGCTAAGGGAATTGCTGGATTTAATAAAGATTTAAAAGATGATGTGTTTACAATTCGAATGCAATATCGTTTTTAAGTAAATAGTATAAAACAAAAAAACCGAGTTATTTATGACTCGGTTTTTTTTATTCTTTGAATTTATAACCTATTCCTTTTACTGTTTGAATGTGTTCATCACCTATTTTCTCACGCAATTTACGAATATGAACATCAATTGTTCGGTCACCGACTACGATGTCTGTTCCCCAAACTTTTTCTAAAATAACATCCCGCTCAAAAACGATTTCTGGACGAGATGCAAGTAAAGCCAATAATTCAAATTCTTTTTTTGGTAAATGAATCGCTTTTCCATCTTTAAAAACTGTATATTTTTCGCGATTGATAACAAGTTCTTTGGTATCAATATTCTTCATGGATGTTAATTCTTTTCTTCGAAGCAATGCATTAATTCGACTTACCAAAACCCGAGGTTTAATCGGTTTTGAAATGTAATCATCTGCTCCAGCATCGAGACCAGCAATTTGACTATAATCCTCGTTACGTGCCGTTAGAAAACAAATCAAAATATTCTCAAGTCCAGGTAGTTTTCGGAGTGCCTCACAAACCTCTACACCATCCATTCCTGGCATCATAACGTCTAAAATTACTAAATCTGGCTTGATGTTTTTACAGATTTCTATTCCGACGATGCCATTTTCAGCTTGATGAACCTGAAATCCTTCTTTGATCAGATTGTATGAGAGAATTTCTCTGATATCATCTTCATCATCAATAATTACGATTTTATCCATTTTGAGGAAAAATTAATACACATCAAATTTACTCAATTCAATTCACTCAAACTATTTTTTTAGGAATAAAAACACATTAAAACAGGCATTTTAACATGACTTTTCATTCATTTTCATAAATCAATTGGTAGTGACATGTTAATTATCTCTTAATTCATTTTCACTTTGCATCTACCAACAATATTTTTTCTTTTTTTCTTTGTAATTTCACACAATAAATAGTTTCAATGAGTATCAAAGCACGCATTCTTTTAGTAGAAGACGATACCAACTTGGGTTTTGTGATTGCCGATCAATTAAAATCAGAAGGTTATCAGGTCGTTTTATGTACAAACGGACAAGATGGACATATTCGATTTACCGAAGAGGAATTTCATTTGTGCTTGTTTGATGTCATGCTTCCAAAAAAAGATGGCTTTACATTGGCCAAAGAAATCCGTAAAATAAATGCAACAATTCCTATCTTGTTTCTTACAGCAAAATCAATGACGGAGGACAAAGTGGCTGGATTTAATGCGGGAGGTGACGATTATTTAACCAAACCTTTTTCATTTGATGAACTTTCCGTTCGTGTGAAAGCATTGTTGAAGCGTGTCAATATTATCGAACCAACTGCGTCCAAAATTATTACATTGGGGTCCTATGCGTTTGATACTGAAAACTACAATTTAACACATGCAGATTTTAAGAAAACACTCACAAAAAAGGAAGCAATGGTATTGAAAATGTTATGTTCTTTCCAAAATTCTGTTGTCCCTCGTGAGACGATATTACACGCTGTTTGGGGACAAGACGATTATTTTGCTGGCCGCAGTATGGATGTGTTCATTACAAAACTGCGAAAATATTTAGCACACGATAACCGCATTTCTATTGCCAATATCCATGGAATTGGCTTTAAATTAGCAGTTGTAACTAGTAAATAACGGATGACGTATATGCTACATATCGAAACTGCAACGAAAGTTTGTTCGGTTGCGCTTTCAAAAAATGGTCAGCTCATTCAGTTAGCAGAAATAAATGAAGATGGCTATAGCCACGGAGAGCAATTGACATGTCTGATAGAAAAATGTTTGCTTCAAGCAAACGTAACGCTTCAAGAAATTCATGCTGTTTCAATCTCCTCTGGACCAGGCTCTTATACAGGATTACGTATAGGGGTTTCTACAGCAAAAGGGTTGTGTTACGCATTGAAAATTCCATTAATTGCAGTTGATTCGTTGGTAAGTCTTGCTGTAGTTGGATCCAAAAAATACCCGCATCACGTACTTTGCCCCATGATTGATGCACGTCGAATGGAAGTGTATTCAGCAATTTATTCACCCGAATTTAATGTTCTCAAAGAAATAAGTCCGGATGTCATTGATGAACTTTCGTATGCCGAATTTGGTCAACTAATTTGTTTCGGTGATGGTGCTTCGAAATTGTGTGAAATATGGAAAGCGCGAAAAGAAATCACCATCGATACGTCAATTTTTCCTTCTGCTGCGGGTCAAGTTACGCTCGCTTTTCAACACTTCCAAAATAACAAATTTGAGGATGTTGCTTATTTTGAACCCTTTTATTTAAAAGCGTTTTATGAACCGCCAGCTAAATTAAAAACAACAAAACCTGTGTAACATTGTTATACGTTTTAGGTAACTTACAAACAGTCAATGAAGGACCAACTTTTCCATAAGAAAGATAACAAACCATTCCTTATTTCAGGCCCATGTAGCGCTGAAACGGAAGAGCAAATGATGCAAACGGCGCTGTTATTGAATCAAACAAATGATATCGACTTGTTGCGCGCGGGCATTTGGAAGCCACGAACACGTCCTGATTCATTTGAAGGTGTTGGTGAAGTTGGACTGAATTGGTTAGTGAATGCAGGAAAAGAAATCAATAAACCAACTACCACAGAAGTTGCAAATGCAAAGCATGTCGAATTGGCATTGAAAGCAGGTGTTTCTGTCTTGTGGGTTGGCGCACGCACAACCGTAAATCCATTTGCTGTTCAGGAAATTGCTGATGCATTAAAAGGAGTCGATATTCCATTAATGATAAAAAATCCAGTAAATCCGGATTTGGAATTATGGATTGGAGCATTCGAACGCTTCGAAAAATCTGGGATTACAGATGTCGCAGCAATTCACCGTGGATTTTCAGTGTACAACCACAAAAGATATCGCAATGTTCCAAATTGGGAAATTCCAATAGCATTACGCGAACGAATACCGCATATTCCTATTTTCAGCGACCCAAGTCACATAACGGGTAATCGACATATTTTACTAGAGATTTGTCAAAAAGCAATGGATTTGAATTTTGACGGATTAATTATCGAATCCCATCGTGATCCCGATGTAGCTTGGTCGGATGCTGCGCAACAAATAACCCCAACCGATTTAGCAAGTTTGTTAGGCAAATTAGTCTTGCGTTCTAATTCACTTTCGCATGATGCTATCGATTTTTTAGGAGAGTTACGCGATAAAATTGTTGATTTAGATGACCGCATGTTTGAACTGTTAACCGCACGTATGTTGTTGAGCGAAGATGTCGGGAAGTTTAAAAAAGAGAACAATATCACCATTTTACAAGAAGAGCACTGGAAAAAAGTCATTTCTACTCGTTTAGATAAAGCACAAGATTATCAATTGTCTGAACGCTTTATTCGTCAATTAATGGATGCGATGCACCAAGAATCAATTCGTCATCAATTGCGGGTGATGAATCCATCGTTACCAGAAAAAAAATAACATGATTCAAGCACTTTCATCGCGCCAATTACGAGGAAAAATTACCGTTCCAGCGTCCAAAAGTGATGCGCAGCGTGCTATTCTTTCAGCTGCTTTGGCAAATGGTCGATCAACAATTATAGGAGTTGGAGAGAGCGATGATGTAAAAGCTATGCTTCAAGCAATTGAACAGCTTGGTGCTTCCGTTACTATTCAAAACGAACTTGTTTCTATTCAAGGAATAACGGTAATGGATTCTGAAAAATCAGTGTCCATTGGTGAATCGGGATTGGGAGCTCGCTTATTAATTGCTATAGCATCGGTGTTTAATAATCCGATAAAAATTGAAGGTTCAGGTAGTTTACTAAAACGTCCGATTTCCTTTTATGACAAAACATTGCCAGCATTGGGTGTTTCTATTGAAACCACGAATGGATTTTTGCCTGCAACCGTAAAAGGGCCTTTAACTGGAGGTATAATTTCAGTTGATGGCGCTGAAAGTTCACAAACAATATCTGGTTTGATAATGGCTTTGCCTTTGAGTAACGAAGATAGTTTGTTAACAGTTCAATCGTTCACGTCCAAGCCTTACGTTCAGATGACCATTCGGACATTAGCAGCTTTTGGAATTGCAATTGAGCAACAAGCGGAAAACATTTTTACTATTAAAGGTCGTCAAACGTACCAACCAACTCGTTATCACGTTGAATCCGATTGGAGTGCAGCTAGTTTTTGGTTGGTCGCGGCAGCTATTGGACATCCAATTGCAATTGCGGGATTAAACGAACACAGTTTGCAAGCAGATAAAGCACTTTTGCACGCATTTGATGTTGCTCAGATTGACTACTCCTGGCAAGAAAATGTTATTCAAGTTAACGGAAGACAACGCAAAGCGTTTCAATTTGATGCAACTGATTGCCCTGATTTATTTCCTGCTTTGGCAGTTTTGGCAACATGTTGCAACGGAACTTCTATCATTAAAGGTGTTAATCGATTGATCCACAAAGAAAGTAATCGTTCAGAAGCATTGCAACTAGAATTTTCAAAGCTCGGAGTTACAATTACTGTTTTTGGTGATGAAATGCATGTTATCGGAACAAACACTATCAAAGGAGCAGTAGTAAGTGCCCACAACGATCACCGAATTGCAATGGCGCTAGCTATTTTAGCAACACGTTCCGATGAGGTAATCGAAATACATCAAGCTGCTGCAGTATCAAAAAGTTACCCGGAATTTTGGGATCATTTGAACCAACTTACCATTTGAAAGGAAGTTGTAATTGATTTACATCAAATTCGAAACAGTTGTAATTACTTTTCAATCCAATTAATTCAACACCAGCACAAAAAGCTTTTTTGGTCGAAAAGTTGATTGAAAAATGAGTTTCATCATTTACAGTATTGATGCTTGGCCCTAAATTAACTGGTTTTGACCAGCCACGATCTGTTTTTTCCGAAACAAAAATATCCATTCCACCCATTCCAGTATGGCCATCGGAACTGAAAAATAAAA
Source organism: uncultured Flavobacteriales bacterium (assembly GCA_937973685.1). GTDB lineage: Bacteria > Bacteroidota > Bacteroidia > Flavobacteriales_D > Crocinitomicaceae > Fluviicola. Next base: position 11,369 of record CALJKJ010000015.1, on the reverse strand, counting down.
AACGTCCATCTGCGGATATAAATGGTGTTGTTTCACGACCAATAGAATTGATACTATCAGGTAAAGCACTTGCTTCGCCCCATGTTTTACCGCGTTTATGAACTACGTAAATGTCTGTTGATTTTTTTTCACCCTTTCTGTCAGATACAAAATACATGGTGTTTCCATCTGCTGTGAGTGTCGCAGAACCTTCAAAAAATGAAGTGTTGATTGTTTTGTTAGCAATAATTCTTGGCGCTGACCAACTTGATTTTTTGGTGTACTCAACTTCGCAGAGATCACTACTTTTTGTGTGTTTTTTATCGTCAGTCATGACGTTATTCCACGTAACAACTGCTGTTAAACCATCTGGAGCAATCCAATTCAAGGCATCGTGTCCAGTAGTGTTTAGTCGGGGAAGGATGTTCGTAATGCTGTCCCATTGTCGCGTTTGCGGATTCCATGTTGCGCGATAAATGTCTTCTAAGTAATCTTGGTCTCCTGCGTTTATCATTCCGCCAGTTGAATTTGCACGTCGGGCTGTAAAATAGAGAATAGTGCCATTACCAGCAAGAATAGGCGCGTATTCATCTGCTCCAGAGTTAATGTTTGCTGCAAAGGGAATCCGTTTGTTTTCGCTATTTGTTGCTTTTGTTGCAAATTCACAATTCATTATTTTTTGATCTATACGTAATTGATTAGCACGAACCTTACTTAATTTTTCTTTACAAGTTGAGTAATAGTATAAGGCTGAATCCAACTGGTTTAGTTGATGAAAACTTGTTGCAAGGATCTCATATATTTCAACATCAACCTCTGATCCTGCTTTTTTGACCGTTTCACGTGCATATTGATTGGCGTATCCAAAGTTTCCAAGTTGATTGTGGCAATAGGCAATCCAATAGCTTGCTTTCCATTGCAAAGGGTCTTTTACGGATGCTTCTCTAAAAACAATCAATGCTTCTCGTACTTTTCCTTCCCCAATGAAAACTTTACCTTGGTCAATCATTTTCATTGCCGCAGAACGGTTCATTAATGAAGTTGTTGAGTCGCTAACTTGACTGTAAACAGAAAAAACAGTCAAAAATAAAAAAATGCAAAGCGTATAAAAGTGTTTCATGTGTTAAGTGTATGCGGTAAAAATAAATCAAACTATTTTTTATCAATCATGGAGTGATGATAAATTATCACCATTCAATTGTTGGTCATTTTGTATGCGTGATTCATGAGGGAATTGTTCCAACTCATTCATTGCTATTGTTGCTGCAACGACTGAAATGATAGGCGCGCATGCTGCAATGAACCAAAGTAATAGATTAATGACAAACAACCGAACGAATTCCAGGGGATTATCTTGAAAAACTGACCAATCAAACAATGCTTTTAAATCGACTGGAACCCATATCATCAGCGAATAGCACATGCCAATTCCAATTGCTAAGCCTCTGTTTTTTCGTGCAAATTGTACACTTTCTTCTAAGTTGCGTTTCAATCGTTCGTTTGTATAATCTAGAAATGAAAAACCATAATAGAAAAAACCGACTACAAAAATCAAATAGATCAATGGACTGTCTTTTGCATTTTCCCAACCAATACTTGCAAAAATATATATTAGCGCAAAAATCACATATTCCCACATGAGGTTACGTATTACAATTCGGATACTGCGTTCAACGTCATGAACCAATTGACGTAGGGAGAATTTCGTACTTTGGCCGGTTAGAAGAAAAGCTGTTTTTTGTGATAAATGGGCTGTCAGTGGAGATAAAATTATGACCACTAAATATTTAGCAGAACGCATAAAAAAGAACCCGATAGTAATCTCGAAAAGGAGTTGGATAAAATACCAACTAATATCGTTCATGTTCTCAATTTTAATTGTAGGCTGGTGCATTTTAATGGTTGCGCCTAATTGATAAATGAATAACATCAAAACTGCAGGAATAAGTATGTAAATACCAAACTTGTTGGCTACAATAAATCCAATTGCTTTGAAAAAAGATGAAATTGCTAATTTGAAGTTCTGAATAAATTCCATCAATCAAAGTTATCATTTTTTCTTTTGACAGTTGATTTTTAGACGAACAATGATTTTTAATAGATAAAATGCTTTATTTTGTAGATAAAAGATGAGATATTATATTACAGAATGACTTTATTACCAAGTTCAGCCGATTCATTTCCCTTGAATTTACCTCGTTTGAGCAGAAAGATATTACATGAAAACAACCTAGCTTCACGCCAACAATTAATAGATTATGCAAGTACGCATTTTTTAGAAGAAATGAGGTTTTCTTCAGGTCAATTAATCGGTAAATTGACTTTAAAATCACTGCAAGAACTTTTACCTGAAAATTGCAACCCTATTGAAGTATTCTACGCGCATTTTTCTACCAAAGCAGTGACTGTTTTGAAGCGTGAAAAAATCACCTCTAAATCGGAATTGGCGGTTGCGTTAACGCAAACCAAGCAAATTAAGAATGCGCGTGGAGTAGGTGTGAAGTTGCTTGCCGATTTTGAAGCATTTTTAGCACGACATTAGTTATTTCAGTGCAGTATAGCAATCTAAAACAAATAAGTTCTGTATCTTTGCACCTTTCATTTTTGAATTGATTTAGTACAAAAGATATGATGCCATTAACAGCACTTACAGCAATTAGTCCGGTTGACGGAAGATACCGTTCAAAGGTCGAGCTTTTAGCCCCTTATTTTTCTGAATTTGGATTGATCAAATACCGCGTTCATGTTGAGGTGGAGTATTTCATCGCATTGGTTGATAGTGGCATTGCATCTTTACAAGCAGTTGATAGAACTGTTTTTCCAGCATTGCGATCAATAGTTACTAACTTTTCAGAATCAGATGCCTTGGCAATCAAAACAATTGAGCGCACAACGAATCACGATGTGAAAGCAGTTGAATACTTTTTGAAAGAAAAAATGGAAGCCTTAGGTTTGGGTGATCATTTAGAATTCATACACTTTGGTTTGACATCTCAAGATATCAACAACACAGCAATTCCATTAAGCATCAAGGAAGCAATTTCGGATGTTTACCTTCCAGTATTGGAAGAAATGATTGCTGTTTTGAATCATTACGTTGCTGAATGGTCTTCGATTGCGTTGTTAGCACGAACACATGGACAACCAGCTTCTCCTACTATTTTAGGAAAAGAAATTGCCGTTTTTGTTCAACGTTTGTCAGGTCAAATTGACGTCTTGAAAACAATTCCTTTTGCTGCAAAATTTGGTGGAGCAACTGGGAATTTAAATGCACATCACGTTGCTTTTCCAGCAATAGATTGGGTGAAATTCTCAAATAACTTCGTTAATAATCAACTTGGTTTGACACGTAGTCAATTGACAACTCAGATTGAAAATTACGATCAATTGGCAAATCTCTTCGATTGTTTGAAACGCATCAACACAATTATTTTAGACTTAGACCGCGACATGTGGACCTACATTTCAATGGACTATTTCAAACAAAAATTAAAAGAAGGCGAAGTTGGTTCATCTGCTATGCCACACAAGGTAAATCCAATTGATTTCGAAAATTCGGAAGGAAATATTGGTATTGCTAATGCGCTGTACGAACACCTTTCTGCCAAACTTCCGGTTTCTCGTTTGCAACGTGATTTAACAGATTCAACTGTTTTACGAGCTGTCGGAATGCCGTTAGCACATTCATTAATTGCGATCAAAGCAACTACAGCTGGGTTGGGGAAATTATTGTTAAACAAAGACGCTATTGCTGCCGACTTAGAAAACAATTGGGCAGTGGTTGCAGAAGCAATTCAAACAATTTTACGCAGTATCGGTTATCCAAAACCATACGAAGCATTAAAAGGTTTAACGCGTAAAAACGAAAAAGTAACCCAAGCAACGGTTCACGATTTCATTGATACATTAGCTGTTGATAGTGAAATGAAAGCTCGTTTGAAAGCAATAAGTCCTTCCAATTATACCGGAATTCAACTTGTGTAACAGATAAATCACTATTTTAATCAAAAAAATAGTGATGTCACGGATTTGTATCAGTTTCTTAATAGTTGCTTTACATCATTTTACAGTAGGTCAGTCCCAAGTTATAAATTGGACTGAACCAATTAAGAATTCGGGACAAATTAACCAATTGCTATCGTTTGATGATTCAGAAATCATCAGTATAAAAACGACCAACAATCAATTGTTTCCTGCAACTGTAGCAACAAAGTATCGAGATGGGAAAGTTGTTTTAACCAAAAAGATTCCAGCTAACTTCGATCACAAACTATACAATTTATTCGCTTTTGTTGCATTGAATAACAGATTAACAGGAATTTACACGGATAAATCGAATGGTGAGACTGTTGTGTATGCGGTTCAATTTGACGATTTTTTAGATCCGATTGCCTCCCCAATACAATTGCTTTCAGTTGCAAATGATAATCTGTACAGAGGATCTCCTTTTTTTCGTGTTCAGTTATCAGACAATAATCAATTTTTGGCTGTAGAAGCTTTTTTAACCGCTAGGAAAAACGGTTTTGATTATTTACAATACAAGGTTTTTGATAACACTTTTTCAATAGTACAACTAGGCGATTTTGAATTCCCAACTATTTCTAGCAAAACAATGTACCGCAAGTCAGTAGTTGCGAATGATGGAAGTTTTTACTTTTCATACTTCTTATACAATTCATCCATTTCAGCTGCTCAAAGCGAAAACATTGGTGTTGAAAAATCTGTTGTTGTTTATTGTGAAAAATCAAAACAAGAGCTATTTGAAATGTACATGGATTGTAAACATGTCATTCAATTTGATTGCATCAAAAGCGATTCGTTAATACTAGTTACTGGTACTTACGGAGAAGGTTATTCAACAGGTGCAAAGGGTGTAATGTACCAACGAATAAATACGGTATCAAATAATGTCGAGTTCACGTTATTTCGTGAATTTCCCGATCAATTATTGACAGAAGAACAAATAAAAAACAAACGTTTTGCACAAGAAAACAAAGAGTATGCTGCAAATACACGCAATGAATTGTACCGGTATGAATTTCGTGAAGTTATTCCGTTGAAAGATCATTCCGTTATTGTTGTTGCGGAACAAGTTTATGTGACACACCTGAGATTAACAGATGGAAGAGGAATGATGCAAACCATGAATCATTATAGCTTTAACGATGTTCTTGTTTACAAAATTTTACCCGATGGGAATTTTGATTGGTATTCAAAAATTAATAAAGAACAAATTTCAACCAATGATTACGGCTATTTTTCGTCTATAAATGTATTGGAAAAACAAGCATCAGTGCAACTGTTTTTTAATGATGACGTCAGTTATTACAATGGTTTTGGTGAATACGATGCTGCGAGCTACCAACGTTCCGTGTTTTTCCCGATTGCAAAAAAACATGCGTGCTTGGCACAATCAATGATTCAATTTGATTCCGGTAAACAAACACGAACCGTGAGTTGTTATGCAAATGAATCTGATGGGATTATCGTTCCGAAATATTCACTTGTAGACAAAAAGAGAAAGTTACTTTTGTTTTTTTCTGAAGGAAAGTACGAATCAATTGGTGTAAAGCCAGTTGATTATTAAAGAGAATTATTTAATTATTGTATTTTTTACAATAAGTTTGATAAAAACCTTTTTTTTTCAAAAAAAAATAAGTTACTTGCACTCGCTTTAGGTTTAATTTAAAGTGAATTTTACTACAAAAATAAGAAAACAAAGATGCGCAAAAGATTACTTTTCTTCGCTTTAATTACGCAACTAACTTCGGTTTTGTTGGCGCAAGTTGCGCATGTGAAAATCACTTCTAATGCTAATAAGTGGACCTTGCTAGTCGATGAAAAACCTTATTACATCAAGGGCGCAGGTGGCGAAACACATTTAGATGATTTGTTGGCGATTGGCGGAAATACCATTCGGACTTGGGGAATCGATAACGCACAGCAAGTGTTAGACGAAGCACAGAAAAAAGGCGTCAAAGTGATGTTGGGTTTATGGGTGCAACACGAGCGCCATGGATTCGATTACAACGATCAAGATGCAGTAAAAGCACAATTGGATTTCTTTCGCTCGGAAGTAAAAAAATACAAAAATCATCCAGCATTATTGATTTGGTGTGTTGGAAATGAATACGAATTAGCTTATTCGAATACAAAAGTTTGGAGCGCGGTGAATGACATTGCAAAAATGATTCACGAAGAAGACAACATGCACCCGACTGCAACAGTAACTGCAGGAACTTCAGATGAAAAATTAGCTTTTGTACAGTCAGTGTTAACAGCTGTAGATATTTATGGCATCAATACCTATGGAGATATCGAAAATGTAAAATCTGTTTTAGACCGTGGAAACTACAAAGGTGCTTACATGATAACTGAATGGGGTCCAAATGGACATTGGGAATCACCAAAAACTGCTTGGGGTTCATCTGTTGAGCAAACAAGCACGCAGAAAACAACAAGTTACAAAGAACGTTACGAAAAATACATACAAGCTGATAGTGCGCAGTGCATTGGTTCATTTGCATTTTTATGGGGCCAAAAACAAGAATACACGAATACATGGTATGGATTGTTTTATGAAAATGGGATGCCAACTGAAGCAATTGATGCATTGTGTTACAATTTCACTAAAAAGTATCCTGAAAATCGTGCACCAACAATCGATGCAATTCTTTTCAATAACAGTAAAAATCACATCAATCATGTTGTTCAAAGTAATGAGTTGATAAGCTTAGCCGTATTGGCGCGTGATTTGAATAACGATAAATTGATTTATACCTGGGAATTGTTTCCAGAAAGTGAAGATTTAAAAATTGGTGGTGATATAGAATCCAAACCTCAACCAATAAAAAACAGAATCAAAGGAAAGTCTTCCGATAGCGTGCAATTAAAAGCACCCACAAAAGAAGGTAGGTATCGTGTGTTTGTTTCGGTTACCGATGGTGTGAAAATGGCCTATGCAAATATTCCATTTTACGTCACGTACAATCCTCAAACAGCACAGCCAAAAGTTTCACTACAAACGACTGACTTAAAATCTTTTGAAAATGATTAAAAAAATACACGTGCAGTTATTGGCATTATTTTGTCTCGTTTCATCAGTGCTTTTTGCTCAGCCGATGCTGATTAAAGACACAAGTTTGAAAGCGAGTAGTGGACTTTTTCCAAAAACAAAAAGCGACGCACTCGACAAAATTTCTATCGGAGGGTATTACCGTTTTATTGGAAATTATTCCTCAATGCAAACCCAATATGCTGAATTTGCTAACGGTCCTTCTAAACGTGTATTTTTGGGTGATGACAGCCAAATTCCGCAATTAATGCTTCAGATTTCGGGAAAGCCATCTGTCAAAACTTCTTTTGGAACCGATTTGTTTTTGTGGACACCATTGACAGGAAGTCAATTGGATTATGCAAAAGGGTTAAACCTTGGGGTCAATTTGTATGGAAGTCACACAACAAATAATGGAACTTTTTCGGTTAAAACAGGTGGGATTCACTGGTATTCATTGAGTCCACTGACTTTTGGAACAAACACTGGTTATAACCGTTTCAGTATTTTTGAACGCAATCCGTGGGATCCAAACACGCCAAATGTGCAACACCGTTACAACAAGTTTTATAGTGATGGTGCACTTAGCCAAGATGTGCGTTGGGGACAACAAGCGTTTCATGGAATGATAATAGATGGGGTTCGTTTGCCACATGACCTTTCGTTTGCTTTCATGTATGGAAAAACGCAATACAATGGTGGCTATTTTACAACGCCAAATAATTCAACAGGTGGAAAATTGAGAAAGGATTTTGGCAATCAATTTATCAGTTTCAACTTCTTCAATGGCAAAACTTATACAGATAGCTTAGCTAAACAAACTATTTCAACTGAAATATATACAACAGAAGTTGATTTAACGAGTGACGGTTTTCATTTAAAAGGTGAATTTGGAATGGGAAAATATTCAAGTCCAACTTCGTTGAAAAACAATTGGGGAGAAGCAATCAATGTAAAACTTTCGCTTCCAATAAAGGTGACGCGTATTCCAATTGAATTACATTACTTTCAGATTAGTCCAAACGTTATCAATAACAACGGTGTTTTTTGGAATACTTCAGTTTTGGAATACAATCAAAATGTCACCGGTACTGGTGCAGCTGGAAGTCAAACATTGTTGTTCCCTTTTGCAAGTTCAGTTTTGCAAATTGGTCAAATGACGAATAACCGCAAAGGGTTGGAAATCAATTCTGATTTTGCTGTAAAAAAAGTGAAATTCAGTATTGGATATAGTATGAATCAAGAGATTACAGCTGTTACAAATAAAGTAGCATTTTCACATCCAGCTAATAATTTAGCACTTTCACGTTTTTGGCGTTGGGGATTCCCTGCAAATGTTGGACCTTATGGCAATTTAAACAAAGTATACAGAGGTGTGTATGAAACGATTCAAATTACAGATTCATTGAGCGTGAAAGGTTTTAATAGCTTGGAGATTAGTGCGAAGTTGAAAACCAAACTTTTTCAAAAAGAACTTTACTTCTTTTATTTGGGTGCTTTTAGTTCAGTTCAAAAAGGGTTTTCTGCATTACCGAATTATAATAACAAAGCATACCTTCAAACATATTACAATCAACTTGAAGCATATTACCATTTTTCTGAAAAATGGGTATTTACCAATTATGTAGGAATAGATCGAATCATTGCTAACAGTTCAACGCAATTAAACACCTTGACTCATCTTCCTAAAAACCAGACAGGAATTAGTTTTGCTACTGGTTTCGATTACTACATTAATAAAAATACTGGATTATACATCAGACAACGTTGGTTCACCAATAGCGATAAAAATTTCAATTTAGATCGCTACAAAGGAATGGAAACAACCGTCGAATTAAAAATATATTTTTAAGCATGAAAAACAGAACGTATTATCAATTAGTAGGAATATTCACCCTTTTTAATGCTTTTTTATCGCTGGGTCAAGCAACAACAAAGAAAGTGGAATTTGTTGGTGCTGCTCGTTCAGAAATGTCACAACTTGGACTTTCAACTGATGCAACAGTGAATGATACAGTTACTCCAGGGAAAATTTCAAGTGGACATGCATTAATTGACTTAGGAGTCAAAATTACACCAAATAGCAGCACCGAAATTTTAGGTATGATTCGTATCAACAATGCGTTTGGTGGATTCTGGGGTTCAGGAGTAACATTTGATGTTCGTCAATTATATGTTAGAGGAGTTGTCGCAAATGCTTTTCGTTATCAAATTGGAAACATTGATTATAAATTATCTCCGTTTACTTGTTTTAATCACGATGCTGATCGTTTAATTCCAGTTACAGGTGTCCAAAGAATAAAACAAGATATTGTTGATTATGAAACGTTTCACACCAAAAACAATACGTGGCGTCAACAAGGTGCAGCCGTTGATTTCGGAGTAAATTTTTCAACGTTTGTTGAATCAATAAAATTCAACGGCTTTATCATGCGTTTGAACCCAAGCAATTTAGGAAATGTTTTTGAACGTTTCTATGGAGGTGGAAATATGATCGTAACGCAAAGTAAGTATTTTTCAATTGGAATTAATCATGCCAGTGCGTTTGATTTAATCGGTTCTGCAACTGCTGCTAATGCGTACAGAAATAATGTTTCAACGGTTACTTATCAGTTAAACGGAGCTACAAAAAAATGGAAAGCTCTATTAGCCGGTGAAACAGGCATTTCTTCTTCGTTTTATACCAACACTACAGAAAATAGTCTTTCTGACTTTTTTATTGACGGAAAATTATCCATTGCTCACAAGCCAACAAAATTGCGGGCTGATGTGGGTTATTTGAATGTTGGTGCAGATTTCAGAAGTATTGGAGCGCAATCGCGCCGTGTTGACTTTTCACGTCAAAACACAGTTTATGAGCGTTACACAAATGATCAAGTTGTACGTCCATTGTCAACGTATGATTTGTTTCAAAACAATGTGTTGTACAATAACTCCATTGCTCCAGGTTTAGCGAAACACAATGTAGCATACAACAATGTATTGCCTTACGGTAAAGCAACGTTTAACAGAAAAGGAGTATATACTTCAGTAGGATTCACCGATTCAACTGGAATTTTTAATGCACAAGTTGACGGATATTTTTTATCAGAAATTAGAGGACAGGGAACTCTTAATTTGCGTAAATTCACTTTGGTTAAGGGAACAACTTCCGTGAATATCCATAAATTACTGAAATGGAAAAAAGATGTAGTTTTCACAGCAGGCGCTGCTTACCAAGAAACAAAACGCTCAAGTGATTTCGTTTTTGAACGCATTCAATTGTCATCGTTGCTTTATAATGCTGGGATTGATTTTGAGTTTGCAGATCAATTTCACGTGATGTTGGGAATCAATAGTTTCCAAGTCAAAGGAAATGAGTCGATTGCTGATCGTGATGAAAACGATGTTGTGGTCAACTTTAATGAAATTCACTTGAATGGAAACGAGCGTATTTACTCAACAGGCATTAAATATGATTTTTCCGATAAAATATTTTTAACGGCAATGGTCGATTGGTTTGATTTTAATTACCAAGATACAACGCCATATAAAATGAATCAATTTATGATTATTTACTCCATGAAATTTTAAACTATGAAAACTATATTTATCTCATTAACAGTGTTGTTAACACTTTTTGTTGCTAGTTGTAGAAAAGATGAAATCAATAAGTTTGACGGCCCATCATTAGCTGAAAATTACGGGAAGTTTGCTATTATTGATTCGTTAGTAGTTAGCCGCGATTCTGTTGATTTCAGTGCAGGTGAAACAGTTTATTTTACTGCTGCTGTCAATAAAACATCTGATTGGAAAATCAAAATTACAGGAATGTCATCTGGTGCAATAAAAGAAATTACTGGTTTAGGTAAAGACATTACACTGAATGAAGCAACTTGGAATGGTTCGATTACTCAATTCCCGATGTTCAAATCAGAATGGTGTAGCGTTCAATTAACGTTTACTGGTGAAGATGATACCTTGAACAAAATGGTGAAAGTAATACAACCAAAAGTCAATCAGGGTTATGTCATAGCTGACTTTGAAAGTGGTTTTAATAGTGGTTGGGGTTCTTTTATTCAATCGGGAGCAAACATGGACTTTCAAATTCATACAGATAATTTTGCTCCGCAACAAAACTCATATTTAAACATGGCAGGAACTGTTAATTGGGACTGGTTAATTGGTATGTATAATTTCAAAGCGAGTGCAGATGGGCATGTTGTTTTTCCATTATCTTCAAATCCAAACGCACTATATTTCAATGCAATGGTTTATGGTGAACCTGGATTAGTCAATTCATTGGTATTATTCCGCTTTCAAGAAGATGAAAATGCAGACGGTACATTCACTGCAG
>CALJKJ010000014.1 GCA_937973685.1 uncultured Flavobacteriales bacterium | reverse complement strand
TGCTGTTCAGTTTGCTATTGATAACGGTCCACTCCAAGACACAGCGTACTTTTCCAATTTGTCAGCTGGAACGCATACGCTTTCGTTGCACGATGCGGTTGGCTGTTCGTTTGATACGTTAATTACTATTGTAGCAGATACGACCGTTTCGGCGCTGTTTACTGCTACGCCAAGCACTGGGCCAGCTCCACTACAAGTTGCACTTTCCAATCAAAGCACCAATGCAACAGACTACGTTTGGCAACTTGATGGCGTAACGCAAGCAAATCCATTCAGTAGTTTTACGGCAACAGCTTCAGGAACTGTTCAAGTACAACTCATTGCGTATCAAAACAATCCAAGTTGTGCAGACACCGCTTGGACAAGTATTTTTGTGTATGATTCAGTAATTGTAAGCATTCCCAATGTGTTTAGTCCCAACAACGATAACACCAACGAATTTTTTGGCATTACGAGCAATACACCCCTGACAATCAGTGGCGCACTCGTCAACCGTTGGGGACAAACCATGGTTGCATGGGAAGATCAAGTAACTTCAGCTGGTTTTAACCAACTTTGGAACGGCACAAATGCAGGAACACCTGCTAGTGATGGCGTGTATTTTTACCACATTACGTGGTCCAAAGCAGGAAAAACTGGTGAATTATCTGGCAATGTGAGTTTGGTGCGGTAGGAGAATATTACTTTCCCTGCTTTTTTTTCACCCCCTTTTTTTATTTCAAAATGTATCTCACAGCAACGGCACCGCCAAATGCTAAACGCGTTAATGGACTAATAACAAAGCTTGGACCCGCATCTAGAGCGACATTAATTGGTAAGTCGGGAATAGAATATTCTAGCCCTAAAACACCATCAACGCTCATGTAAAATCCAGAATAGTGATTTTCATTGTATAAGTGACCATTTCCATTCCACGAACCAATGGAAGCACCTAGGCCATAGTACCACTGAATACCGTCTTGTAAATCGTAATTTTGTTCGTACAAGCCTTGTACAATAAAGCTGTTGCCAGATCCGCCCAAACGAAATTCACCCATTGCCTTACCGAAATCATGCTTTAAATTCAACGAACCATAAGCAGGAAAACCTCCTTTAACTCCGATTGCTGTTTTGTAATCTTGCGCAAAGCTTAATTGACACATTAACGAAATTGCAGCAATGATTCCTATTTTTTTCATAATTTCTCTTTTTTATAAAATTACAAATTAGTTTATTTTTCCAGCTAATGTAAACGCAATTCTTTTTACATAGTTACGGGAACCATCAAGTTGAAAAGCATCGAGCACGCAAAAATAAATACCGATTGCTGCTTTTTGTTGGTTGTTGGTGCTGCCATCCCAATAAAACGAGCCTTCAGCGCCGAGTAATTCATTGGCAAAAAGTGTCTTGATGATGGTTCCTTCGTCATTATAAATTGTAGCCGTTGCAACATATCCGGGCTCATTCAATGTGTAGTAAAACGACGCAATGTCTTGAAAACCATCGTTATCGGGTGAAAAAAGCACTTCATTTATACCAAAATCTCCCGCATTCGTTACTGAGGAGTATTGCGAGTTTTTGCCACCTGGCGTCGCAAAACCAATCGATTCTGCTGCAGTATGCCACGAAAAGTGGTCCATTCCATCGCTTTTTGGGTTGATTTTTTCTAACGATTTATTTTCGGTGTCGTCGAGTAAGGAAAAATGCCAGTCAGCCAAATAGGAAACACGGTCAATGAGTTGTTGTTGTGCATGCAGTATGACTGTACCAGAATCATTATTCATTGGTGGCAATGCGTTTACAAAAAACCGACCGGGAATAGTTGCTGGAAATTGGGTGAAGACAGCCAAACTGTCGGTAGTAATAACGAGGTATTCATTCGGAAACAGCAAATAATCTGCAGTAATCGCTTTTGTGTTTGCCACGCTATCATTTTCAATATTGCTCACCGAAAGACCATTTAAATTAAGCACTTTGTTAGAAGTATTAACGAGTTCCACAAAATCGCTTCCGCCGACTATTGGATCAAAGAGCAATTCATTGATGACGATATCGCCGACAGCTATCGGTTCAGCTTGCGCAACGGAAAAGGTGAGCATGGTATCGTTCAGCCAACAATCGGCTACAGACGCTAGCGTGATGGTATAAATCAAACTGGGTGAAAAGGTTTCGTTGAAAGAGAAAATAGCTGTTGTAGCATTGGTAACGACCGTCGAAGCAAGGGTTAAATTTGGACTAGCAGTTAATTGATTCGTTAGTAAACTCAAGGAATCCATTCCCTCCGAAAAAACAACAGTGATATAGTTTGGAGCAGTTGCCAGTGCGGAAAGAATGTTTGGAGCAGTGATATCTGGCAGTATTGAAAACACACTGTTTTGCGTTCCCGGCGTTCCACCAATTTGCGCATTACTTGCTCGCCAATTATCTTCGTCCGAACAAGGGTCGTTGGGATTGATCAGTTCCAAACTGAAACCACCATTTTTCTTGTTGTCGTCTTTGTACCAACTGGTAGTGTAGTTTATTTGGTCCATGACAAATAAATTAGGCTGTTTTAAAACGATTGCATCACCAGCATTGTTTAAACTTGGAAAGCTCGTTACACCAATTCCATTCGGATAGTCAACTAATGATGCGTTGCTACAGATTATTTTGTACGCACCTGGATATATGAATCCTCCTGTTAATGTCCCGTCACCGGAAGCATCGCCTATTTTCCAACCGGTTAAATCAATGTATTTGTTGCTTTTGTTGTACAATTCGATATATTCTACCAGTGGGAGCCCAACACTAGGATCTGGATCGGCTAAAAATTCACTTATGATAATGTCGCCTTTTACCGCTGAATCGCCAACGAGATACGTGAAAGAAGTGGTCATGGTTGGTGCATTATTTCCAGCTAAATCGCGGATGCTGTCTAACGACAATTGATACGTTTGACCATTTGTTAAGGGTGCAACAGTTAGGTGAAGTAGCGCTTGATTCGCGTTGTCAAGTTGAACTGTTTGCACGGCAATTTGCGGATTGATTGAGAAGTTTGTCACATTTGTTGCTACCAATGAATGGATGTTCTCATCAAACAGCACATCAATTTGTTGTGCGTTGATGACTGAAGTAGCCAAGAGAACAGGTGGGTTCGTATCAATGATTTCTGGTCCAATGTAAAAGTTGTCGAAGTAAAATTTGGAAGCATTGGAAGCGGTATAAACGCCCAAAACGCCAAAGAACGCTCCGAATGAACTTCCGCTATCGAAACCCGTAAAAGCTGATCCATAAGTTGTTCCACCAGTTGGATCGACAAACAAATTCCAGTTGCCTAATTGGTCGCGGATAACTTTTACTCCGACTGAAAACGAATTGGCAATTTGCCCATCCGGACTACTACAAATGAGGGTGTGAAGTCCACTTATGGATTTGTACAACCTCACGGCGTCTGTTGCACCAGCTTCACCAAATTGCAAAAAATAACCATCGGGATTCGTGGTTAAAATTGCCGATGAACTCGTTAAATAAACACGGCCATAATTACTGGAAGAAGGCGAAAATGTTTGGCGAATGCGAAAATGCCATTCCGTATTGTTGAGCGACGTTAATCCGTTATTGGTGGTTAAGTAAGAACTTGCAGCAACGAAATTATTGATTTGTAATTCACCGCTTGGTGCGATGACAAAATCACTGCTCGTTCCCGACCAAGTAGGGTTAGCTGTAAAATCGTTGTCCGAAAAGTCATCAGTAACTTGCGCATGTAGCCGCGCAAAAAGGCACAATAAAATGCACAAAAAAGCCGTTTTCATATCAGTAGTGTATACTTAAAGATATGAAAAACGGCTTAATTAAGTGACGAATTCCGAAAAAAATTGAAATTAACTCAACTTTCCTTCAGGAATTTGCTTGTTAATCAATTTGGTGATGTTCTTGAAATAATCACGCTCATCTTTCGAACAAAGTGAAATAGCAATTCCGCTGGAACCAGCACGACCTGTTCGTCCGATACGGTGAACATAGGTTTCTGCTACTTCTGGAATTTCAAAATTAATTACGTGTGATAACTGGTCAACATCGATTCCTCTTGACGCAATGTCAGTAGCCACCAAAATGTTCAATTCACGATTTTTAAATCCGCTCAACGCTTTTTCACGTTGATTCTGTGATTTGTTTCCATGAATTGCTTCCGATTTCACACCAATTTTATTCAATTCGCGCGCAACTCTGTCCGCACCGTGTTTGGTACGGGTAAATACGATAGCGTGTTCGATGTTTTCTTGTTTGATGATTTGTTTCAACGCAGCTCTTTTTTCTTCTTTTTCAACGTAGTAAACGCTCTGTTGAACGATTTCTGCAGTGGAAGAAATGGGACTAACTTGTACGTTTACTGGATCGTATAAAATAGTTCCAGCTAATTGCATGATTGTCGGAGAAACTGTTGCAGAGAAAAAGATGTTTTGTTTGTTTTTCGGCAAACGCGGTAATATTTTTTTGATGTCGTGGATAAATCCCATGTCCAACATACGATCTGCTTCGTCCAACACAAAGTGTGTGACGTGGCTCAAGGAAATAAAACCTTGGTTCATCAAGTCCAATAAACGACCAGGTGTAGCAACCAAAATATCGATTCCTGCACTTAATTGATTGACTTGTTTGTTTTGATTAACGCCACCAAAAACAACAGTTGTGCGTAGTTTGGAGTATTTCCCATACGCTTTGAAGCTATCGTTAATTTGGTTGGCTAATTCCCGTGTTGGTGCTAAGACCAAACATCTGATTGGTCGTTTTCCCTTTACAGGTTCTTTTGGCTCAAGGTGTTGTAAAATCGGCAATGCAAAAGCTGCAGTTTTACCTGTTCCTGTTTGAGCACATCCAAAAATGTCTCTTCCTTCTAATAATGCTGGAATGGATTGGGCTTGGATAGGTGTTGGCGTTGTGTACGCTAATTCTTTAAGTGCGGCACATAATGGCTCACTTAAATTCAATGTTTCAAATGACATGTATTTTTGTAAAAAGTATCCCGATTTGGATGTCACGCGTGAGGTACTTTACACCACTCACAATTCGGTGAAGTCTGTCAACTTCGGTACAAAGATACGCTTTTTGTTTTGAATCGCTTACTTTCTCTCTTTTTCAACAATGATTAAAATTTTGATTGACAGTTGTTTCACACTTATTAATGCATAGAATTGTTGATAGAATAAGCTTTTCGGTTATTTTTGTAGTCACATAAATTAGAAGAAAAATGAAAGTAGCAGTAGTTGGTGCAACAGGAATGGTAGGACAGGTAATGCTGAACGTATTGAACGAACGTAATTTCCCTGTAACGGAACTGATTCCAGTAGCATCTGAGAAATCGTTAGGTAAAACAGTTGATTTTAACAATCAAACGTTTTCAGTAGTTACGCTAGAAATGGCTGTTGCTTTGAAACCCGATGTTGCTATTTTCTCTGCTGGTGGTGAAACCTCGTTACTTTGGGCGCCTAAATTTGCCGAAGTTGGGACAACCGTAATTGACAACAGTTCTGCTTGGCGCATGGATCCAGATAAAAAGTTAATTGTTCCTGAAATAAATGGTGATTTATTAACTGCTGCTGATAAAATTATTGCGAATCCAAATTGTAGTACGATTCAATTGGTGTTAGCATTGGCGCCTTTGCACAAAAAATACAGCATTAAACGAGTGATTGTTTCTACTTATCAATCGATCACTGGAACAGGAGTTAAAGCTGTTCAGCAATTAGAAAACGAACGCGCAAACGAAGTAGGTGAAATGGCTTATCCGTATCCTATTGATAAAAATTGCTTGCCTCATTGTGATTCATTCGAAGATAACGGTTACACCAAAGAGGAGATGAAATT
Source organism: uncultured Flavobacteriales bacterium (assembly GCA_937973685.1). GTDB lineage: Bacteria > Bacteroidota > Bacteroidia > Flavobacteriales_D > Crocinitomicaceae > Fluviicola. The sequence continues at coordinate 35,249 of CALJKJ010000014.1, read as the reverse complement.
AACAAAGGAAACGAAGAAAATTTTAGATCCTGCAATAAACGTTACAGCTACTGCCGTGCGTGTTCCTGTCGTTGGAGGACATTCCGAAGCGGTGAATGTTGAGTTCTTAAACGATTTTGATTTAGCCGAAGTGCGTAAATTGTTGCACGAATCGGAGGGAATAACTGTAAAAGATGACCCAACCACCAATACTTATCCAATGCCACGATTTGCAGCAGGAAAAGACGACGTATTCGTTGGTAGAATTCGCAGAGATGAATCACAAGCAAACACGTTAAACATGTGGATTGTTGCAGACAACCTACGAAAAGGAGCAGCAACCAATGCCGTACAAATTGCTGAATTATTGGTCCGTAAAGGAATTTTAAAATAACAAGCAATTTCTAATCGAATTAATCGTTTTTAATCCATGAAGCTATTCCATTTCATCGTCTTTACAGTACTAACGTCAAGTTCGTTGCTTGCTCAAAAAGCATTCAAACACAATGCTTGGTCGCGTTCGGAATTTGGAGTTATGATGGGTGGTAGCTATTATCTAGGCGATTTAAATCAACAACATTTAGCAAATACTAATTTGGCGGGACAAGCATTTTACCGTTATAATATCCATTCTCGTGTTGCTTTTCGAGCTAATTTGACAATTGGAAAAATAAATGCGTCGGATGCAACTGCGTCAAATGCCTATTATGTCAATCGTAATTTATCGTTTCAAACCAAGATTTATGAATTGGGAACAGGAATTGAATTTACGTATTTACCTTTCGAAATTGGCAACAAGAGGTACCGCGGTACTGCTTATTTATTGGCAGAATTAGCTGTTGCACGCATCAATCCCACTACAGAATGGAATGGGGAACAAGTCGAGTTACAACCGTTAGGAACGGAAGGTCAAGGGACAGCGCTTTCACAACGTTCAAAATATTCCCGAACACAATTGGCTATTCCATTAGGAATTGGTTGTCGCTTTACTATTTCGAAAAATATTGGGTTGAATTTAGAATACGGTCTTCGTTTCTTGTTTACTGATTACATTGACGATGTTGGTTCGTACCGTTATGTAGACCCAGTTGCGTTACAAGCAGCAAATGGACCATTAGCAGCAGCTTTGAGTAACCGTAGTTTGGATCAAAATCAATTTGGTCAACGTGGAAATCCTTCCATTCGCGATTGGTATGCGTTTTTTGGAGCAGGTATTTCGTTCCGTTTAGGAGGAAAAAATCCGTGTCCTTCCGATTTGTAAACTTAATTAGATCCGTAGTACGGAGAAATCATTAAGTAAACAATCACACCACTTACAGCAACATAGAACCAAATTGGCCAAGTTATTTTCGTAAGTTTTTTGTGTTTCTCAAAATTACCTTCCCATGCGTGTAAGTATGAGAACAATACCATTGGAATGACAGCAACACTTAAAATAATGTGTGTAATCAACAAAAGGAAGTATGTTAAGCGCGCTGTTGCATCAGGATTTCCGTATTTTGTTGAATCGGAAGTCATGTGGTAAGCAACGTAGCATAACAAAAACAAGATGGATAACACCATACAAATCTTGATGACATTTTCGTGTAATTTTAATTTGCGTTGTTTCACAAAAACGAGCGCAAGAATTAACAACACAGCCGTCAAGGCATTGATACCTGCATAAATTTTTGGCAAGAAACTCAAGTCAATACCATCGATCTTGATAACGAAAAGTGCTGCTACTGCAAGCGGAAGTACAATTGAAATAATTGTAATGATTTTTCGGATGTTCTTATTTTTTACTGTTGATTCCATATTCGATTGCTAATAATTTTCTTAAATCGTTGTTTAATTGATTGACTTCTTTGGTTTGTGTGCCTAAGTATATCCCACGTACGTAACCAGATTTGTCAACAAGTACCATTCCGTCAGAATGCGCAAAACCTCCTGCAGCCATTGGGTCTTTTTTTGCATGTACCATGAAATGGTTTACACCCAATGAATGCGTTTGTGCTTCGTTTCCGGTGAAAAATTGCCAGTTTTTAGTTGAAAGACCATTGTTTTTGATGTAATTCCTCAAAACACATGGTTGATCTGTTGATGGATCGATACTGAACGACAAAAACTGAACTTCGTTTGCAATGTCTTGTGTTAGTATATTCAAGCGTTTCATTTGCGCCATCATTGGCGGACAGATACTTGGGCAAGAAGTGAAAAAGAAATTGGCTATCCATACTTTTCCTTTTAATTGTTTTGAATCTATGCGAACAGAATCTTGGTTCAAGTATGAGAAGTGCGGGATTTTTGGATAAACAGTGTCAGTTGTTTGTACACCATTTGTTTCGGAGGTGATGACATCGTAATTGCCATAAATTGGCAATGCACGTTCTTGTTGCTTAGATGTGCATCCAACAAACAAGAGCATCCCAATAAATCCGATCACTAATTTCATTTACTGCTATTATTTAGCTGCTTTTGCCGCTTTTTTATCGTATTCTTTTTCCAACAAAGCCATGTGATCGCGCATCGTACGAATAGTACTTTCTGTTTTACCAGGCAACACCATGCGCAAGTGATTTTTCTTGTCAACCAACAACATCAATTCTTGGAAGGCTTGTCCACCTAAAAATTCTTTACCTGTTTTCAACAAGGTTTCGCCGTTGTTGGAAATGTTGTAAATTGATTTAGCATCACCGCTTGCAATGATCCAAATTGACTCATCAAAACCTTCAATACGATCCTTCAGCATGTACTGAATATCTTTGATGTTGTTCGATTGTCCTCCTTTGCCGTCTGTTACAATTGAAACCAATTTGACGTGACCGAGTCTTTTTTTGTTTTTACGTAATTGTTGGTAAATCAACTGATCCAAGTGCCAAATTGTTACCCCACATGTATCCGGACAACTAGGTTGAATAGTGGTGAAAATAACAATTTTGTTTTTGAAATCTTTGTTGGTTAATTGTTTACCAGACGCTGTAGTTAAGGTGTATTGTTTGATCGCACCATAATCATCCAACACTTTGAATTTGTGTTCACACCCACGTGTTGAGATGAAAATTAAAAAAAGAGCCGGACCAAATAAAAGCAGTAGTGCGAACACTGTTTTTAAAGGACCGGCTTTCCAAGCTGAATGAGCCATTAGCTAATATGTTTACTGTTAACCACCGTAGGTTCCCAAGGTGTTGTGTACAGCGTTGCTTTCAGTTAAAGCAATGAATATTAAATAAATAATAAAGATAAAGTAAGGAACTAAAATCACATACTTTAACACTTTCTTTTCGTCACCAAGGTGCATGAAAGTCAAAACAATGTATCCTGCTTTGAACAATGTCAATCCGATGAACAACAATTTAACAATCCACCAATTTGGATTATCTTGGTGAACCATTGCACCAATTGCTACTTCGATTGCAGTTACTAATGTAAGGATTGCAGTAACAACCCATATTTTTTTACGAATTTGTTTTCCTGCTTCTTCGCTGTGATGCGTGTCCAAAGAATATTCAATAATATCGTCTCTTTCCATGATTGAACGTTTTTATAATTATACCAAGTAGAAGAATGTAAATACAAATACCCAAACTAAATCGACAAAGTGCCAGTACAATCCAGTTTTTTCAACCATTTCGTAATGACCGCGTTTGTGGTATGTTCCTCGTGCAACACCTAAGAAGATTAAGATGTTAATGATTACTCCAGAGAATACGTGGAAACCGTGGAAACCTGTAATAAAGAAGAAGAATTGTCCGTATTGTTGAGGACCGTATTCGTTTGACGTTAAATCAGCACCGTATACGATCGTTCCTTTTTTACCAGCATTCAATGCCGTCCAGTATGCTTTTTCAGCATCTTTACCAGTTAAGCGAATAACTTTTTTGTAAGCATTTCCACTTCCATCAGTTTTCAAAATCAATTTCATGTCTTCATCTGCTGCTCGTTCCCAAGTTGCAATTGAACCATCGTGTAATTTGATTTTTCCATCTTTCACATTTCCTGCAATAACAGCTGTTCTGAAGTGGTGGAATAATTCGTCTGCAGATTCTTTGATAACTTCACCTTTTTTGTGGTGTTTTCCAGCCTCAACTACAGTGAAAGATTTGAATTCACCAAATTCACCAGCAACAATAGCGCGTGAACCTTTGTATTGTCCTTCAACTAATTCAACACTTCCAAAGTGAGTACCGTGAATAAAGTGAGACCATTCCCAAGCTTGTGAGCCTAAGAAAATCATACCACCAATAATCGTAGCAATCATCCATTTGAAAACACCTTTTTTGTCCATTCTGTGTCCAGCCTCAACAGCTAACACCATCGTTACAGATGAAACGATCAAAATAAACGTCATTAATGCAACGTATGCTAACGGATAACCGTGACCTAAGAATGGAAGCGCGTTAAACGTTTCCTCACCAATTGGCCAAGCTTCAGTTGTCGTGTGACGGGTATATCCGTATGCGATTAATAATCCACCGAATGTCAATGCATCCGATACCAAGAAAAACCACATCATCAACTTTCCGTAACTCGCGTTGAAAGGAGAAACTTTACCGCCCCAAGCGGTTGCAGTATCGACATGAGTTGTAGCGTGTCCTGCCATTTTATAAATTTTTTTGCAAGTTTAATGAATAAAAAGCAAAAAAAGCAATAAATAAATCCATAATCCACCTAAAAAATGCCAGAAAATTCCTCCGACACGAAGCTGAATGTATTCATTGATTGCTAATCTACCTGAAAATGAACGAATTGACATGACTAACATAAATATCAACGTTCCAAGAATATGCAACAAATGTAAAAAGGTAATGATGTACAAATATGCTGTTGATTGATCTGCAGAATCATCCATTTTTAATTGTAATGGCGCACTCAATACTTGTCCTTTGTACGTTAATTTCCCATCGTTGTAATCAAGAGCTCTGCCTTTGTAATACACAATAAAGTCTTTACCGTATTTTCCTTTGTGGAAGAAATGTCCTCGACCATCGCGTAAATGAATAGCAAATTCTTCTAATCGTACTAAATCAACATACTGCAATGGGACTGTATCGTTTACAAAAAACTGACCGTTTTTCAATGTTACAGGATTGTTTTTGTACATCAATGAATATGTTCCGTAATCGCGAATATTAATTGATTTATCAGCTGAAGCGCTTGTCAATTGTTTCGCAAAAGCACTCACCGCTTTTTTATCTTTTTCTGACATGACTTTACCACCAACTAAATAATCACTTCCATCAACTTCCATGTATTTGTTGTTGATTTTTAATTCGTAGTAGTTGCCGTAACGTCCATTTGAAACAGTAATTTTTGAGCTTAAATACGCGCCATTATCAACCAATTGACCGTAACCAATCCATTGAAAAGCTGCAAAAAGCACTCCAAGTACAAAGGTTGTTGGCACAATTAATTTTAATAATCCTGGTTTGTTTTCTTTGCGGGCTTTATTCACACCTATTGCAAACACAACACTACTTAGGATAATAAAGCAAGTGGAGATATAAAATGCAGGCGGAAAATCATATTTTACCCAAAAAGAGTCACCCATGCTTACAATGTATGCGGAAGTTAATCCTGCGAAAAGCATTGCAATACTGAATACACTAATGTAAACAGTGTTTTTTTTCATTTTTTCACGAACTTCTGGAGTCAGGTCGTTAACAAAATTTTGTTTCATAGCGCTGCGTTAATTATTTTAGTAAATCTGTTATAACTGGTTCAATTCGATTGAATACGTATAAAAATTGTATGATTGGTAAATAAACAAATGAAGCGAACATAAGTTTACGCGCATCTTTTGCATCAAGCGTAACAAGCAATTTGTAGGATAATAAAAAGAACAAAATTGACAAGAGACCTCCGATAATTAATGTAGTTGTACCACACCAGCCCAACAACCAAGGAAGTAGCGTGAACGGAATTAATGCAAAAGAATATGCGGCAATTTGATAAGCTGAGGCTTTGCTCTTTCCAGTTTTTGATGGCAACAATGAAAAACCGCCTTGTTTGTAGTCATCGTATAATACCCAAGCAATAGCCCAGAAATGAGGGAATTGCCATACAAATTGCACAAAAAACAAAACTCCGGGAATCAATCCAAAACTATCAGAACCAGCTACGGCACCCAGCATTGGTGGAATTGCACCAGGAAAAGCACCAACGAACACTGCCCAAGGAGAAACGCGCTTCATGGGTGTATAAATGAAAACGTACGAAACAAATGCCGCCAATCCGAGTAGCATGGAACCAAGATTCAATTGGTATAACATCCAAAGTCCTGGCAACAAACAGATTGCAACAACGAATAAACCGTGATGTACAGTCATGTTACCAAGAGGCAATGGTCGTTTGCCAGTTCTGTTCATGAGAATATCTAATTCACGTTCCCATATTTGGTTTGATCCATTAGACGCAGCAGTCACAAGAAAACCACCAAAGAGCAAATAAAAAATTTCGAGACCATCAGAAGCGCCAACAAAAAGATACCCCGAAAGCGCTGAAATAATCACGAGCGATGCTAACCTGAATTTTACAAAATCCATATACATCTTAATTTGCTTACTGATGTTCATCTTTGTGTATTAAATTGTGCCGTAAAATTAAAGGTTCAAGTCGGATAAATCACATAATTTCACAAGAATATTTCATCTTTTCTTATAGAAAGGTTCAAGCGAAGTAAAAGTCAGTTGATCACAAAAGTTTACATCAAATCACAACCCCTCATAGATACGTATTTAACTGAAAAAATATACATGAAAGTACGTATAAAAGTTAAATAATAAGAAAATTTATAGGAAATTTAAAAAACATGATTTTCAATTAAAAAAATGTATTAGATTTGTACTGTATCAGATTCATGATACCTATCTTCAGTATAGGATCTAATCGGGTCATAGGTGTGTTAGTTTGAGGGAGGAAGTGGTAAGCCTCCCTCTTTTTTTGCCCCAACTTTTAAAAATGATTAGAACAGTTTACGTTCCTGAAATAAGCCAGAGCGTATACCAATAACAAAGTTGCTTTGTAGCTTGGTTGGCACATCTCCCCAAATCAATCCCAGTCCTAATTGACAATATATTTTTCCGTCTAGTTGTTTTATCCAAGTTGAGATTTCAGATCCAAGTTGCACCCTACGAATGGTAACTCCTTGACCAATCGTATTATTGAATTCTTTGTCAACAGGCTTTAACACATAACTTTGGTAAATGTCACCACCATAGCTCAAACCATTTTCATCCAATCCTTTTAGGTAAAATGAACCAAAAGCTTTGAACTGGTATCGATTTATTGGAAAAGAGAAGACACTAAGTAATTCAACAAAATTCGCTCCCAACGCATGGGCTAGTGGGCGACCTAAATGACCATTGTTTTGACCATTGTTCACATGTGAATACATGTATGGGCGTACCAAATTCCCTTCAAAACGATACATTAATTTTCCGCTATTTCCTTTAATCCCCAGCTGAATGCCGTATTTATTTGCCCACCAACGCGTTCTGTTTTTGATTTGTGTAAGATCAAATTCGTCAATTGAAACTTGTGTGTAAACACATTTGTTTTGGAAACGATATGCTGCTTGTGCTGCTAAAAACACATTATCTGTTGAGCCAATGCTGTATTCTTGCGGACGAAAAAACACAAATGGATTTAAATACTCTACCTCAAAACCACGTTTGAAACTCACGTCTTTTGGTTGAAAAAGCACACTTTCAAAAACGGCAAAGCTTAACCGATTTGATGCGCGAAAACTCAAGTAATGAGTGGTATTGAACTTCCAAGGATTCACCGTGTCATTTTCCATGAATCCTTGATAAAGAAGGCCGTATTCCAACTTCCAAAAACGAATGCGTGCCATCGCAAATGGATTTGGCGCAACTTGATCACCTTGAATCAGTGAACGATATCCTTCACCAAAAAACTGGTTATCAATTCCAAAACTAATGTGTGTTGTTTTGTTTGGAGTGTAACCAAATCGTGTGCGCAAATCGGAATAAAAATGCCCACTTGATTTGTCGCCTTGATCAAATACCGTTGGATGTTGATTCAGGGGAGTAGTTGTTGCCCAACCGCTTGTAAAAAGCGTTTTATTTGTCCAGTTTTTATAATTAGATTCATACGAAACACCAACAGCACTGCGGTAATTGAAACGCGCATCAAGATTTGCAAATCCATCAACAACTGGCATGAGCGTTTTTTTTCTACGTGCGTATTCAATCGCAATGAGTTGAACATCAAAGGTATCATTGCTGGACGTTGGATACCATTTAATATTTTGGTAACGCATTGCTGGTTGTATTCCTTCGTGGCTACCATAGAAAAAAATGTTTTCATACGGTTTGTCCGAATAAGTAATAGGAGCGATACTGACCTGTGATTTCCCAATCGTGTGAATAATAACCAAACAGAATAGGAGTGCAATTGCTTTCATCAAAAATCGGAATAATGGTTGATTAATTGCGTGCGAATCCCAACGTTCACCCATGTATTTGCTGATTTTTCACCCATAAGTTGTCGGTAACGCACCGATCCAAACACTTGAAAGCCAATTGCTTTGTTGAAATGATACCCCAGTTCGATTAACTGATGATACACTTGTTGATTCGTGTTGATTTGTTCCGTGTAGAGAGGCAACAGATTTTGGTAATTTGCGTTTTGTTTCGCATAATAATTAACTGTTCCATTGATGAAAAAACGCTTCCATTCGCAATAAAAACGCACAACAAATTCACTCAAATTATTCCCCATAGGATGGGCTATTGGAAGTTGGTAGTTGGCATAATTGATTCGTGGTTGACGAGCAAGATAAGCGTTCTTATCTGCAAAATTGTATTCAAATTGCACGAAATTCGGTTTTTTCGTTGCCCAATAAAACCGTGCACCAATTTGTCCGATAGTGCTGTTTTTTGTCAATGCTGAACGACCAATTTGACCATAAATCAGCCAGTTATTGAAATGAATTTTACCGTCAATTCCAATGAGCGAATAGGCATTGTTTTTCCAACGTTCTTGCAAAGTTGCAACACCAGGAAGTGGAAGAAAATAAAGGGCTTGAATGGGTGTTTTTTGCAATGAATCGCCACGGTACCAATTACCACCTTCAAAAATTCCAATGGAACTGTTTTTGGTAGGTTGAAAATAAATCGTATTGAAACTCAACGAAGTTGGTTCGTAGTAAGCTTCTGCATTTTCTGCAAATGGTTTCCGCAATAAATTCAGGCCGCGCATGCGCACAAATTGCCATGAAATTCTTGGGGTAAGTTGTATCGTTGCACGTAAATTGATTGCTCGAATACTGTTGTCTGACCAAAGCATTGATCGGTAACCACTTCCGACAAAATAAGCGTTATTTCCCCAATCGATTGCGATTTTCTTTGTCATTTCCCAATGAATATTTCCAAACGCAAACGCATAATCATAGCCAGAGGTTTTGAAAGGTTTTGTCCGTGCAGCGCCTGGAACAACTGCATTTTGGGTGAAGTATGAGGAGTCCGATGGTTTGTAATACAATTCGCCCCGTTGGTCGATATAGTGCGCAAAGTAAGCTGGAAACAACGCTTGATTTTCATAAACGCTTGTCGAATAAAAGACATTTTTACCAAAAGTTCCTTCCACCCGAATTCCTCGCGTGTTTTGTGAAATTCTCGAACTATCTGCCATTCCTTTGCCGATACTCACATCAAATAGCGGAGTAATCCACAAGTTACCTTCATCAGTTGTTAATTCGATTAATTCACGTTTGTATAAAAACAACCCAACAGCTGAATAGCGTTTGGCCGAATCCTTCGTCATTTTATAGTATTTAGCAACACTATTTGTAATGGGGAAAACGGGTGTAAAATTAGTTTCAGAATGAAGCGCTTGGTCTTTGAATTGTTGTGCAATGGGCAGCAACCTGTCTTGTGCAGTAACAGAAAAGAAAGAAAAGTAGCAATATACAATAATGAGGTAACGCATCGTTATTCGATCAATTTGTAAGCTGCTGTTTTTGCAATGAAAAACGGATTAAATAAATCTGATTTATTATAGGTCAACGGCAAGTTATTTTCAGCGTGAATAATTTCTCCATTCAATGCTTCTAAAATTGCTTGTCCCGCTGCTATATCCCATTCCATCGTTGGCGCCATCCGAATATACAAATGAACCGAACCAAGAGCGAGGTCAAAAAACTTGAGTGCACTTCCTTTTTTTAAGTAATGCATATCGGGGTGTTTTTCTCTCAATGCTTGCTGGAAAAGGGTTTCTTGCTGCGAATGATGCGAGCGACTTCCGGTAATGACCAATGGATATTGAAACGAAGGTGACGTTTCAATAAATTGCCAATGTTCAGGCAGCGCAATTGTATCAAAAGCCGAAATTGCAGGTGGAATGTTTTGTCCACCCATGAGCACCTTTTTCTCCACTGGAGAAAAAATGAACCCCAATACTGGTTTTTGTTGATGAATCAAGGCAATGCAAACGGCAAATTCGTCATTTTTTTTGATGAATTCTTTGGTGCCATCAAGTGGATCGATGCACCAACAATAATCCCATTCTTTGCGCAATTCGTAATCTTCGTGAATGCTTTCTTCCGAAATAATTGGAATACCTGTTGGGGCTAAATAACGTTGTAATATTTCATTGGAAGTCAAATCGGCAATCGTTACTGGGCTTCCGTCTGACTTTTGAATCGTTTCAAACTGTTCTTTGTAAACTTCCATGATTGCATGCGATGCAGCAACGCCACCTTCTAAGGCAATAGCAGTAAGTTCAACAAGTTGTGTTTGATTCATCACCTGCTAAGATAAACAGAAAAATCTGTTTTGAAATATTTACCCGTTGAATTATAGAAACACATCACTTGATTCGTTATTTTTACATGATAGAATTGAACGCGTTACATGATAATAAATACAACTCAAACACAAATTCCTGATTTCAGGCAAACACCAAACGTAGATAAAGTAGGTGTGGAAGAACGTTGTGCCCGCTTTCAGACAAGAAGTTTGAAAGGTGATACTAAAATTGACGGGCTAAAACGTGTGCTCAGCATGATTGATTTGACCACGCTTGAAGGAAAAGATACTCCAGGAAAGGTGCGTCAATTGTGTTACAAAGCACAACATTTACACGATGCTTATCCCGATTTACCAACTGTTGCTGCGATTTGTGTCTATCCAACAATGGTCGCGGAGGCAAAAAAAGCTCTGGGCAGTTCGGGTATTCGTGTTGCATCTGTTGCTACTGGATTCTCGAGTGGTCAAGCTCCTTTGGATGTAAAGTTAATGGATACACGCTTTACAGTTGAAAACGGAGCAGATGAAATCGATATGGTTATTTCGAGAGGTCGTTTTTTATCGGGCGATTATCAATTCGTATTTGATGAAATTGCAGCAATAAAAGCCGCATGTGGAACTGCTCGTTTGAAAGTAATTTTAGAAACGGGTGAATTAGGTTCATTGGATCAAGTGCGCCGTGCAAGCGATATCGCCATGTATGCTGGTGCAGATTTTATCAAAACGTCGACTGGAAAAATTCAACCTGCAGCAACCATGCAAGTGACGTATACCATGCTTTGTGCCATCAAAGATTTTTATCGAAAAACGGGTATCAGAGTAGGAATGAAACCGGCAGGAGGTATTTCTTCTGCAAAATTGGCGCTGCATAATCTAGTGATGGTGAAAGAAACATTAGGTGTTGAGTGGTTAACCAATGATTGGTTTCGTTTTGGCGCAAGTTCGCTTGCAAATGATGTATTGATGCAACTAGTAAAACAACAATCGGGGAATTATCAAAGTGCTGATTATTTTTCAATCGACTAATTTAATAGCGTTTAAAGCAACGAAAAATGACGACAAACAATAAGCAAATGGCTACTGATTTTGATGTAAATGGTGGTTGGAATTATGCGCCAAGTCCAGAAAGTACTAAGCACATTCAACTAAAACCGCGTTACGAGTTGTTTATAGGTGGTGCATTTGTTCCACCGACTGCCAACCGTTACTTTGACACAATTAATCCTGCTGACGAAAGTGTGCTAACGCAAATCGCTTATGCCGATGAAACTGATGTTGATTTAGCTGTAGCTGCCGCACGAAAAGCATACACTACCGTTTGGTCGGGAATTTCACCCAAAGAACGCGCGAAATACATTTACCGCATTGCACGCATAATGCAAGAGAAAGCGCGTGAATTGGCAATTGTTGAAAGTTTGGATACAGGGAAACCCATTCGTGAATCCCGTGATATAGATATTCCCCTAGCATGTAATTACTTCTTTTACTATGCTGGTTGGGCCGATAAATTAGCGTATGCTTTTCCAAATAGAACTGTCGCTCCTTTGGGTGTAGCTGGTCAAATTATCCCGTGGAATTTCCCTTTGTTAATGGCCGCTTGGAAAATAGCTCCTGCTTTGGCAACTGGCAATACGGTTGTGTTAAAACCAGCTGAGACAACTCCATTAACAGCAATGTTATTAGCAGAAATTATCCAAGAAGCTCAATTACCTGCTGGTGTTGTGAATATTATAACTGGTCATGGCGATACAGGTGCTGCTTTGGTCAATCATCCGGACATCAACAAAATTGCTTTTACTGGCTCAACAGCTGTCGGTAAATTAATTCAACAAGCAGTAGCAGGAACCAGTAAAAAATTGACCCTTGAACTGGGCGGAAAATCAGCAAACATCGTTTTTGAAGATGCAGCAATAGACCAAGCCGTTGAGGGAATTATTAATGGCATTTTCTTCAATCAAGGTCATGTATGTTGCGCTGGCTCACGTTTGTTTGTGCAAGAATCAGTTGCAGACGAAGTCATTCAAAAAATGAAAGATCGTCTTGCTTCCTTGTATGTTGGCAATCCGTTGGACAAAAACACAGACATCGGCGCTATCAATTCAAAAGCGCAGTATGAAACGATTCAACAATACATCGCTCTTGGGAAACAAGAAGGTGCAACAATTTACGAAGGTCCTTGTGACTTGCCGGCATCGGGCTATTTTATCCGACCTACTCTTTTTACAGATGTAGCTCAGTCGAGTGTTATTGCTCAGGAAGAAATTTTTGGACCGGTTTTAACGATTCAAACATTCCGAACAATTGATGAGGTGATTCAAAAAGCCAATAATTCGCCTTATGGTTTAGCTGCAGGTGTTTGGACAGAAAAAGGATCCCGCATTTTTAATTTATCCACGCAATTAAAAGCTGGGGTAATTTGGGCAAACACGTATAATAAGTTTGATCCCACTTCGCCTTTTGGCGGTTTCAAAGAAAGTGGATTTGGCAGAGAAGGCGGATTGCATGGATTACGCGGATACGTTGAATTATCCTAAAAAACGAAAAAGATGGCACGATTAGAAGTTTTAAAAACATACAAATTATACATTGGTGGTCAATTTCCGCGATCTGAATCGGGAAGGTATTACACACCACTTGATCAAGCGGGTAATCCGATAGCCAATGTGAGTTTATCGTCGAAAAAAGACTTGAAAAATGCAGTAGTTGCTGCGCGCAAAGCATTTGGTGCTTGGTCAGAGCGCGCACCTTTCAATAGGGGTCAAATTTGTTACCGCATTGCTGAAATGTTAGAAGGGCGGAAGGCGCAATTTATTGACGAATTGATCAAACAAGGTTACGATCAAACACAAGCGGAGGCAGAAGTTCATTTGGCAATTGATCGCTGTGTTTATTATGCTGGGTGGTGCGATAAATACCAACAAATTTTTAGCGCAGTTAATCCGGTTGCATCGCCACACATTAATTTTTCAACCTTGGTTCCGATGGGAGTTGTTGGTGTAATTGCGCCACAAAATAATGGTTTGATTGGCTTGATCTCGACTATTTTGCCGTGTATTTGTGGCGGAAACAGTTGTGTTGTTTTGGCTTCGGAGAAATTTCCATTAACAGCAATCACCTTTGCAGAAGTCTTAGCAACATCCGATTTACCTGCAGGCGTTGTGAATGTATTAACAGGTTCGGAAGACGAATTGGTGGATGGATTTCACTCACACATGGATATCAACGCGGTGGTTTATGCAAATGGGCACACTGAAAACGCAACAATGCTCGCTAAAGGAGCAGCGGTAAATGTCAAACGCTTGTTTGTTTACGACACAGATTTTTCTGATGAATCAGCGGAAAACCCCTATTTAATAGCCGATTTACAAGAGGTAAAAACGACTTGGCATCCGATTGAGCAAGTTGGAGGTGCTACAAGTTCGTATTAGATTTATTGGTATTTCTTCAAAATTAGCAATAGCTGAATTTCATCAAAAAAAAATCCTGCCTTAAAAAAAGCAGGATTTAAATTATAATTAGTTGGGATTAACCAATCAATGCATCGTAAGCTGCAGCATCTAATAATGCATCCAACTCAGCAGGATTGCTCATTTTTACTTTGATCATCCATCCTGCGCCATAAGCATCTTTGTTGACAGCTTCTGGATCAGCTTCTAAACCTTCGTTGAACTCGATGATTTCTCCTGATACAGGCATAAATAAATCAGAAACTGTTTTTACAGCTTCAACTGAACCAAAAACTTCTTCTTGTGCAATTGTTTCGCCTACTGTTTCGATTTCTACGTATACGATATCACCTAATTCGCTTTGTGCGAAATCTGTAATTCCGATAGTAGCTACATCACCCTCAACACTTACCCACTCGTGGTCTTTTGTGTATTTTAAATTCGCTGGAGTACTCATCTTTTTCTGTTCTTTTTTGTTTCGAAATACGAAGTTAATAAGTTTATTTACTTATCGTGGGCGTAAAGGTAAAAATAATCTGTAAGATTTGTTGCAGCATTTCAGTCTTCACTAGATTCATTTTTTGAATTTTAGCAACTTAATTTTTTCTTTCAGCTATAAAATTTACATATCAGGATCATCAGCATAGCATTTCATGTCACAATACTTGCGTGCAAAAGCCTCATATGGAACCCCTATTATTTCAGCACCGCATGTTGAACAGTAATCAACATTTTTTGAGGTGGAAAAACTTTCTTCACTCGGTTCAATTTGGCGCATCTTATAGTTATTGACTTCTTTATTTTCGTTAATTATATTTTTTATTGATTGAGTAGTTTGATTTTCGAATTTAAGTTTGTTTTCTTCTTGAACTTCATTGTAAAACCAGAATGATAGAGCAAGCATAGCTAAGTATATCGGGATTAATATTTTCATTCTTTTGATTTTATTGAACTAATATTTGCATACACTCGCATGCGCTTTCTGATTGTTGTAACATACATTCTGCCTGAGCTGTTTCCCAAGCTGACAAATCACCTCCTCCAAACATGCGAAGGCACATCACTTTTTTCTCTGCAAGACTTGGTTCGATTCTTTCTTCCTCGGAATTAGTTACGTCTCTATCCTCTGTTTTTTGGACAGGGTCAATTACGGTTGATTTATGTTCAACTCGTACAGGTTCTTTTTGCTCTAAAAGAATTTTAAAAGTATACCCGCAAATCCCTGCAATTAATATTATATAAGCGCAAATTGCTATAAATGCTTTCATTTTTTATTTGTTAAAATTATTTTATATACAGCTTTAAAAAAAGACTTCCTACAATCTTTAAAAGGTAAATCTTTAAAGTCATCATTCGTTTTGTTTATAGCATTTTCCAAATGTTTCATTGAAATACTTTTTCGATAATATCCTCCCTTTTTATGATTTGGAATTGAGAAAAATAGTTTATCATCTTTAATTTCTATAAAATCAAAACAGTTCCCTTTGCTAGTAACATGAATAGGATTTTTTTCTGAAAGTAATTTAGTTAGATTACCAACATTCAATACTACCTTCATCTATTAACTTTTTAAATCCAGAATTGTTATTTACTTTTTCAAAAGCATAGTCATTAACTTGTGTTTGCACATCATAATCTAGTTTTTCACATCCAGAACCACAGCTTTCTAAACTTCTTATTTTTTTAGATAATTCAAGAAAATTATCTTTTGCTTGATCATTTCTTGGGCCTTCGCATAACTCATTGTACTCATCTTGATAAGTTGACACTAAATCATCGACCTCTTCTTTTGCTTCTTCCAAAGAAGTTGCTGCATGAATATCTGATTCCTCACCACTGGAATATCCTAAAAAGATAAATCCACCAAAAAGTAAAATGCTTGCAATAGTTTTAAGTTGTTTTTTCATAATTAATTGTTTGATTTCTGTAGATTATTAAAAATGTAACGGTTAAATAAATGAATGTGTCTGTCCAATCAAATGTTCCGCTAAAAACTTGAAAAGCTTGTCCAAGTTCCCAAATTATAGCTGTGCATGGGAAAAGAAGCGTCCAAAACCAAAATCGTAAGCGATCTTCTCTTGACCAAATCAAATTAACAAGTAAACTGAAAGAAAATAACCACAAACCATCTGGCAATGAGTAAATAACCCATTCTGGGATAAATTGATTCATTGGTAAAGTAATTGACCGTATGATTGAAAGTGATTCGTCTAACCCTACATAAGTTAAATAGTCAAAAAACCGAATGGAATCCGTTCGGAATAAAACGTAAATCAATCCACCAAATAAAAAAACAAAAAGTGGTGTTGTTAGCTGCTTTAATTTCATTTGATTTTAAGCTTTTATCGAGAAAAAAGCTCGATTTTAGTTCATTATTTTTTTTGATTCGCAACAAACATATAAAAATACGTTAAACAAAACAAACATAAGTGTTAAATAAAACAAACACATTTATAATCTTTATACTCACAGTAATGTAGATTTTTGCCATATGGCAGCAACACACATCGGAGAGCAAATCAAAGT
Organism: uncultured Flavobacteriales bacterium; assembly: GCA_937973685.1. Taxonomy (GTDB): domain Bacteria; phylum Bacteroidota; class Bacteroidia; order Flavobacteriales_D; family Crocinitomicaceae; genus Fluviicola. The sequence continues at coordinate 18,547 of CALJKJ010000014.1, read as the reverse complement.
GGTCCTTGAAAAAAAAGGATTGAGTGTTACTGAATTTTCTAAGCGTATAAATAAATCGAGGGAGAATTGTTATTCTATTTTTTCGCGAAAAACAATTGATACGGGTTTGTTACAACAAATCTCTGCTGTATTAGAATATGATTTTTTTGAGCAATTTAGTTTTAAAGGAAAACAACAAGCGGAGGAAATTGAGCGATTAACCGAAGAAATCACTTTGTTAAAGGATTATACCAACCTCTTAAAAAATAGTCGAAGAGAGGAATAATCAACGCTATCGAATATTCATTTGCATACTGCATACTAAATCCAACTTTCATAATTATCTTTGTCCCATGGTGAACAACGATCAATTAAAAGAAATTTTAGGCAGAATTCATGCTATCGAAGCTTATTTGAAGATAAGTGAAAAGCGCATGCAATTAAAAGAAGAGGAATTAAAATCACAAGATCCAAATTTTTGGGATAACCCAAAGGAGGCGGAAGTGAAAATGAAAACCATTCGCGGACTAAAATTTTGGATCGAAAATTACGACAAACTAAAAGCCAAATACGACGACATCGAAGTGTTGATTGAGTTTGTCAAAGAAGCTGCTGCCGAAGAAGCAGAGGTGGATGAAGCATACGCTGAATTGATGACCGAAGTAGAAGAATTGGAATTAAAAAACATGCTTTCTGGCGAAGAGGACAGTTTGAGTGCTGTGCTTCAAATTACCGCTGGAGCAGGTGGAACAGAAGCGTGTGATTGGGCAGGAATGCTCATGCGCATGTACTTAATGTTCGCTGAAAAAAACAACTACAAGGTAAAAGAATTGAACTTTCAAGAAGGGGATGTTGCTGGAATTAAAACCGTTACACTCGAAATTGAAGGTGAATTTGCATTCGGTTACTTGAATGGAGAAAACGGTATTCACCGCCTAGTTCGCGTAAGTCCCTACAATGCACAAGGAAAACGAATGACTTCTTTTGTATCCGTTTACGTTTATCCGTCGGTTGACGACACCATTGAAATTTATATCAATCCTGCTGACATAAGTTGGGATACTTTCCGTTCGGGAGGTGCTGGTGGACAAAATGTCAACAAGGTAGAAACAGGGGTGCGTTTGAAACACGCGCCAACAGGAATTGTAATTGAAAATACTGAAACACGTTCGCAATTAGGAAACCGTGAAAAAGCAATGCAATTGCTTCGTTCTCAATTGTATGAAATCGAATTGCGCAAACGCAAAGAGTCACGTGACGAGATTGAAGCAGGTAAAAAGAAAATCGAGTGGGGTTCTCAAATCCGAAGTTACGTGTTAGACGATAGACGTGTCAAAGACCACCGAACAGATTATACCGTTAACGATCCAGATAAAGTGTTGAATGGCGAATTGATGCCGTTCTTGAAGGCTTATTTGATGGAATACGGAAGCTAATCGACAATACAGCAACATAAGATGAACGAAATTGCTTTATTAACCAAAATGTTACCAGAAATTGGTGTTGCTACGATTTGTGGTGCGCTGATTGGTTTGGAGCGTGAAATCAAAAACAAAGTTGCTGGAATCCGTACACACATTTTGATTTGTGTCGGTGTAACCATATTTACATTAGTGGGGGTGAGTTTTGGTAAAGCAGCCGATCCAACAAGGGTCATTGCTCAAATAATTACCGGAATCGGATTTTTAGGCGGTGGAGTGATTTTTAAAGAACACGACAAAGTTGTAGGTGTCACGAGCGCAGCTTTCATTTGGTTTATTGCTTCAATTGGTGTGTTGTGCGGTTTGGGTTATCTTTTGTCTGCTGGAATTTTGACAGTTGGCTTTTTGGTAATTACCATTGTGTTAAGTCGTTTTGAACACGTACTAGATCAATGGACAAAAACCAGATTAAACAAGGACTCCAATAATAAAACCGAATAATCGCTTTATTCTTTCACAAATTTCAAGCTACTATTAAAGTTTGTCGAACGCAACTGAAGGTAGTAAACTCCTGCTGGTAATAGGTCAACATAAATTGATGTTGAGTCCATTTTTCCAAGTGTTATTTCTTGTCCAAGTACATTCATAATCGCGTAAGAAATACCAACATTCAGTTCCTCTTCAGTTACTGAAACAAACAATTCGCTGTTCACTGGATTGGGAAAACTGGTCAATTCTTGCACCTTCAAGTTGGTTGTACTTGCTGTCCCAGCACAGGGATTAAAAGCGCCAATATTCCACACCGAACTACTGTCAGTGACCACAGCGTGCGCAATTTGTTGCAATGAGAGTGCTACAGCTGGATCTACACTTGCAAAGAACGAGTTATTTACGACACTTTTATTGAAAAGAACTTCGTAAAAAACACAGGCTGTTAAGTAAGAACCTTCCATAGATGGATGACTATTATCTCCTTGATATAAATTCAACGAACTATCCAAGGCGATGGATTGACGCCACGCTTCTCCGGCAGGTGCAAGGATTGCTTGACAGGTATCTGCGAAAAGTTTATACGATGCTTTCAAGCGGTCTTGCATTCCTGAGTACGTGCAAATGGGAGTGTAGAAAGGACAATTGGCTGCATCGCCGTATTTTCTTCCCCATGTTTCGAAAAAAACAGTTTTGGTACACGAATCATTTGAGTGAATAATACTGTCTAACTTCAGTGCGAAGGGCAACGTTTCTTGTGTAACTTGCGCAGGAGAAAAAGCAGGTTCTTGACTTTGTGCTTGCAAGATAACCACGTCCCATTTTTGAGCAGTTATTTGAGAAATACTTGTTCCATTCGTGAAATGCGTATTCAACGTTGCACCGCCTGGGCAATTACTTTGATACAGCAACACGTCATTCGAAGCATTCGCCAGTTGTGAAATAAGCTGCGGCAAATCATTGACAGCAGTGTAACTGTTTCCTAGAAACAAAGCATTGATCGTATTATTAGATTGAGATAATAATTGAATCGGTAGCAAGAAAATAAAAAAGGTAAACTTGAAGCGTTTTAACATGTATTGAATCGTACTTAATTAATTTTTGAAAAACTCCCTGTTGCGATTTGACCAGATACGGTTAAAACGGAATACAAGTAAATCCCTGTTTGTAATTGATTAACAGAAATTGAGTTGCTTGAATCACTAGCAACAGTTTTTCCATCAACACTTTTAATGATAATGCTAGTTATTTCGCTATCGGTTTGAAAGTAGAGTTTGTTCGTTGTCGGATTTGGATAAACGGTGCAAGATATCTCATTTATAGCAAGCGAGTTGGTATAGGTGATTACAGGATATATTGCAAGTGCGACATCCATTTCTTCTTGCCATGAATCGTGAAAATTAATAAGCGAATTATCAGCTTTCACTTCAAAAGTATGTGTTGCTGCATAAGCAAAATCGCCATTGATATTTGAAATAATTGCGATAGAATCACCAGTTGTTGTTGGTAATTGAATCATTACTAAAAAGTCATGTGATGGGGGAATTGCGACCGGATTAGAAAAAATAATATTTACATTGTATGGTCTTCCTCCTTGAGCCAATGCACCATCGATGTATTGATAATTTACAGTATTAGTGTCAAGATTATTCAATAATAAAGGTTGACTACCTAACAACGGGCCCAAACTATCAACCGAAGCAAATTCGTAAATTTTAGCAGTAATTTGTCCAGTTCCAGAATTATTGCTCATGTAAGGAATCCATGCTAAAACATTAGTAACGTAGCCATTGTTTGATGTAATACCTGTTAATGAATTAAAGCGCATTCCTTTTTCTAGGTCGCCCAACTCATTATTTCCAGTTGCATAACCATTGGACATAGTTCTGTAAATAGCACCATTGAAGAGATTATACATTAAAAAGTCAGAAACTGTATCCGTTTGTCCTTTGGCAGTTGAACAAACAATAAGTACCAACGCGCATAATAGTTTTTTCATAGGCGCAAATTTAATGTATAATAACGTGACTAAATTATTGTTCAAACAAAATAATGAAATGGGAGATTCATCACTAGTTAGCATAAGAAGTAATAAAGCACGCCCCAAATTAGCACAAAGCTTAACCCAATGTACAGCACTTCCAAATGCTGTTTCAATGCTTTCTTCACAAATAATTGGTAGCAGATCCAAGCTAAAAAAAGCATTCCAAATGCAAGAGGGAGAAAGATGCGCAACATAGAAAAAAGGTTTTTTTTAGAAGTTACTCTTCGATCACTGATGGATCAAATTATACACATCGCCATTGGCTTTTGTTAAGATCAAACTATTGTTGCTTGAATTGATTGTCCAATTTTCTGATAAAATCAATGTCCAATCAAAGTTAGCAGTCCACATACAGCCATTTTCAAAGGAAATAGTATTTCCTGAAACGGTATACGTTCCACTGCAAATTGCGGGATATAAATCTTGATCGCTTTGTCCGTTGAATTGACCATTTGAAAAAGTTAGTTCCACTTGCGCGACAACGCCATTTCGTTCAAAAGTTCCAATATACGTTCCGTTTATGACCGTTTTAGTTGATTTATCGCAACCAATGGCGAAAAAAATAACACAACAAAAAAGCAATAATCTCATGTGACAAATGTAATACTATGTCGAAAGTTACGGATTTTTTAAAGATTGGCGAGCGTTTTCATATACATAAGCATTATCGCTATTGACATAAATAATTTTGATGCGATCTTGTTTGTTTAACTGTGCGTTTTTTTGAACAAGTGCAATCAACCGCTTGCTTTGTCTTCCCATGTACCTGCTCCAATGCACGACTACGACATAATCGAAAGGTGATACATCAAGTACATCTTGATTTGAAAGTGGCTGAATAAACGACAATTGTTTTTCCAAGGTGAAAACACTGTCTAACGGCGCTTGTTGTTTGGGTAAAAATGTATCGAAATTACCATTCCGATTCCACTTCAAATTTGGAAATCCACCACAATAGCAATTGATATGAAACGAACACATTTGACCTGTTTTAGCGTAATAAATTGCTTGTAAGGGTTGGAAATGATCCTTTTGAACTTGTTTGTAACGACTGGTGTCAAGTGATTTTAGGAATGAATAATAGGTTGAATCGAGTTCAAACGCATCACTTTCAGGAATCTTGTATTGCTCTCCTTGTCGGATGATTTCTTTAGAAGAAAGGGGTTTAATTGACTTTAAGCCGTATGTTTTTAACAGTATCGAAGAGCAGCTTTGAAGCATAATAAAGAAAAGGAAAAAGAAGTTTGTCGTTTTCATTTTGAATGCAATAATGTTTGAACATCGATGGAGTCAAAAGTAAGTTCCCATTGCTTTTGAGATGGACAGTTGTTAATAATAATCGGAACAGTTGTTATTTTTTCAGTTGCTATCATTAAATAATAGTTGACAACACAACCATTCGTAAGTTCTTCAAAAACAGCAACTCCTTTCTCTGCGTCAATGATATGAACGATGATTTTTCTATAAAGTCCATTTATACCTGTAAGCTCAAACATATATGTGTTACTGTCAACTTTTTTTTGTTCAATTATTTTATTGGCAAGGGGCCCTTCTCCTGTCCAATCAATAAAAGTTGTATCGTTGATTGTTTGACTAAAATGAAACAAAAAGTCGCAGGGATAGTAAACATAATATTTGTGATGATATTGCTTTAAACTTACCCAATTTTTATATGGAATGAGTGGTTTCTTTTTGGTTAATTTAATGTTGTTTTCAATGAAAAAATCCAACGAATTACGATAGCTTTCTTCATCAAAATTTAAAAACTTGCAAGCAGCTAAACGGTCATAATAGTCGTTATTTGGCTTGTAATCTATATAAATGGATTGTAGTTCACCATTTACCGTATCCTTGAAAATAAACGTTGTGTCTTTTTCAACAAGTTGACCGAAACCATGAAACGTAATTCCATTCAACAGCATGATCCATACAATCAGTCGTTTCGTCATCAACAGCTTTTATAGTTTGTATATAATTTGAACCCCATACGATTGAAGATTATTTAAATCAAGAAAACGACTCATTTTTCTTTCATGTAGGGCACTTTCGACTTGAGCTTCAAAATAGGTTGTTCAATAAGTAACCATGAAACATGTGCGACCAAAAAAGTGAGGCAGTAGAACGCGATAAATTCAGTATATTTGTTAGTAATGGCTAGTCCTATTTTTGGTGCGCAATAATAAAACAAGTTCGGTATGAACAAATGATAGACATAAAGTCCGTAGGATATTTTCCCCGAATAAACCACAAATTTATTTTCAAGCAGGTATTTAGCTCCAAATTTGAACCCATTTGTTGCAGCTCTTAATATAAGCAATGCTGCTGCGATTGCAAAAAAGAACTCATCTCCAATTGCACTTAACCACTCTATTTTAAAATAACTTAGTATAATTAATGAACTAATATACAATGCTACAGAAAGGTACAACCAAATTGGATTTGAAAGTGCTTTTTCTGTTTTAGGTAAGTAGCATTTTATGTAAGCCAAAAGTGCTCCAATACCTAAAGCATGCATACAACTCAGTGTAAAATAGGAAGTAGCCATCCAATTGTCAATGTACACATATAAAAACGCCCGAATGATTAAGGCTATAATTATGGTCATGATAATTGCCAGCAATGTTTTTTTTGGTCGAACGAACAAAATAACAAATGGCCAGAACAGGTAAAATTGTTCTTCTACTGCAAGTGACCAAAAATGGTTAAAATCACCAACATAAGTGTTGTTGATTGACTGATAGATATTTGAAGTATATGTGAGCAGCCAGGGGAAAATGTCATAGGTGTTTTTGTAATCGAAGAGTAAAAGTCCAAAAATCAACAAATAATAAATTGGAAAAATTCGAAAAAAACGTCTCAAGTAAAAATTGCGGATTAAAAGTGACAGTTTTAGCTTTGTCCCCGCGTATTTATCCCTGTTTTCCAGTAAAATGCGCGTTATCAAAAACCCACTTAACACAAAAAACAAGGTCACTCCATGAACAAATGGTACTTGCGATAAAATTGGATTTGTCCATTTCCATTGCAACCAATGAGCAATCATCACCATAAAAACGGCAAAAAATCGTAATCCATCCAGTTGTATGATGTGTTGCTCTTTTCTCATTTCTGCGTTTTATAGTTGGCTTGTTTTAACTGTCGGATTACAGCTCACTTCAAAATTGACTGAATGAGCAATGTAACATATTTCATGTGCTTTGTGGTGTAATGCTAGTGCTTTTTCGATCATTGTTTCATCAGCTACTTCGCAAATAGGGTTGAGTGTAACTTCTTTGAAACTACCCCCGCCGCTATCGTGTTCAATCATTACACCAGTTGCATTATCTGTATATGCAGTGATGACAACCCCTGCTAACGAACAGACATACAAATAAGATAACATGTGACAGGATGAAATAGCAGCAACCAATAAATCTTCTGGATTTAATTTCGACTGGTCACCAACAGCAGGATTGTCTGTTGTTAAATGTATATCTGGTTTCCCTTTTATAGATACAGTGTGACTTCGGTCATAGGCACGGACATTTTTTGTTCCTTCACCTTTGTTTCCTGTCCACACCGCAGTTAGTTTGTAATTGTGTTCGTGTGCCATTGTATTCCGTTTATTGTTCTTCAATGATTGATGTTCCTTTTGATTGATCTCCCGATGTCCATTCCCAACTTTCGTGCAGACGAATTTTCCCATTTTCAAGAATTTCTGATGTTGAAAAGCAAATTCCCGTCATCAATTCGTCGTTGTCATTTATTTGGTTTTATAAGCTAGTTTCTGAGCATTAAACCAACAATCAAGTACAACCTTTCATAGAGGCATAAAGCTTGATTTAAGCTCAGAACCAGCTTTTTTTTGCCAAACGCCTGTTACCTGCTGGCATTCTGTCTTTAATTCTATTATTTGCAGTCAATAAATTCCTTTTCCTTTTCATAGTCGGGATAGCCATTTATTGCTGTTTTAAAATCTTCACAAGCTTTTTCTGTCTGTCCAAGTTTCCATTCTGCTTTAGCTTTAAGTAAATAAACATAGTCAGTATTTCCTAAATATTTTATTGCAATTTCATAGTCCAAAATGGCTTTTTCATATAGCCCTTTTTCATAAAATGCTTGTCCTCGCATTTCATTTAAATCGGGGTATTCTTCTGACTTTACAATCTTAAGTGCTAGATTTAATTGTTCAATAGCAATATCATATCTTTTCAAATAAATCATTTGTCTTGCATAATTCCGTCTTGCTTGCCAAAATTCAGGTTTAATTTTTATAGCCATTAAGTAGTCATCTGCTGCTTTTGAAACTGTCATGCTGTCAAGAGAAAACATTCTTGTCTTTATAAGAGTGTTTGCTTGTTCAAAGTATTCTTCGGCAGATTTTAAATTGTCTGTCTTAGAATTTTTAACAGAGTCTTTATTGACAGTGTTTTGAGCTATAATATCGTCACACATTATTAAGCTGAATAGTCCAAATATTAAAATTGTTTTTTTCATTGATGTCATGTCGTTTATGTCGTCAGGTAAGCTTACTACTAACGTTTCTGCTGATGGCAATTTGGCGCTTCTCTCGAATGTAATTGTGCGCCATTTTGTTTAATGCATTTTATTGACATTTAGTTAATTATTAAATAAGTGTATACAAAAACATCAACTGCTTCATTTTCAATGTAAGCTTTTTTCCATTTACCAATTTTTTCAATTGCTTTAACAATTTGATTGTTGACACAGTCATTCTCATATTCAACGGAAACATTTTGAATAGTTCCTAGCTTATTTACAGTAAATCCAATCCATGCTACGCCATTTTTACAATTACATTTTTTTGGAAGATGAATTTCGTTTCTTATGTTTTTCTTCAACTCAGCTAAATTCTGATCATATCCTCTTTGGTTTGAAAAAGCATGATGTGTATAAAGTGTATCAATTTTTTGAATTCTTTCCGTTCGAGGCGAAGGCTGAATCCATGTTGTCATGATATTAATGACTGAATTAACAGTATCGACTTTACTACCGTTAATATCAAAATATTCTCCCTTGATAAACTCTGAACTTTGGTAGTATCGATTTGTTGTATCAGGCAAACTGTACAGTTCTTTAGATGAAATTTCACCATTAGGGTAATATTCTTCATATTCACCAAATCTTCCAGGTAAATAATCATAGTGAAGGGATTTTGACATGAGTTTTCCGTTCGGATAATATCTATTCCAAGAATAAGTTTTGTTTCTGTAGATTTCACCACCTACACATAATTGTCCATTTTCATAATATGTTGAATGGTGAAGCCAATCATTTTCATACGAAATATCTTTAAGTTTGATATTTCCATTTGCATAGTAACCAAAACAATACGTGGTGTCATTAGACACCCATCTTTCAAAAATTAAAGACTTTATTTTGTAATGGAATAACCTTCGATTTGGAAGGTCGTTTGTGTAAGTATTTAGGCGATAAACAGTGTCAATATGTACAAAATTACAGTTGTAATATGATATCTCAACACTTATCTCCACTACAGAATTATCTGAATAAATGGTATCCCAATCTTGGCTCCAACTAGAAAAAAAGCAATAGAAATAAAATATGGTTATTATGTACTTCATTTATTGTCTCTAACGTTTTCGGGCTTTGCGAGGTTGCGAGCTACGGAACCAATTATTTTATATCAAAGATAAAATTTCTTGCGAAAGATAAACGTGTATTTACTACAAAATTCGCAATCTTGCCAAACGCCTGTTAGCACCAGTTTTCAATCAATCGGCTTCTTTAATCCCTTTGAAGTTCCATTTGACCATCTTGCTATTTCCAATTCACAATAACTCTGCATTGATGAGGCAATCTGTTCAGGGTGCTTTTCATATAATTCAAATTCGGCCTTAGCTTCAACTATTAAATCATCTTGGGTAAACTGAATGCCATGGAAGAGTTTATCTCTTATCCTCCCAGCAATTTCTATTACATCGTATCTGTATTTGGTACCGTTTATGTGCACTTCTGATATCGCACCATCTTCTAAACCCAATAAATACTTAACAGCTTTTCGTGATGGTCTTTCTTTACTTTTTATTTTGTGGGCAAAACACTCCAAACAACTAAAAAACCTTGCAATTTTAAATTTAGGACTTACTTCTCGTAATGCATCTTGGAATATAGAAATACCAAAATTGAAATGCTCATCTTCATCAATTGCTTTTATCAAATTTGATATCTGGTTTTGAAAATCTTTCCCAGTGTTGCCAAAACCCAAACGTTGTCTATTATTGGAGTGAGGAACGACTAAGCGAAAGAAGCTTTCTTTCAATCGTTGGGTTAATATTCCAAACGAGTTAATATTATCTCCAGATGCCCAACTAAGAATTCTATTTGCTTGATCAAGCTTTATTCGTGAATTAGCTTCTAATTCTTCAGGTTCTGCATCCTTGTCTAATAAACACACAACTACAACAACAGGTAAAGCATTTGAGCCTTGATAGATTAAATTATTTAATCCGTCTTCATCCAAAGGAGCACTTGCAATTTCTAAAACGTATTGCCCCAAATAATTAGATTGAGAGTTAAAGCCAATTGGCTTAAGGGGTATTGCAAAAAGATCTTTACTTATTAAAATTGGCTCTTGAATAAAAGCACCATAGTACAATTCATGTACTGAAGGTCTTCTCTTGGTAATTTCCAGAATTTCTGCCTGTGTCATCTTAAAATTGGTACTAACGTTCCCACGCCTGGCGCTGGAGCCGATTTTTAAAGTTAGTTTTATTCGCGATTCAAGATCGTTTTGTTTTTAATTATTCGTTTCACGTAACCAAGATTCCGGCTCTTGTGCTAGACGTGTGTTATAGGGCGTTCATTTTTTCACCTAGCCAAACTTTTCCTTTTACGAACCCATAATATTCAAAAAAATCCTTTGTTATCTTTTCGGGCAAATACTTATTATGTGGTTTTTTTAATTGTCTATCAAACCATTTTTTCATTTCATAATAATCTTTCAGTGTTCCATAATCTTCAGGATCACCAACTGTGCTATTGTCATAAAAATCTTCATCTACTCCTAATTCCCAATTGAATTCCTTCAATCTTGGATTATTACCAAATCTCGATGGGTTCATTTCTTCACTGACTATAGGTTTTGAAAATGAATTTTTATAAAAATCAATTTTATTTTCAATTGCACAAACAACTTGGGATTTAGAAAATCTTTCGTCATAAAGCCAAACTTTGAGATAATATGTTAAACCTCTCGAGTCTAATTGCTGCTTCCAAGAGTCATGAATATCAAATAAAGCATTAATCATTAATTTCTTTGTTTTTCCTTTTGGTTCGGGGAAAGTGCTATTGATAATCGATATGTCACACCAAGGATGAACTACAATATCGATATGATCTTTTTTGTAACCTTCGAGTAAATCAAATCTGAATTCAAGATTTTCCAATCGCCATTTTTCGATTTGCTTTTGTCGTCGTCTATGTCCTCGTATCTTTTGCTTTCTCATGGTTATACTATGCCCTCTAACGGTTTGAAAATAGGCAAAGGCGCCTTCTCAAATATAATGTTTTTGGCGCTTTGTCTCTTTTATTGTTTTTAAACCCTTTCATTAGGTGATTTCCTTTCATCATTGTAAGTATTATTGTCATTAGAATGGCCCCAACAAAGATTATCCATTCATCAGGTTCCTCCATGAAAATTATCCATTTCCAAGCTTCAAGCCCTCCTTCAATTGAGTGAAACAGGATGAATCCGATTATTCCCACTAATAAAAAGATGAAATTGATGCGTTCAGCTTTCATTTTTTTATCCGTTTTCAAGTTCATAATGAGTCCAATATATCCAATTATTCCAAATACCATTGCTAGTACAATCGGGATATTATTGCTGTCAAAATTTGTCAAAATGCTTTTAAGACCATAGATACTTAAAAACAACCAAAACGTCATTGGAAAAAGGGTAATAGTTGTCAAAATGATAGTGATTGTTACTCTCTTCATTTATGTTTAATATGTGTATTTTTTCAACTGATTCAACAATCTAAATTTAGCCTTAATTTTACTAAAATGCACTAGATTTATCGTTAATTAACGTAGGAATTATTTGCTGGTTCATGTTCATTTTATGGTCTGAATAAATTCAATAGTTTGCTTTGTTGATGGAGGAGTTTCTTGATCAAATCCAATTTTCCAGTTGATTCGATCGCCATTGTACGGTCTGTTGGAAAGTTTTGCATATCCAACATATTTTTCCTCTTCGGTACATCTTCTAATTCCAACTAGAAAATCTTTTTTTGTGCTAAAATATTTTCTTAAAATTGATAATGCATCATTTCTAATTGTATCAATAGGAGAGGAGATAGTAACTAAATTTTTACCGAGTATTTTACCAGATAAAAAATTGTTTCTACTTGTTTTGTCTTTTAAAAACTGTTCTAAACCAGCTAATTTTATTTCAACTAGACTATCAGGAGTGATGAATAGTCTGGGTGGTTTTGTGAAATCTATTCCATTACCGCAGCTATACCAAACAAATTTATCATGATAATAGATGGTTGAATTATTTATTAAAATAAAGTTGTGACTTCCATAAAAAAACGGAGTTTCAATTGATTGCGTGTCACTCGTTGTTTTGTGGTGATTCTTCAGGTCTTTTATGACAAAATACTGTTCCTTTTCAGAGTGATTGGAACAACTACAAAGAAATGTAACATAAATAAACAAACCAATATATTGGTTCATTTTAGTAGCTGATTTAATCAGCGCATCCAATTTATCTTTGCTGTAAGTTAACGACCAAATTGTTTTCTGTTTCCTCATTTCGTAACATGTTTAAATGCGTTTTCAGATGTTAACGCCATGAATTCATTTATCTTCCAAAAACTAACCACAAGTCATGCTCATCGGTTATTTTTTCAAGTTCACATTCTAAATCAATTAGTTTTGAATTATTAGTTTTTGAGTCGGCATAGACATTTCCGCTACCAATGATATTGCCCCTATATAAATGAAAAAAGAATAGATCATCGACGGTTTTTATTTCATCATAGTTTGAATCTACTAAATTGGTTCCACCCATAATTTTTCTTAGCTTCGGAAAGTATACTGTATAGCTCGGTTTGTTATCTTTTTGATTTTTGTAAAAACTAATAGCAATTTGTCGTGTATCGGACATTAATAAATCTAAATTGAAGAAGAAATCTTCCTTTATTTCCAATCTATTCAAATCCCATTCAATTGAAGACAATTCTAATTGTGTAATATAATCTTTTGGCAACTCGTTTTTAAAGTCTCCATTTTCTCCATATTTATACCATTTTATATTACTCTTAAACATTTTGTGAATTAACAATTTGAAATCTATATTTCTAAATAGATCAGGCTCATTTACTACATTTATTTCCCGCCATATTCGTTTTGAGTAGATTACTGTTCGCTCTTCAGTAAAATTATATGGATAAATATTTTGATCATTTTTTTCTAAAACATAACTAGGGTTAGAATGGTAGATGTTGGCAAATGGATTGTTTTGAAAAGGGAACAAAAACTCACAAGTTTTATTGTTTTTATAATTACGTTGAATCTTAATAACTCCCAACGTATCCCAAACAGTCCAGATCCCAATTCTCTGACCGTTCGAAAAAGTTCCAATAATTTTTAATTTCCCATTATTGTATTTCTCTAGATAAATTCCTTCAAATTGATTGTTTTTTAAGCAAAATTTTACAGTTAAATGGTTGACTAGTAAAGTATCACAAATTGAATGATCACTTTTTTTTACAACTCTAAATCCAATATATCTTGATGAACTATCTTGATATTCGTAAAGAAATTCTCGACGAGATTCTTTTGAAGTGTAATTCATGTGATATGAACCTCCAAAAAAGACTTTTCTTTTCATGGAAGGAGGGTCAGATTTTTTTGCTTCGTACTGATAGTATAATAATTCTGAATTTAGAAACATGCTTTCATCGTAGCAATTTAGAGTCCATGTCTCGAGTTTATTCGCAGTGTTACTGCCGTATAAATTATTAAAAGCAATCATTTCTGCAACTGTTGGCAAATCATATTCGTAATTCTGCCCTTGGGTTTTAGATTGAGCCGTTAACCATTGACAATAATTTCGTGCAACAGTCCAAGAAACTCCAGGCATTGGTTCGTTTTGTAAAACTGGGTCTGCTAAAATATTTTTGAACATCTTCACATCAAAAGTTCTTGATGTAGGAAATTGCGATTGATAAAAAGATTCTGTTGAGTCTTTTTTAATCGCTTGTAGGAAAACATTAAACTCCTTGACTGTTATGAAGTTGGAAATGTAAAATGATGGAACCTTAGTATCAAATAATTTTGATTGTTTATTCTTCAAAGTAACTTGCATCTCATGAACTGGATAGAATTGCCCATATGATGAAAAGATTACAGTAACAGCAAAATGAAATAATAAGTAAAGTCTTTGGTTCATGTTAGTAATTATTGTTCAAATTTTAATAGTAGTTTCAAATTAGTGATGCTGGTTTGGTACTAAATTAAGCCCATTATTCGGATTTGACAAATCAACCAATTACAAATGCAATCTGATTACGGATTTCACAAATTAGCCAAGGCTGTTATTTTCGGTAAGAAAATAATTAATCCGATTGTTAATGCTGTCAGAGCACTTACAAGAACGGCGGCAGCTACTAAATCCTTTATTTTCTTAATATGATTGTTTTGTTCAGTTGTCAAAAAGTCTGCAATATTTTCAACGGCAGTGTTTATGATTTCCACTGTAATTACCAATCCAATTGAAAAGATTATTGCAATCCATTCGTAGGTATTTAATTTAAAAAGTAGTGCTGCAATTATGACTAATACGCTCGCAAAAAAATGAATTCGTGAATTATGTTCTTCATGGAATAAAATGCGAAGGCCATTGAATGCAAATCCAAAGCTTTTAATTCTTTTTGCAATTGAAAAATTTACTTTTTTCATCTAATGTTAATTTTGTTAATCACAATGTTGCTTTTTAAGCGCCAATTCCCGCATTTTGCAAAACCACCTGATACCTGTTCGTTTTGTCCAACGTACACATCGTTCTTCAACGGGTTAATTATAAATTTTAGTTAAAATAGGTGTAATTTCGAGTTCATTCCAAAAAGTGGGAATGTCCTTTCCATTAAATAAAATATATCCCCAAGCGTTTAAAAATTTCTTTTGATCTAATATTATTATTGTTCCGTTATTTTTTTTGAAAACAAGATACCTTTTATCTCTAAAAAAATAAGTGTGTGGAATTTTTCTTTTTTTAAGGGAATCGATAAAAATGCTTTCGTAATATAGATTGTCGTCTAATACTGTGTTCCAACCGTCTTCACCTAAATTTCTTTGATATTTTTCTATTATTTTACTGTGCGGCATAATAGAAAGAACAGTAGATTTATTTATAACGATTGAATTTGTCGAGTCAAGGGTTAAATCAGAATTACTAACTAGTGCAAAATCCAATGTAAAATCACGGTTTTTTTTTCGTTTGCTCGCAAAGAAAACAGAATCACTTTTGATAGCTGAATCTGAAACAGACAAATCGTTTTCGGCTTTTTGACCATTTTCAAATTTAGTTTTCTCAGCTTTTGAGGCAATCTTATTATTTTGACTACAGCTAACTAAAATCATGAATAGTAGCGTGATAAATAGTAGTTTCATGGATAAAACATTTGGTTTTTACTTTAATCGAAGTTGCTAATTAGTAGTGAACCCGCTTTTTTCCGTCAGATTTGTATACTGCTATGTTATTCGTCCTTGTAATGTTCTATACCTATTGATTGAAAGAAATTATTAATCAATTCGTATTTTCCATCGCAAAACTTCCCTACGTTTTCAGGAGGTAATGTTGTGACCGTTTTCTTGCATTCAAGGCAAATTTCAATGAATGAAATTACTTTCTCAGATTTATTCAAAAAAATTATTGCATGTCTAGGAAAATAACAACCAACTTGAGTCTCATCGTATGAATTTGTTTTATCGGAATAATTATAATTAAAAAGTATGTTTGTTAAACCTTCAATTTGTGATGTTGTCAAAAGAATATTTTCAATTGTCTGGCCGTGAACAATTGTGTCATTTTCAATTGGTGCTTTTCCAAGATTTGAATTAAATGAAACCACACGAATGCTTTCAGCCTGATTAAAAGGGAAAATTTGAAGGCGTTGACTTGTCGTTAATTTCCCATTATCATAGCATTTTTGATCATCATTTATACTATTGGGAGAAGGCGGAGCATCGAAGCTTCTTTTTATAGAATTACATTGACTGAAGATGAGCACTATCATTGTAGTAATTACAATTGAGATACTATTATGTGATTGCATTATCATGTAAATAGGGTATAAAGGTTTTCAACTATGCAATGACGCTTAACAAGTATAGTGAATTTTTGCGCAATTGTTTATTTGGTGTTAGGGGTATAATCTTAAAGTATCGCTTTTATATTTGTTTTTTTAATTTTTTGCTTGTCGTTTTGAGTGATATAGTGAATATTGAGTTCGTTTTTGTACAAACTTACAGAATCAATAAAATCCCAACTAAACAGTTCAATTTCAGAAATATTAATTTTCATTTCTTTGTTACGCGTCAAATTGCGTACAATTAAGTTTTCAAATTCCTCATCCCTGAAGTGAGTAATAATATTCGGTTTGTTTTTAACAATCGCTACATAATCATATTGCTCGTCAGGTTTTGTTTTGCTTGTAAATACGAAAACCTCAGAATGACAAGGTCCACCACAAGGAAAGCTTACAACGGTGTACAAATCATTACATTCACTTATTCTGGACATTTGAGGACGTGTATTAATTACTTTCGTTTTTTTCCAGTTGCCATTTTTTGACTTGATTGTGATTCGGTAAGCGTCGTCCTCTCGATTAGGAATTTCTTCGATTTTCGAAACATAATTGTCACTTTCTCTCGAGTATAAACTATCTCTAAAATGTTGCTCGCTTTCTTTGAGTTTTTCCATTTCTTTTGATTTTAGTTCTTCAGTTGATATTTCATGATAACTCTCAGTTTTGTCAACTGATTCACTCTGACAACCGATTAAAAATCCAACAAATATTATTAAGTAATTTCTCATTCTTGATGTGATTGGCAGTTACCCCTAACTTGTTTATATGTCTTATAAAATGTGACAAATACACCTATATTTAGTTGTATACGTCTATTTCAGTGCGACATATTTTCAAATATACTGTTTCTTTATAAACTATCAAAAGGTGAAATGATGTTTTGTATGTTATTAGTTCTCACGTGTGTATACAATTCTGTTTCAATCGCTGCATTGTTTTGTGTTTTAAGTGGAAATGCGCTTCTAAAATTGCTGCACCAGACTCTAAAATGATCCCGAATCTTTATCCCGTCGTACCGGCACTCAATCTTGAAATCTTCAATCTTGTAATCTTTAATCTTTAATCTTCAATCTTCAATCTTCAATCTTAAATTTAGTTTTCCTTATTTCCACTACCTTTGCATTCCTAATTTTTGAAAAATGAGTGATGCTATTATTGTTTACCACAATCCACGCTGTTCGAAGAGTCGCTGTGCGTTGGAGTTGTTAGCAGAAAAAAAACAAGCGTTTGACGTGGTGGAGTATCTTAAAAATACACCAACAAAAACGGAACTGCAAGCAATCATTGATAAATTGGGCATTGCACCCGAAGCATTGGTGCGCAAAGGAGAGGACGAATATAAGTTGCATTTCAAAGGAAAAACGCTGTCCAACGACGAATGGATCGCTGCAATGATACAATTTCCGAAACTTATTGAGCGTCCTATCGTAGTAGTAGGAAACAAAGCAGTAATCGCGCGTCCAACAGAACGTATTTTAGAACTGCTTTGAACCATTTTTTTGAGTAATATTGTAACGGAAAAGAACTTAGTTCCAGTAGTGAGCACATGAGAACAAAATACATTGACTTAATTGATCAAACATTTGACTTTCCGCAAGACGAATTCAACTTGCAAGATGACCGTTTGATTTTTCATGGAATCGATTTGGGTAAATTGATCGAAGAATACGGTACGCCCTTAAAATTCAATTACTTACCGCAAATTTCGCACAACATTCAACGTGCCAAAGGTTGGTTCCGTGAAGCGATGAATAACTTGGGTTATTCGGGCAAATACCATTATTCCTACTGTACCAAAAGTTCGCATTTCTCCTTTGTTCTCGATGAGGTGCTCAAAAATGATGTGCACATCGAAACATCTTCAGCCTTCGATATCGACATCGTTAAGAATTTGATGCAAACGAATAAGTTGAAAGATGGATCGTTTGTTATTTGTAATGGTTTCAAACCAAAACAATACATCGAAAATATTGCCGACTTGATCAAAACGAAACGTGTAAACGTCATTCCTGTTGTCGATAACACAACGGAAATTCACGATTTGATTGCAGCAATTGGCGACAACGAATTGAAAATCGGTATTCGTATTGCCTCCGAAGAAGAACCGAAGTTTGAGTTCTATACCTCGCGTTTGGGCATTCGTTACCGCGAAATTGTGCCGTTCTACAAAGCGTTTATACAAGATAATCCGCGGGTGGAAATCAAAATGCTTCACTTTTTCATCAATACAGGAATCAACGATACATCGTATTACTGGAATGAGTTGACGAAGT
>CALJKJ010000013.1 GCA_937973685.1 uncultured Flavobacteriales bacterium | reverse complement strand
GTGCCAACCCAAATGGTGCCAACCCTGTCTTGTAGAATCGTTGTTATGGAACTTTGCGAAAGCCCATCGTTGATATTAAAGTTACTAAAACGATATGCTAATTGACCTGTAGCAAATTGTGCAAACGCAAAAAAGCTAACAACAAAAAGTAAGCGTTTTAACATGTTTAATTTATACTTGTGGCGCTGTTGCTGATTGAGCAGCTGCCAATTCTAAATCGCGATCAAACAAGTATAAACCTCCTTTATCTCCACCAATTAATCGTAATTTATCTAAAATACCGCGCGCTAATGCTTCTTCTTCTAATTGTTCAGAAACATACCATTGCATAAAATTGTGTGTCGAATAATCTTTTTCTTGCAAACAAACATCGACAACGTTGTTGATGCTATCCGTAACACCTAATTCGTGCTCCAATAATAACTCAAACACACGTTCTAACGAATCAAATTCAACAGGTGGTTGTGCGATTGCAGGAACAATTGCAACCCCTCCGCGTTCATTAATAAATTTGATGAGTTTCAGCATGTGAAAACGCTCTTCGTCAGCATGTTGGTACATAAATTTAGCCGTTCCATTCAATCCGTGGTTTTCTGCCCAAGAAGCCATTGCTAAATAAAACTGAGAAGAAGAAGCTTCTTTGTTTACTTGATCGTTTAATGCTGATTCTATACGTGATTTCATCGTGCTTGTTTTATTGCTTGTTTCTTCAAAATTACGCTTAGTTTTAATCTGAAACAATAAAAACCAAGATTTTTATACAAACAGCGGTATTTGATTTGCTTTATTACGCTATTTTATGTTAAGCTAACGCTAATTTTTTTTAGATGAAAAATTAAATTAATTGGTTGTTGTACCTTTACAAGCGTATAAGATAAAAATGGGTAAAAAAAGACCAAGCAAATCGTTCGATAAAAAGGACAAAAAAGATAAAAAACTTAAGACAAGTTTCTTTCACATTATTCGACGGTTGTTTGAACAGCACCAAGAAGTAGATTTAACCTATAAGCAAGTGTGTGAATTATTGCACGTACGCGAAGGTGAAGCGCGAAAATTGGTTGTAACCATTTTAACGGAATTAGCCAACGAAAACTTCTTACATCAAACCGGATTTGCAACGTATCGTTATAAAAATGAAATGGAAACAATCGAGGGTGATTTAGAAATGACCCAAAGAGGCGCGGGATTTGTTGTGACTGGTAAAAAAGACATTGATATTTTTATTCCTCCCCATTTTATCGGTCAAGCTATTCACGGTGATACAGTAAAAGTTGCTATAACCAAACGCACCAACACGAAAATTGAAGGAAGAATACTTGCCGTTGTTTCACGCGAACGAACTCAATTTGTTGGTACCATTCAGTTACACGATAAATTTGCTTTTTTAATTCCAGATAACACCAAAACTGGTATACAAATTCAAGTACCAAAAGAAAAGTTAAACGGAGCAAAACACAACGACAAAGCATTGGTTAAGATTACCGTTTGGCCAAAATCTGCTGAATATCCTTTTGGTGAAGTTATTCAAACACTCAGTGGAAATTCATTGCACGACAATGAAATGTTGAGTATTTTGGTTAATCAAGGAATTGCAACACATTTTAGTTCGGCGGTAATGTCTGAAGCTGAAACGGTTACATTAAGTTTAGATCCAGAAGAAGTAGCGAAAAGACGTGATTTTAGAAATACTTTGACGTTTACAATTGATCCAATTGACGCGAAAGACTTCGATGATGCGTTGTCCATTCGTACATTAGAAAATGGTCATTACGAAATAGGTGTTCACATTGCTGATGTTAGTCATTATGTGCGTCCTAATACCGCAATGGATGAAGAAGCTTTAAAAAGAGGAAATTCTGTTTACTTAGTTGATAGAGTTGTACCGATGCTTCCTGAACAATTATCAAACATGGTGTGTTCGTTGCGACCTCACGAAGATAAATTTACCTTTTCTGCTGTATTTGAAATCGATGAAACTGGTAAAATTTATAACGAATGGTTTGGTAAAACAGTAATTCACTCCGACCATCGTTTTACGTACGAAGAAGCACAAGAAATGTTGGAAGGTGCTGATGGCCCTTATAAAACAGAAGTATTAATTCTTGATAAAATAGCAAAAATTTACCGCAATAAGCGTTTTAAAAATGGTGCTTTGCTGATTAATTCAGAAGAAATCCGTTTTAAATTAGACGATAAAGGCGAACCTATTGATTTGATTGTAAAAGTATCGAAAGATGCGCATCAATTGATTGAAGAATTTATGTTGCTTGCTAATAAAAAAGTAGCTGAATTTGTCGGAAAAGCGAAAAAAGGTGTGGAGGTTGTCCCATTTGTTTACCGTGTTCACGACAAACCAGATCCTGAAAAAATTGCTCTGTTAGCAGCTTTTGTAGATAAGTTTGGTCATACATTGTCGTTTAATCATCCCGATGAAATTTCAAAAAGTATCAATAAATTATTAACCGATATCAACAATACAAACGAATTTGGCATTATTCAACAAATGGCTATTCGAAGTATGGCAAAAGCTACGTATGATACAGATAATATTGGTCATTATGGATTAGGTTTTGGTCACTACACCCATTTTACATCACCTATTCGCCGGTACGCCGATTTGATGGTTCACCGTATTTTATTAGAATGTTTGGAAAAACAACCCCATCGTTATTCAACGAAATTGGCTGATATCTGTAAGCGTATTTCAAGAACTGAACGTAAAGCAACCGAAGCTGAAAGAGAATCCAATAAATACTTCCAAGTTGTTTTTGTTCACGATAAAGTTGGTGAAACGTTTGATGGAATTGTAACAGGTGTTGCTGAATTTGGTTTGTTTGTAAAAATGACTGTGAATGCTTGTGAGGGAATGGTTCCTTTGGCTGAATTGCCAGGAGATCGTTTTTCTTTCGATGCGAAAAAAATGGAAATTATTGGTCAACGAACAGGTAAATCATTCAAATTTGGAGACAATGTACGCGTGAAAATAACAGAAGTTCATCCCAAAAAACGACAAATTGATTTGGAATTAGTCAATTAAATCATTTTTATTCTGTTTGTTAAATCATCGCGATAAGATCCTCCTATTGGAATCCATTTTTTATCGTTTTCTAATTGAAGATTTGGGAATTCGATCGAAGCAATCTTATCCAAGCGTACGATAAACGATCTGTGTACCCGAATAAATTCATTATAACCTAGTTTTAACTCGATTTCTTTCATGGTTGAATGAATGGTATACCTTACGTCAAAAGTATTGATGACAACGTAATCTTTCAACGCTTCAATAAAATAAATTTCTTCAGTTTTTAATTTGATTAAGCGACTATTTGATTTCACAAATAAAAAAGAAGATTTGTCAACCGTTTTACCATCAATTATCGAAACCAATAAATCACGCTCCCGTTCAATTTTAACTTGTTGATGGTGTTTGTATAAAGCTAGTTCAATTGTTGTTTTTAAATCAATTTCACGAAAAGGCTTTAATATATAACCATAAGGTTCCGCGTATTTTGCTCGATTCAATGTTGTTTCATCTGAAATAGCAGTTAAAAAGATAAAAGGAATATCGTATCTTTTTTTGATTAATTCAGCTAATTCAATACCATTTATTGCACCTTTTAATTGAATATCGATCAATAAAATATCAGGTACTTGTTCTGCTATAAATGCGAGTGCTTTTTCACCCGAAGAAACAATTCCTAAAACGGAATAACCAAATTCTATTAAGCTGGATTGAATATCGCGTGAAACTATGAATTCATCTTCAATAATCAATACATTTGCATGTGTCATTTTTAAATCACTTTTTGCTTGTAAATCACATCAAAACAAGTAGTTGCGTTTTGATGTAAAGTACCTTTTATTGTTAGTTTCTAGTGTGTGATACCGAATGTACAGTTTCATTTTCATTTATCCAAATCCCGTTTCTTTTTTTACTCGAATAATAAATAAAAGAAAGATTTAATTAGTTAAAAGGTTTATTCTATTTATTAGTGTTGTTAATAGCTGTACAACTTTTTCTATTTTTTATTGGATTTTAACTTGTTAGTACTTTATTTACTTGTTATTAACAGTAAATTTATTTGTTAGATCATTCGTTTACTTAAAGTTAACACTGCTATTAACAATTGATGTATAACTTCTATTGTGAACATCTTTTTTAAAAATTCTACTTTATTATTGTGTGAAATACTGTGTGAAAAAAGAACATAAGTCACCAAAACTTTTCTTGTTTATTTCAAATAAAAAGGCATATAGAACAGATTAATTTATTTTCCTATAAATACTTATTGATAGTTGTTAACCGTTATTAACATGTTTCGTTCATTTTATGTGGAAAGTTTATAAAATTAACTTATTGGAAATTAGTAAGTTGAATTTTTATGAAAAGTCCGAATGTTTATATATTGTTTCATTTGTTAATAAGGATTAACTTTGAAAAAAAAACAAAAAGACATGTCTAAAATTATTCCAATAGGTGCAGATCACGCAGGATTTGAATTAAAAAAAGCAGTAATTACTTGGTTACAAGAAAACGGTTATGAAGTTAACGACTTTGGTTGTTACAGCGAAGCAAGTATTGATTATGCTGACTACGGTCACCCAGTTGCTGATTTTGTAGAAGCAAATCCTACAACATGGGGAATTGTAATTTGTGGAAGTGGAAACGGTATAAATATGACTGTAAACAAACACCAAGGAATAAGAGCTGCTCTTTGTTGGAAAAAAGAAATTGCACAGTTAGCTCGCGAACATAATGATGCTAATATATTAACCTTACCAGCTCGATTTATTTCTGTTGAAGAGGCTTTAGAAATGGTTGCAATTTTTAGCTCAACAGCTTTTGAAGGTGGTCGTCATCAAAATAGAATAGATAAAATTCCTTGTTAATCGATGAAAAAAACCGCGCTATTATCTTTCGTTTTTTTCGTTTTTGTATTACATGCACAAGTTAAAAAAGATGCCGCTTTTTATGCTCAAAACATCGCTGCAAATTCACTAAAAAAACACTTGACAATTTTAGCTTCTGATGTTTTTGAAGGAAGAGAAACTGGAAAAAAAGGACAGCAATTAGCAGCCCAATATTTGATTAATTCTTTTCGAAATAGCGGTTGTTTTTTTGTTCCTGGAATGCAACAATTCGAACAATTTTTTTCAGTTGTAGAAGTGCAGCCTGGTGGCAATTTAACGATTAATAATAGTCAATTACAATTCAAAAAAGACTTTATATATTTTGGTTCAAAACGCAAATTTGAATTAAATAATACGAAAATAATTACTTTTTCATCAAAATCAACCACAGATACAACAAGTAATGTGTTGGTACACACCTTGCAATCTAACGATGTAAGAGCAGAGGTTACAGCACTTAAAAAAGGACTTTCTCCTGCAACAAAAGCGCTTATTTTGGTCGCAACAAATTATTCAGAATTATACGAATATTTGGAACATTACACCACTAATAAATCAATGCGTTTATCATCAGAAGAAGTAAAAAAAGAACTACCTATAATTGTTGTTAACGCAGCAGCAATCGCTCCAATTTTAAACAAAGAATTTCTGTTTTTAACCAACAAAAAACAAGCAAAAAAGAAGTCGAAAAAAACAACCGTTGGCATCTTATCTTGTCAATTGAATCTTGCTGAAAAAGAATTAATAAGTTCAAATGTATTAGCGTTTATTCCGGGAAGTGATAGTGTGTTAAAAAACGAAGTGTTGGTGATTACAGCACACTATGATCACATCGGAAATGATAATGGTGTCGTTTATAATGGCGCGGATGATGATGGAACAGGAACTGTTGCATTGATAGAAATCGCCGCAGCTTTTATGAATGCATACAAAGAGGGAAATGGACCTAAAAGATCTATTTTAATCATGCCTGTTTCTGGCGAAGAAAAAGGATTATTAGGTTCATCTTATTATGCTTCACATCCAGCACTTCCATTATCAACAACAATTGCTGATTTGAATATTGATATGATTGGGCGTGATGATATTGCTCACGAAGGTAAAAGTGATTATATATATATTATTGGTTCAAACATGTTAAGCGATGATTTACACGCTGCGAACGAACAAGCTAACAATACGTTTACACAATTGCAATTAGATTATCGATTCAATAGCACAACCGACCCAAATCAATTTTATTACCGTTCGGATCACTATAATTTTGCGAAAAACAATATCCCGTCTATTTTTTATTTTAGTGGTGTGCACGCAGATTATCACCAACCAACCGACGATGTGGAGAAAATTAATTTTGATAAGGTTGAAAAAGTAACCAAATTGGTTTTTCACACTGCTTGGATGTTAGCTAATAACCCAACGAGACCGCTTGTAAATCATTAATTATTCTGCCAATAAGCGTTCAATTAATAGCCGCGTTTCTTTTTCAAAATCAGTATATAATTGACCCGTTCCAGGACCTGAAAAACCGGTATGGATACGTCTAATGCGTCCGTCTTTTCCAATATAAAGAGCTGTTGGAAACGCGCTTATTTCATTGACCATGTTAAACTGGGCACTAGCAATTTTCTTGTCAGCTTTTCCACCAACTAATAACGGGTGAGTAATGTGGTAGCGTTCTTGCAGGCGTTTAATTTTAGCAGCTTGTGCAGTAAAGTCAGCACCAACTTCATACCCAATACTGATTATTTCTAATCCCGCTTCGTGATAATCAGCGTACAATTGTTCTAATAAAACCGTTTCGTCCATGCAGTTTGGACACCATGTTCCCATTAATTGAATAATTACGACTTTATTTTTTGTTGTTTCATTCGGAAAATGATAGGAGTTGTTTTCGATGTCCTTTAACGAAAAAGTAACGGGTTTTTCATCTATTTGTTTGGTAATCGAATCGGCATTTCTCAACACAAACAAGTCGTTTTTTGTTCCGAAAAAAGGTGTAACGTAATGTTTACCGCTATAAAAACAACCCTTTATTGAATCGTTTTTGAGTGAACCATTTAATAAAAAAGCATGTGTTCCATCGAACGCAGAAAGGTAAAAATTTGCTCCGTTTATACGACCTTCTAAAAAACGATAGTCTCCAGTTTCTGTTAAAACAGTTCCAATAATAGTATCGTTTTTTTGCTGTAAAATCATAATTCCAGCATCATCTATTGTCGGTTTTTCTGAAAAATAAGTTTCCCAGCGGCCCGCTATTTTTTTGTGACTAATACTGTTATTTAGCTTTTTTTGATTTAATGTTGCGAAAAAGGGAATCTTATAAGTGTTTGTTTTATTGAAATTTATCCAATAACCAACCAACTCATTTTGGTTGATTGGTGTTAGCTTGAGCTCGGAATCAAAGTTTGGAAATTGGACAATGCACGTGTCTTTATCCCAACGCTCATTTATTAACACGATATTTTCTGTTCCGTTTTTTATGTGAACCGAATTTGCATTTCCCTGTTGTTCGATTGAAAACCGAACGGGCATTTGAACGCTATCGTTGAGTAAAAGGTGCGCGGAATAATTACCGATCCATGAATTTGGAATCTGACAGTATAGATTGGAAGAAATTAAAAACAGACATAAAATTGCACAGATTTTCATTGCGAATGGTTTTCACGAATTTACTTTATTTCTTTCAACTATTGTTGTCCATGCAACCTTTTTGATTAGTTTCATGTCTTTAGAATTAGCGAGTGCTATGGATGATATTACATTGGTTTCAGCGTGTACCAAAGGAGATTCTCGAGCACAGCGAGCGTTGTTTGATAAATTTGCCCCAAAAATGCTTTCAATTTGTAAGCGTTATATACCAAATGGTGAAGAATCTGAAGATGTTTTACAAGATGCTTTTGTCAAAATTTTCCAGAAAATTGGAGATTTCAAACAAGAGGGTTCTTTGGAAGGTTGGATGAGGAGAATAGTTGTGAATACAGCTTTAGACGCCATTCGAAAAAATAAAAAGTGGCTCGGTGTTGCTCAAGTTGAAGCGGTTGAAAATCAAGTTTCATTTGATGACAACGCCTTCGATAATATGGATGTTAATCATTTATTACAAATGATAAATGAAATGCCAGATGGTTACCGTGTCGTCTTTAATATGTTTGCAATAGAAGGTTATTCGCACAAAGAAATTGCAGACACACTTGGGGTAAGTGAAAACACATCAAAATCACAATACTCGCGTGCACGTGCGTTTTTACGGACACAAATTGAACAACTAGAAAGTGAAAAGTAACGATAACATAAAAGATTTGTTTTCAAAGTCATTTGAACAACACAGTTTACCCGTTCGAGAAGAACTATGGAAAGGTGTGCAATCAAAAATGGCTGTTGCCGGCGTAACATCTGTTGCCGCCGCTAAAACCGCATCCCTTGTTGCTAAATGGTTAATAGGCTCGGCTGTAGTTGCATCAGGAATTGTTGTTGCAGTTTTTGTTGGAAACAGTGAACCTGTTTCTAATAAGATTGCACCGAAGAAAACAATTGCAACAAGCAAAAATAAAAGCGAACAAGCAACATCAGATATTCTTGTAAAACACAGTGAGGTTCAAAATAATTTTGAAATAGATTTTGATTACGGTTTGTTTATGGATACGGCATTTTTCAAGCCCTATTGTTTAGTAAAGGGACCAGTTATAAATTATGATATTCCTCCCGTTTTAGTACCGTTAATAGATGTTGTAGCTGAGAATAGTTCAACACAAATAGCCGTCGCTGAAACAATCACTAAAGAGACGCAAACAGCAGCCGTTTTTCCTGAGAACACAGAAAAACCTGTTAGCGCTGTTCTTGCCTCAGAATTAACCAAATTCCCCAATTTCTTTAGCCCGAATGGTGATGGAAATAACGATGTTTATTATGTTGAAATTGTGAATAAAGATCAAATACAATCCTTTTTAGTTCAGATTTACAATGTTGAAAATAAGTTGGTTTTTCAGTCAACAGACGTCAATTTTAACTGGAACGGAGAATACAATAATGAAGTCAAAGAAGGAATTTACTTTTGTTTGGTAACCATTGTTGATGGGTCAGGAAAAGTAATCAAAGACAAACAATTGATAGAAGCTAAAAAATAATGATACAATATTGATTAAAGCCCTGCGTCCTTTGGATTGTGGGGCTTTTTGTTTTGATGAAAATAGTTACCCGGGTAAATGGTGGTAAAGCTGTAGACAGACCCCAAAATATTTTTAATTCCAACAAAAAAGCTCCGTTATTACTAACAGAGCTTTTTGAGGTCTCGTCCGGATTCGAACCGGAGTAGACGGTTTTGCAGACCGGTGCCTAACCGCTCGGCCACGAGACCGTTTTCTTGGGGAACAAAAATACTAAATTTTTCTCTAGTTTACCAATTGCCCCCTTCAATAATAATTGCAACATTTTCAACATCTCCGTTTATAGGCGGACAGATTTTTGTCACTTTTATTGAATATCCAATTAATCCGTTGATTTCTTGTAACATACGGTTTAATATGCGCTGACCAACGTGTTCAATCAATTTCGAACGAATAGCCATTTCTTCTGTAACAATTTTGTTGACCAAGACATAATCAATGGTTTCTGAAAGTTCATCTGTGTTTGCCGCTTTTGAAAAGTCAGTTTTCATTTTTACGTCAACAGAATAGTTTCCACCAATTTTTCCCTCTTCTTCAAGGCATCCATGATAAGCATACAAGCGAATGTTGTTTACTTCAATGATATGTGTCATGCCAATTGATTTAAACCTTTTTCCATGCGCGATAAACACTCTTCTTTTCCTAAGAAAGCAGCAATTTCAAACATAGAAGGACCCATTCCTACGCCTGTTGTTAATAGGCGAAACAAAGGTAAAACCGCACCAATCCCAAGTGATTTTTCTGTTAAGAAATCTTTGAAATTTGTTTCAATTAATGGCCCAGTAAAATCTGTAATTCCCGCCAATCGTTCCTTCCATTCAGTCATCAAAGCAGCTGAATCATCTTTCCATTTTTTTGATACGGTTTGTTCGTCATAATTTGATGGCGCCGAAAACAAATAAGCGCCTTCTGTCATCATGTCTTTAATAAATGTTGCACGTTCTTTCATCAAATGACAGAATGCTGTTAGCTTTTCATCGGATTCGCTCAATTGAAACTCTGTCTTAAGTAGTTGAGCAAGTTCTTCATCACTTGTGTTTTTCAAATAATGCTGTTGGAACCATTTTGTTTTATCAGGATCAAATTTTGCTCCTGCTTTACCAACTCGGTCTAGCGTAAAAGCTGCTACTAATTCCTCTAAAGAAAAGATCTCTTGGGTTGTTCCAGGATTCCATCCTAAAAATGCTAACATATTGATAAAGGCACCTTTGAAATAACCGTTTTCTCTATATCCTGAATACAATTCACCATCTGCCGTAGTCCAGTTTAGTGGGAAAACCGGGAAACCTAAACGGTCGCCATCTCTTTTCGAAAGTTTTCCATTTCCATCAGGACGTAATAATAACGGTAAATGTGCAAATTTTGGAGCAGTCCAACCAAATGCTTCATATAATAATACATGCAATGGCGCAGAAGGCAACCACTCTTCTCCTCTAATTACGTGTGAAATTTCCATTAAATGGTCGTCCACAATATTTGCTAAGTGATAAGTTGGCATACCATCACTTTTAAAAAGCACTTTATCGTCCAAGTTGTTTGTGTTTACAACAACCCATCCTCTAATTTCATCTTCAAAACGCACATCGTGATTACGCGGCATTTTCATGCGGATAACATAGGGTTCGCCAGCAGCTAATTTACGCGCAACTTCATCTGCAGGCAGTGTTAACGAGTTTTTTAATGAAACACGTGTAACGCTGTTGTATTGCCAATTTGGCATGCCCATTTGCTTTGCTTGTTCACGAACAGCATCTAGTTCTTCGGGCGTGTCAAACGCATAATATGCTTTGTCATTTTTTACAAGCTCTTCAGCATAACGACGATACATTGCTTTGCGCTCACTTTGTACATAAGGTCCGTAATTTCCACCAATACCTGGCCCCTCGTCTGGCGTTATTCCGCACCAAGCCAAAGATTCCATAATATAGTCTTGAGCACCCGGAACAAAGCGTGTTTGATCAGTGTCCTCAACTCTAATAATGAAAGTCCCGTTGTTGTTTTTAGCAAATAAATAGTTGTAAAGTGCTGTTCGTACACCACCCATGTGTAAAGGTCCAGTTGGTGAAGGTGCAAAACGTACTCGTACTCCGGCTGCGCTCATGTTTTATATTTTAGACCACAAAAATAACGATATTATTATGCTTTTTTGAGCTTTATTAACGATATCACTGCTTTTTATGGAAGAAATCAAGCACATCTTTTATACTTTAGTGCAATTATTGATAACCAAACGGAACGATGTCGGCTTTTGATCGTCTTATTGAACAAATTGACGCTTTTATAAGAAAGTATTACAAGAACGAATTATTGAAGGGTTTGCTCTATTTTGTGGGCTTTTTATTCGCTTCTTGGTTACTTGTAAGTTCTTTGGAGTTTTTTGGGCGTTTTTCTTCGAATATTCGCTTTTTCTTATTGCTTACATTTATTATAGGTAATAGCTTTATTTTACTTCGCTTTTTCCTAAGGCCACTTGCAAAATTGTATGCATTTGGAGCAAGAATTAATCGGGAACAAGCTGCGCGTATTGTCGGTTCTTTTTTCCCAACCATTTCAGATCGTTTGCTCAACACCTTACAATTGCAACAAGTCGCAAATCCGAATGATAGAAGTTATGAGTTGATTGCTGCTAGTGTTGCTCAAAAATCAAAGGATTTACTAATCGTTCCCTTTTCTGAAGCAATTCGTTTTTCTGAGTTAAAAAAATACTTCAAGGTTGTTATTCCCGTATTGTTGCTTTTCATAGGTGTGTATATTTTTACTCCTGCATTGATAATTGACGGCTCTTCTAATGTTGTGAATTATAGTCAAGCTCAAAAAGCTCCGTTTCTTTTTTTAAACGCGACAAAAAGCACCACGATTAAAGAAGGAGAATCGTTTACAGCGATGGTTACACTGAAAGGGGACTATTTACCAGAAAAAGTATATGTTATTTCAGACAGAGGAAGGTTTTTAATGACACCATTCCGGAAAAATCAATGGCGTTTTACCTTCGACAATTTAAAGTCAGATTGTTCTTATGTATTCGAAAGCGAAGGTTACCAGTCAAGTGCTTTTGATGTGCACGTTCTTGGCAGATCAAGTTTAGGACAATTAACCGCGACTGTGAATTATCCTGCATATTTGAATAGAAAAGCGGAACGTTTTGATAATGTTGCAGACATTGAAATTCCAGAAGGCTCTAAAGTTTCTTGGACAATTGTTGGAAAAAACGCTACGAATCTAGCTGTTGATTGGCTAGGCAAGACATCTTTTTACAAAGGAAGTTCCGCTCAATTTGATGCGACTTATACGACTTCTGGGCCATTAAAAATCACGCTTAAAAACCAGACAAATACGGATCTGTCTACCGTCCAAATTTCAACTATCAAAGATGCTTTCCCGAGTATTTTAGTCAACGAATCTGTCGATTCAATAAAAACAGCCATTCGCTCTTTTGCTGGACTAATCAACGATGATTATGGCTTGTCACGATTGTTTTTTCATTATACCATCACAAGCAAAAGCGGCAACCAACGGTCTAATAAATTAGCTGTAAAGAAAGTATCGGGAACAGCGGATAAATTTTATTTCACCGTTGATTTTAGCAGGGAAAATTTATCCATTGAAGATAAGATTTCGTATTATTTTACAGTGTCTGATAATGATGGTGTAAACGGTTCAAAATCAACACAATCACAGACGTTTGTTTACGAACTTCCTACCTTATCCGAATTAAACAACAAACGTGATGAAACGCAAAAACAATTGCAGTCATCTTTAGCTGATGTGCTCAAAAAAGCGGAACGTTTTGAAAAGGATGTTGATCGATTAAAGAAAGCGCTAACAAATCAGTCTAAATCGGATTTTAAAAACCTGGAACAGATCAAACAGTTGCAACAAGAACAAAATCAACTGCAACAAGAACTGCAACAAATTCAAGAGACGCTTTCTCAAAGCAATGAAGAAAAGAATCAATTATCGGAACAAGACAAAGAATTATTAGAACAACAAGAATTAATCGATGAATTACTGAATCAAGTTATGGATGATGATTTGAAGAAGTTATTAGACGAATTGGAGTCGTTGTTACAAAAAAACGATCAGCAACAGTTAAAAGAAGAAACACAAAAACTTGATCAGTCAACTGATGACATGAAAAAGCAGCTCGATCGAACACTTGAAATGTTAAAGAAAATGCAAGTCAATGAGAAAATTGATGATGCAGTAAAGGAATTATCAGAACTTGCGAAAGAGCAAGAAAAACTCAAAGAAGCCTTAGAGAACAACAAATTAAGTGCTGAGGATGCGGCAAAGAAACAAGAAGAAATCAACAAGCAATTTGAAGAGCTAAAGAAAGACCTAGACGAGCTCAACAAATTAAACGAAGAGTTGTCACGACCAATGAATTTAAGCGATCTAGAACAGCTCAAAAGCGAAACAACGAAAGATTTAAACGATGCTAAATCAAAACTAGATCAAGGTAAATCCTCAAAAGCAGGTCAAAACCAAAAAGCTGCGGCACAAAAAATGCAAGAGATGGCCGATCAATTAGCACAAGACAAGGAGGCGGCAAATAAAAAACAGAACGAAGAAGACATGGGACTTATTCGTGTGTTATTAGAAAATTTAATTGCAATTAGTTTTGATCAAGAAAAAACAATGCAAGCAGCATTAACTGTAAAAGATACGGATCCATTTTATAGAAAATTAGGGAGAAAACAGCGGTCTATTTTTGATGATACAAAAATCATTGAGGATTCGTTAATTGCGCTTGCAAAAAGACAACCAAAAATCTCAACATTTATTGATCGTGAATTGACAGCTATTCGTAGTAATTTCAAATTAATGATTGATGATATTGACGAACACAAACGGCGTGAATTATCTGCTCACCAACAGCTTGTAATGACCTCGTTAAACAATTTAGCACTGTTGTTAAACGAAAGCCTCCAAAGCATGCAGCAACAAGCTCAGAGTCAACAAAAAGGGAATGGAAGTTGTTCCAATCCAGGTGGTTCTGGCAAAGGTTCATCGGGAGGTGAATCAACAGATGACATGAAAGAAATGCTTAAAAAGCAACTGGAGCAACTAAAAAAAGGCCCAAATCCGGGTGGAAAAGAACCAGGCAACAAACCGGGAGAAGGTAACGCTGGTATGCCAGGATTGGGCAACAAACAAATCGCTCAGATGGCTGCGCAACAAACAGCTATTCGTCAGAAACTGGAACAAATGCGTTCCGAAATGAACAAAGATGGTCAAGGAAATGGTAACAAGTTAAATCCGTTGATCAAAGAATTGGAACAACAAGAAAGAGACTTAATCAATAAGAATTTTTCAAATCAGATGATTAAACGCCAACAGGATATTTTAACACGTTTGTTAGAAAGCGAACAAGCTATCCGCGAACGTGGTTTTGATGAAAAGCGTGAATCTAAATCAGGAAATTTTTCAAATAATGGTAACCTTATTCGATTTGATGAGTATAACAAACAAAAATTAATTCAGTTTGAATTGTTTCGTTCGGTTGATCCTCAATTGAGTCCTTATTACCGTGCTAAAGCAGAACAATACTTCAACACTGAGTTATAATTGTTTTGTAATGAAAGAAGATTATTCGTTGGTTCAGGAAATTCAAGTTCCATCAGTTATTAGTAGTATTGGTGCAGTAGAGACATTAATTGATCATGCTGCTTCTACGATTGAATTGAATGAGGATTTGTATGGAAATGTTTTAATTGCAGTTACAGAAGCTGTAAACAACGCAATTATTCATGGAAATCAGTTAAACGAAAACGCATTAATTTCCATTCAAGTATTACAAAAAGACACGGATATTTGCTTCGTGGTTTCGGACAATGGTGCTGGGTTTGATTATAACAACCTCCCCGACCCTACCGCTCCTGAAAACATCGAAAAGGAAAATGGTCGCGGTGTTTTTCTAATGAAAAGTCTTGCCGATGAAGTTGCCTTTAATGAATCAGGAAATGAAGTCTCAATTTATTTCCACAATCATGCTTGATGTTTGTTACGAAGATATTGCCGTTCATTCTGAAATTAATGAATCCTTTTTATCTGATTGGTTTAGTGTTGTAATTGCTAAGTTTAACAAACAATATGGCGATATAACGATTGTCTTTTGTTCTGATAATTATCTGTTAGAAATGAATAAAACACATTTGCAACACGATTATTTTACAGATATCATAACCTTTGATTATTGTGATGGAGATGTTATTTCTGGTGATTTATTTATTAGTTTAGACACTGTTTCTTCCAATGCTTCAGATTTAAAAGTTGATTTTATTGACGAAGTTCATCGTGTTTGTGTTCATGGTTTGTTGCATTTGCTTGGTTTTAAAGACAAGCAAGAACATGACCAATTAGAAATGAGAGCCCAAGAAGATTTAATGTTATCAATTCGATAGTTTCACGTGAATCATTGATCATTTTACTTTAATTTTGTTTCACGTGAAACACTGTTTTTTATGTTGAAGAATTACGATGTTATTGTTGTTGGGGGTGGTCATGCTGGCTGTGAAGCTGCGAATGCCGCTGCTAAAATGGGTTGTTCTGTTTTGCTCATTACAATGAACATGAATACAATTGCCCAGATGAGTTGTAATCCAGCAATGGGTGGTGTTGCAAAGGGTCAAATTGTGCGAGAAATTGATGCGTTGGGCGGTGGTTCTGGTATTGTATCTGATCTCTCTGCTATTCAATTCCGCATGTTGAATCTCTCCAAAGGTCCTGCCATGTGGTCACCAAGAACACAAAATGATCGCATGAAGTTTGCTGAAGAATGGCGTTTGTTGCTTGAAAGAAATCCAAATGTTGATTTCTGGCAAGACATGTGTACGGGTGTAATTGTTGAGCAAAACAAAATAGTTGGTGTTAAAACTAGTTTGGGAATATCTATATATGGTAAATCTGTTGTGCTTACAAATGGTACATTCTTGAATGGATTGATACATCTAGGCGAAAAGAATTTTGGTGGTGGTAGAGCTGCTGAGCGCGCTTCACACGGTATTACTGAAGAATTGATAGATTTAGGGTTTGTAGCTGGTCGCATGAAAACAGGAACCCCTCCTCGTATTGATGGGCGTTCGTTGGATTATGAACGAATGGAGTTACAAGATGGAGATGTAAAGCCTGCTAAGTTTTCTTTCACGGACACAAAACCGTTAGCTGTTCAAAGACCTTGTCACATTACTTATACTTCTTCAGCTACACATGATATTTTAAGAGAAGGTTTTGATCGTTCACCGATGTTTAATGGTGCTATTAAAAGTTCTGGCCCTAGGTATTGTCCTAGTATCGAAGATAAAATCAATCGTTTTGCTGATAAAGAGAGACATCAAATTTTTGTTGAACCTGAAGGTTGGGAGACAGTTGAAGTTTATGTGAACGGTTTTTCAACTAGTTTACCCGAAGATATTCAATTAAAAGCACTGCATTCTATAGTTGGTTTCGAAAAGGCTAAAATGTTTCGTCCAGGCTATGCTATTGAATACGATTACTTCCCTCCTACTCAATTAAAACATACATTAGAAACGAAACTTATCGAGAATCTTTACTTCGCAGGTCAAATTAATGGCACAACGGGTTATGAAGAAGCTGCATGTCAAGGTTTGATGGCTGGAATTAATGCTGCGCTTAAAATCTCTAACAAAGAACCGTTTATTTTGTCACGATCTCAAGCATATATCGGTGTTCTAATTGATGATTTAATCACTAAAGGAACCGAAGAACCATACCGTATGTTTACTTCACGTGCAGAATACCGTATTTTGTTACGACACGATAATGCGGATGTACGTTTGACACATTTAGCTCATCAAATTGGACTTCAATCTGATGAGGCACTAGCTAAGGTTGAATCAAAGATTAATCAAACAAACGATTTTGTTAGTTTTTTACGAAAAACGGGTATTACACCTGACGAAGCTAATCCGTTTTTATCTGAAATCGACAGCGCTCCATTACAGCAACAGGTTAAATTGAGCTCTGTGTTAACGCGTCCAAATGTTTCGCTTGGTCAATTAGCAAATGCTAGTACACAATTAGCTGAAAGAACGATTTCATTAGATATGGATATAGTTGAACAAGCTGAAATACTTATAAAGTATGAAGGCTATATTCAACGTGAACAAGAATTAGCGCTCAAGTTTGAGAAACTAGATGGTTTAGTGTTGCCTGATAACATTGATTATCATGCTATGAAATCCTTGAGTATTGAATCGCGCCAAAAGTTAACAGCCATTAAACCGGCTACGTTGGGTCAGGCATCGCGCATTAGCGGAGTTTCTCCTAGCGATATATCTGTTATTTTAATCAATATTAATCGTTAAAAGTTTCACGTGGAACATTCTACTATCATTTGTCCAGCATGTGCTTCGGAGAAGAATGCTGTTTATTTAACTGTCAAAGATCATTTCTTATCGAAGGAAAAGTTTGATCTGGTATTGTGTGACAAGTGTGAATTGCTCTTTACGCATCCGAGACCTACAATTGATGTGATTGGTAATTATTACAAATCCACCGATTATGTATCACATAGTTCCACAAAAAAAGGTTTTGTCAACAGTGTTTATAATTTGGTGCGGTCATATACACTCAACAAAAAAATCAAATTAATAAAGTCGCTAACTAACGGCCGCGATTTATTGGATATAGGTGCAGGGACAGGACATTTTCTGGGTAAGGCGCAACAAGCAGGATTTCAGGTTACAGGTTTAGAGCCCGATGATGATGCGCGTGAAACAGCGGCAAAGCTAAATGATGTTAACCTCTTGCCCCTTTCTGAATTAGCACATCAGTTACCTGCATCCAAAGATCTAATTACAATGTGGCACGTGTTGGAACATGTGTATAATTTAACCGATGATGTAGCAACTATTTCTTCCATTGTAAAGCAAGATGGTGTGTTTGTTGTCGCTGTTCCTAATTACACTTCTTACGACGCACACTATTATAAAGATTTCTGGGCA
Organism: uncultured Flavobacteriales bacterium; assembly: GCA_937973685.1. GTDB lineage: Bacteria > Bacteroidota > Bacteroidia > Flavobacteriales_D > Crocinitomicaceae > Fluviicola. The sequence goes on along the minus strand of CALJKJ010000013.1, from coordinate 23,140 downwards.
GCTTATGATGTGCCTAGACACCTGTGTCATTTCTCTCCAAAATCAATTATTAATTTAGTTGAACGGTTTGGTTTTTCACACGAACAAACGTTGCCGATGAAATTTGATAGTTATTACGTTTCTATGTTGAGTGAAAAATACAAAGGCGGAAATATTTTTAATGCTATAAAAACAGGATTTGTTTCAAATAGAAAAGCAAAAACATCTCAGTGGAGTTCACAAATTTATATTTTCCGGAAAAAATAAGTTTTTAGTTTCTTCAATTAGCGTCAGTAACGAAAACCCTCATTTTTTTGCCAAACAGAGGTTGGTTTTGTGTGAATTTGCCGTTTTAAGCGTTTTTAAGCGCGTTTTTGTGCTCCTGGCATGGAATTACAACAACTAATTAGCGATCACCCATTAAACGGCGTGAAATTTTTAACATTTATGGCTTTTTGCTGCTGATATTTTGAAAAGCCTAAGCGTTATAGCTTGGTTCTATCCAATCTCCGTTTTCTTTGATTATTTCTATAAGTGCATCGACTGCGTTTTCAGCTGGAACGTTTTTCCGTACGACTGTTTTTTCTTTGTATAAAATAATTTTGTCAATACCTGAACCTACATAACCATAATCTGCATCTGCCATTTCTCCTGGTCCATTTACAATACATCCCATGATGCCAATCTTCAAACCTTTCAAATGAGCTGTTTTTTCTCTGATTTTAGCCGTCGTTTCCTGTAAATCGAATAAAGTTCTTCCACAAGATGGACAAGAGATATATTCTGTTTTTGAAATGCGCGTTCTAGTGGCCTGTAAGATGCCAAATGAAAGCGAATTGATAGATTTATTTGGTATGGGTGCAGAAAGCCATAAGCCGTCGCCAAAACCATCAATAAAGTGAATTCCCGCATCTGCTCCTGCGTGAAGTTGAACAGTTTCTTCATCAGAACTAGCATACTGAAAACGCAATATGACAGGTGTATTGTTTTGAGCCGCTAACAATTCGTATTGAAACTTTCTTAAAAGTTGTGTTTTGTGTTGCGCTGCAGTTTCTAATACAAACACGCAGTTTTTAGTAGGTAAATTTTCAATAGTACGAAGATTGTCTAAGTTCAGTAACACAAAGGCAAAAGGAATGGTGTCGGTGTTAAATTCTTCTAGCGAGCAATATGGAATATATTTTTCTGATCGCTCTTTTTTCCAAGTGGAATAGTTTTGAATCAATTGAACAGTGCCGGGTAATTCAAAAGCAATTTTATTGTCGCCAATAAAAATATAGTCCGCTGCTTGTTCTAAAATATTCCATTTGTCCAAAGCTTTTGAATAACTATATCCAAATGCGAATAAATTAGTTTCAACTAAGTTTTCTTTTGTTGATAAGTCACCAATTACAACAGGATTTCTATCTCCTCCAATCTGATGTGTTTTGTTTGTAACACGTTTATTATAAGCAAAATAGTTGATTGGTTGTGCAGCCGAATAGGTGATTTTTTCTGGTTTTATTTCCGAATATTTAGCGATAAGTTTTTTAGCAACTGGCATTTCAAATTCAGGGTCTTCTGTTAATGAAACGCGAACTGTATCGCCAATTCCATCTTCTAAAAGCGCTCCAATTCCTACCGCTGATTTTATACGTCCATCTTCGCCATCGCCAGCCTCTGTTACGCCAAGGTGAATGGGATAATTCATTCCCAATTGAATCATGCGCGCAACTAATAAGCGATACGCTTGAACCATTACCAAGGTATTACTCGCTTTCATCGAAATGACGAGTTTGTGGTAATCATTTTTTCGGCAAATTGCGATGAATTCCAGTGCACTCTCTACCATTCCTTCTGGAGTATCACCATACCTGCTCAATATCCTGTCAGAAAGCGATCCGTGATTGGTACCAATACGCATAGCCGTTCCATTTTCTTTGCATAATTGAACCAGTGGGGTAAATTTTTCTTCAATACGATTCAATTCAGCTTGGTATGCTTCATCGGTGTAATTGATATCTTCAAATTTCTTTTTGTCTGCGTAATTTCCAGGATTGACGCGCACTTTTTCAATCAATTTTGCAGCAATTTCAGCAGCATTCGGAGTGAAGTGAATGTCTGCTACAAGTGGTGTGTTGTAGCCTCTTTTAACAAGTTCTTGTTTAATGACGCCCAAGTTTTCTGCTTCCTTTTTTGAAGGTGCAGTCAATCGAACTAATTCACATCCAGCATCAATCATACGGATGGATTGTTCAACAGATTTATCTGTATCTAATGTATCTGTCGTTGTCATTGATTGTACACGAATGGGGTTTTCTCCGCCAATAGCAGTGATTCCAATCGGCACCTCAATTGTTTTAAAACGCTTGCGGTTAAATAAATCGTGACAAAACAAGGAATTCAATTCAGACATAATACTTTTTTCTATTAAACAAAAGTAAGGAATGAAAGTTTAATGTGACGTTAAATCTAAAATTAGTATCAGCAGTTATCCTTTTTGCTTTTTCTTTCCTATTTTCGTGCATGCATATAGATGAGTTAATCGCTTTTTGTTTCCAACACAAAGGAACGACAGATCATTTTCCCTTTGATAAAAACACCCTTGTATTCAAGGTACAAGGAAAAATGTTTGCATTGGTAGATATCCAACAACCAGATTATATCAATTTAAAATGTGATCCCGAAAAAGCGATTGAATTGCGTGAATCAAATGACGGAATTCAACCAGGCTGGCACATGAGCAAAAAACATTGGAATTCTGTGAAATTAGATGGTTCCGTTGATGATTTTCTTCTCCAAGAATTAATTACCCACTCTTATGCATTAGTGGTTGCTAGTTTAACAAAAAAATTAAGAGATGAGCTTGCGTATTGATAAATATGTGTGGTTTGTTCGCTTGTCGAAAACGCGAACAACGGCAACTGAAATGCTTTCCAAGGGTAAAATAAAATTGAATCGTCAATCTGTTAAACCTTCCAAAGAGGTCAAGATAGGTGATACCGTCTCGATCATAAAAAACAATGCAGAATTTTCGTACAAAGTAAAAGATTTACTAGATAGGCGAGTTGGGGCAAAGTTAGTTGGTGACTATTTAATTGACGTTACTGATCCATTAGAAATAGAAAAATTCAAAACATATCAAGCCGCGCAAAGTGTTTATAGAGAATATGGAACAGGCCGTCCTTCACGAAAAGACAGGGATAATTTTGAAGAATTTTTCGAATGGTTAGAAGCCGAAGACGATTAAACGCTGGTCTTTAATCCACACTTTTCACAGCCTTTTTTTACTTTCCGTGAAAATTGTCCACGTATGCGATAAATCAAATACGAAATTGCTAGTGAAACGGTTATTACGACGAGAATAGCTTGCATTATTGAAACAAATTATAAATGATGTATGCAGCAACATATGCTAATGCACCCATGTAAACCAGTTGAATAATTGGCCATTTCCACGATTTTGTTTCACGTTTAACAACCGCTAAAGTTGCCATACATTGCATAGCAAACACGTAGAACACCAACAAAGAAAGTCCGCTTGCTAAATTATACGTTTTGCTTCCATCAGCTTTTGTTTCTTCGCGTAAACGCTCAATCAATGGGGTTGTGTCTTCTTCTGTTTGATCAATGGCGTAAATTGTTGCTAATGAACCAACAAACACTTCACGCGCAGCAAATGAAGTGATCAAACAAATACCCATTTTCCAATCATATCCAATAGGAGCAATGATTGGTTCAATGCTTTTTCCAATAATACCGATATACGAGTTTTCTAATTGAACTGCTGCAATTTGCTTTTCATAAGCGATTTGCGTTGTTTCCGTTTGAACGCTTGGTTTTGGAATTAATTTTTCGGCGTTTTCAATTTTATTACTTGGTCCAAATGATGCCAACGCCCATAATAAAATAGAAATTGCAACGATGATTTTACCTGCATCAGTCACAAAAACTTTAGCTTTTGAGAAAACTTCAATTCCAACATTTGCCCATCTGGGTGATTTGTATGGTGGTAATTCTAACAAGAAGATACTCAATTGTTTGTTTTTCAAGAAAAATTGAAATACCCATGCGGTAATTAAAGCTGCTATTAACCCTAAGAAGTACAAACAAAACAAGACCAATCCCTGTAAACTAATAAACCCGCCCACTAATTTATTTGGAATAACAAGGTGAATGAGTAAGGTGTAAACTGGTATTCTTGCAGAACAACTGATTAATGGTGCTACAAATATCGTTGTTAATCGTTCTTGCCAAGAATTAATTGTGCGTGCCGACATGATGCCTGGAATAGCGCAAGCGGCACTTGAAATCAATGGCACAACACTTTTTCCGTTTAATCCAAACGGACGCATTAGTCGGTCCATCATAAACACAACGCGCGCCATATAACCGGTTTCTTCCAAAATGCTGAGTAAGAAAAATAATAAGGCTATTTGAGGAACAAAAACCAAGACACCTCCAATACCAGGAATAATTCCATTCGCTAATAAATCAGTAAACAAACCAGGAGGGAGTTGTTGTGCAACAAAACTTGAAAGCGAACCAAATGCTCCATCAATTAAGTCCATTGGGTAGCTAGCTAGGGTAAAAACGCTTTGAAAAATTACGAGTAATAACAAAAAGAAGAACAAGTACCCAACAACAGGATGTGTTAACCAAAGATCTATTTTCTTTGAACGTGAAGGAAGTTTCTGATTGCGCGTTACCGCATTATTCACCAACTGTTGGATGTTGTGAAAACGTTCATCCGTGTCAACAGCTTGTCCTTCTGTGTCTGAAATTGAAAGGAGTGCTTGTTGTTTACCAAATGGTTTTTCCGCAGTTTTTAATTTGTTTTCACTAATAACGCGCTTTATTTCCTCAATTCCTGTTCCAATTCGTGCGTTGGAACGGATGATAGTTGTAGCTGGAAAAGCGTTTTGTAGTTCCTCAATTGAAATAGCAATTTCTTTGCGCGCAGCAACATCTGTCATGTTAAGCAACAGTATTGTTGGCAAGCCCAAATCGTATAATTGAGAAAACAATAATAAGTTGCGTTCTAAATTTGACGCATCTACTACAACGATAACCGCATCTGGATAATCAGTGTGTTGTGGATTGCTGATTACATCAAAAACGATTTTTTCGTCAGATGAACGGGGATAAACGGAATATGTCCCCGGAAAATCGATTAATTCAAATTTTTCGTTGTTGTACGAAAAAGTCCCCGTTTGTTTGTCTACAGTAACACCAGGAAAATTACCAACGTGTTGTTTTAATCCCGTTAAGCGATTAAAGATGGAGCTTTTACCAGTGTTTGGATTACCAAATAGGGCGATTTTTTTCATTGCATTAATCGGCTACTTCAATTAATTGAGCTTCGTTCAAGCGCATAGACAGAACGTATCCGTCAACATTAACCGCTATTGGATCACCAAAAGGCGCTTTGAACAACACCTCCACAGATTTTCCTGCATAAATACCCATTTCCAATAATTTTGGACGAATTGCGCTTTCTTTGATAGCTGTAACTATCGTGCGCTTTTCTAACGGTAAATCTGCCAATGTTCTCATCTGTTGAATTGCAATTTATATGCAAGCGACAAAAATACAAATCAAACAATCAATATCCACTACCAATAAAGTGGTATTTTAAGAATGATTTGCGTCTATTAAGCGTTTAAATCTGCTAAAATTTGTTGCACATCTTGTTCGGTTGCCGTTAATTTTTCTTTGCAAAATGTAATTAATTCAGCTGCTCGTTTCACTTTTTCTGAAAGTAAATCAACACTTACATCACCAGTTTCAATAGCGGTAATGATTTCTTGTAATTCGTTGTAAGCTTTTTCGTAAGTCATAATGGTGTTGTTTCTTTTGTAATAATAGCGTCCAGCGCGCCAAATGCTGTTGTGATTGTTACGGTTGTGTTTGTTGTTGGATTATTGTTTTCACTGAGCACACCTGATTGATTGGTTACAATGGAGTAGCCTCTTTTTAACACATTAATTGGGTGCATCAATTGAATGGTTTTTTCAAATTGTTGCAACTGGTCGCGTTGTTTTACAAGCGCTAAAGCTCCTGTTTTTACAAACGAGTTGTGTGCTTGAATGAGTTCGTTTTGTGTTGTCGAAAGACTATTTTTGGCGTTCAAACCAAAAAGAGAAACAACATGTTTTTGTTGTTGTAATTGCTTCTCAAACAGTTGTTCGACAGAAGTTCGTAATTGTTTACGATTTATTGCTAATTCATTTGTTCGTTGATTAGCTTTGTCTGCGAGTTGTAACTCTAATTGATGCATTTTTTGCTGGAATAATGCCCGTTTTTCAGCAACGGAGAGTTTCACATCTTGATGAAACAAACGAACATTTCGTTCAAGGATAGTTGTTATGTTTTGTAAAAAACGTTCGGTTAGTAACGGTAATTTATTCGCTATTTCATCCAAGGGCGCATCTAATTCTTCCATTATCCCAATGAGAAAATAGGCAATATCACTTGGTGTAATTCCGTGCCGAAAAGCAACCATTTCACAAACAGTCACATTCGTGCTGTGACCAATACCTGTTAATATGGGTAGGGGGAAAGTTGCAATTCGTTTAGAAAGTTCATAATTATTATAGCAATGCATGCCAATTTCACCGCCACCTCCGCGAATGATTACCACTGCATCAAACAAATGTTTTACTTTTTCAATGCGGTTCAATTGTGATTGAATGGAATGAATCGCTGAATCACCTTGAAGCGTTGCGTCAAACAAAAATGTATCAAAACGGTAACGTTTCGGATGTCCGTTTAACAACACTATAAAATCCGAATATCCCTTGCTGTCAGCTTGTGATATGATGGCCAATCGCTTGGGCAACAACGCCATTTTCAAAAATTGATTGTTGTTTATTATTCCTTCTTTCTGAAGGCGTTCTAAAGTGATTTGGCGTTCTTTTTGTAATGCGCCTAACGTGTAATTAGGATCAATATCAATAATTTCAAGTCCAATATTGTATAGTGGGTGGTATGTTATTTTAACTTGAAATAATAATTCCATTCCATCACGAAGCGGTTCTTTTACTACTTCAGCAAAGCGTTGTTGGATCCGATCAAATTGTTGTTTCCAAATTGTGCCACGCATTTCGACCAAAATTTGACCATCTTCTTTTTGCACTAATTCCGGGTAACAATGCCCTTTTTTTGTGTGGTTAAGTTTGTGCATTTCTGCCGTTACCCAATACGTTCGCGCATAACGTTCCGCGATAACTTTACGTATCGAGTCGGCGACTTGTTTTAAGGTAAAATGCTCGGGAGTTTGCATACAATAAAATTACATCATTTTCTTTGAAAAACATGCACACCCGAGAGGAGTCTTTATACAAAATAGTCCTAAAACGATAAAATTAATTGCTTCCCAGCTTTTCCACAAAAACGCTATCTTTGTTCTATGAATAATTCAAAGTACACCGTAACAGCAGCATTGCCATATGCAAATGGACCCCTTCATTTAGGACACGTTGCAGGCGTTTATTTACCAGCCGATATTTTTGTGCGTTTTTTACGTGCAAACGGAAATGATGTTGCCTTTATTTGTGGATCTGATGAACACGGAGCTGCGATAACATTACGTGCGAAAAAAGAAGGAATTACCCCAAAAGAGATTGTCGATAAATACAACAAAATAATTGGGGACGCTTTTCAGCAATTTGGTATTACTTTCGATATTTTTCACAGAACTTCTTCCGAATTACATATTGAAACAGCGCAGGAGTTTTTCAAAGTGCTCGAAGAAAAAGGAAAGTTTATTCAAGAAACGACGGAACAATATTTTGACGAGGAATTTCAACAATTCCTTGCTGACAGATACATTACAGGCGATTGCCCAAATTGCAGTAGCCCGGGCGCTTACGGCGACCAATGCGAAAAATGTGGATCGGCATTGAGTCCAACGGATTTAAAAAATCCTGTTTCTACCTTAAGTGGTAAAACACCCATTTTAAAAAACACCTCTCATTGGTTTTTACCCATGGACAAACACGAAGAGTGGTTGCGTCCTTGGATCAAAGAAGGAATATTAGATGGTGTGCAACAACACGATCCAAAACAATGGAGAAATCAAGTCATTGGTCAATGTTTATCATGGATTGATGGAGGTTTGCGCCCACGTGCAATGACCCGTGATTTGGATTGGGGCGTACCAGTTCCGTTAAAAGATGCTGAAGGAAAAGTGCTTTACGTTTGGTTGGATGCGCCAATTGGGTATATTTCTGCGACCAAACAATGGGCGCTTGATAATGGTAAAAACTGGAAAGATTACTGGTGCGATGAATCCCGTAAACTGGTTCATTTTATAGGAAAAGACAACATTGTTTTTCACGCGATTATCTTCCCAATTTTATTGAAAGATCATGGCGGATTTATTTTGCCGGATAATGTGCCAGCATACGAGTTTTTAAACTTAGAAGGCGATAAATTTTCTACTTCACGTAATTGGGCAGTTTGGTTACACGAATACTTAGAACGTTATCCAACAAAAATTGACGAATTAAAATACACGTTAACAGCAATTGCGCCTGAAACAAAAGATGCTGAATTTACCTGGAAAGAATATCAAGCGCGTGTTAATAATGAGTTAGCCGATATTTTAGGAAATTTCATTAACCGTGCTTTGGTCTTGACACAAAAATATTACGATGGAGTTGTTCCAGATCGTGGTGTGTTGAGTCCTGAAGACGAACAAGTTTTGGCAGCAATGAAAGCAATTCCATCAGCTATTGCAACTGCTGTTTTTCAATACAAATTGCGTGATGCCCAAGCTGAAGCCATGCAATTAGCGCGCATGGGAAATAAGTACTTGGCGGATAATGAACCGTGGAAGTTGATCAAAACAGATCCGGAACGTGTGAAAACAATCATGAACATTGCGCTACAAATCACTGCAAATTTAGGATTGGTATTAGATCCGTTTTTGCCGGAAACCGCAGCTAAAATTCGTGCATTCATGAACACAAACGCACAACCGTGGTCTGTTGCGGGTAATGATTTGATAGCAGCAGGACATGTTACCAATGCTCCTACTATTTTGTTCCAAAAAATTGAAGACGAATTTGTTGCAAACGAAGTCGCGCTACTAGCAGCGTCACAAACTGCAACTACAACAGCTGCTAATCCACAAAAAGCGGAAACCACTTTTGATGATTTTTCGAACATGGACATACGTTTGGGAACAATTGAAGCAGCAATCAAGGTGCCAAAAGCGGATAAATTATTACAATTGACGGTTAATACCGGAATTGATACCCGAACAATTATTTCTGGAATTGCGGAACATTATAGTCCTGAAGAAGTAGTGGGTAAAACTGTTGCTGTTTTGATGAATTTAGCTCCGCGAAAAATACGAGGTGTTGAATCACAAGGAATGATATTGATGGCCGAAAATGAGGAGGGAAAATTGAGCTTCATGATTCCTGAAAAAGGATTTTCTGCTGGCGGGGAGATTCGATAAATGCGTTTATTTAAAACCAATAACGTGAAAAATCACTGGAGTGTTTTATTGGTGTTCTTTTCTTTCTCTGCTGCTGCGCAATGGGGGTGTACCGATCCGTTTGCTGCAAATTTTGATCCTACCGCTCAGTCCAATGACGGTTCTTGTTTGTACGATTCAACAACAATTACCTTATCCGAATTAGCATTATTGCCGACACAATTGGCAGAAAACTCGGGCTTGTTTATTCACAACGATACACTATGGACGCATAACGATAGTGGAGGACAACCTATATTGTATGCAATAGACACCTTGGGACAAATTTTACGTCAAGTTGTGGTTGCAAATGCATCAAATATAGATTGGGAAGCAGTTACTACCGCTTCAAGTTTTGGTTACATTGGAGATATTGGAAATAATTCAGGAACAAGACAGAACTTGCGTATTTATCGTTTTTCACTCACTGATTTATTAGCAGACACAGTATACGTCGATACGATTTCTTATACCTATTCCAATCAAACAAGTTTTGTTGCGAATGCGCTTACCAATTTTGATGCAGAAGCCTTTTTTGTTGTAAATGACACGGTTCATTTGTTTTCTAAAAATTGGGGAAATCAATTTACCAATCATTATGTTTTTCCTGCACAAGTTGGTCATCAAACGGCTCAAATAATAGATAGTTTTTTTGTTGATGGTTTGGTAACGGATGTTGCTTTTCATCCATTCACGAAGCGAATCGTTTTGTTGGGATACAAAGAAATAGCACCTTCTTTTTATTCGAGTTTTGTTTGGGTACTTTCCGATTACAACGCATCTTTTTTTTCAGGGAACAAACGAAAAATAGCTATTGGAAACATGCTTCAAGTTGGCCAAACGGAAGGCATCACTTTTTTAAATCACGAAGAATTAATGGTTACTGCAGAACAAATTCAAGCTGGATTTCTTTCTATTCCACCGCGTTTGTTTCGACTTAATTTATCGTCGATTTTTCAAGAAACAGCAGATATTCCGCAAAATTCAATTAAAATAAACGTTTTTCCGAATCCAACTTCGCATATGATTCGAGTAGATAATTTACTAAAATCGACGAGCTATCAATTAATAGATGCGACTGGAAAACTATTAGCACAGGGAGAATTATCAGCGGAGCACGCAGTAATATTTTTGGATAAACAATTCGTTGGCAGTTGTTTTTTGCAGCTAGCAAACGGCGGAATTTTTAAAATAGTCGTCGAATAAATTACGCAAACAACGCACGCAACACTTCATCAATCCGTGTGCATTTAATCAATTCAATTTTGTAATTTTCTTGATCGATTGCTTTGTTGTAACTCGAGATAATTATTTTTTCGAATCCTAATTTTTCCGCTTCTCGAATTCGTTGATCTATCCGATTTACGGGACGAATTTCACCCGATAATCCAACCTCTGCGGAACAACAAATGGAACGGTCTATGGACAAGTCTGCGTTGCTCGATAAAACAGCTGCGACAACACCTAAATCAATTGCGGGGTCATCAACTCGAATACCACCAGCAATATTTAAAAAGACATCTTTCGCTCCTAATTTAAAACCACAACGTTTTTCCATGACAGCTAACAACATGTTCAATCGACGCAAATCAAAGCCAGTAGATGAACGTTGAGGCGTTCCATATGCAGCTGTGCTCACGAGCGCTTGAACTTCTATCAACAGTGGGCGAACTCCTTCTAAGGTTGCTGCAATTGCGACACCACTCAATCCAGTATCGCCACTTGAAATGAGAATTTCAGACGGATTTTCGACACCACGTAAACCTCCGCCAGTCATTTCGTAAATTCCGAGTTCATTCGTGCTCCCAAATCTGTTTTTCATACCACGTAACAAGCGGTACACATGATTTTGATCCCCTTCAAATTGCAAGACAGCATCAACCATGTGTTCCAGTACTTTTGGTCCAGCAAGCGATCCTTCTTTGGTAATATGCCCAATTATAAAAACTGGAATTTCTGTCATTTTTGCGTAGCGCAATAACTGAGCGGTACATTCTCTGATTTGAGAAATGCTTCCAGGGGCACTTTCTATTTGAGATGAAAATAACGTTTGAATTGAATCGATGATCAACAATTGGGGACTTGTGTCTTCTGCTTGCTTGAAGATGTTTTGAATATTTGTTTCGGTTAAAATGAAACAATTTTGGTTCATTTCACCAATACGCTCAGCGCGCATTTTGATTTGTTGTTCGCTTTCCTCACCAGACACATAAAGCACCTTCATTTGAACTTGAACAGCAAGTTGTAATAACAAAGTTGATTTCCCAATACCAGGTTCACCACCAAACAAGATCAACGATCCTGGAACAATTCCGCCACCAAGCACACGGTTTATTTCTGTGTCGGGAAGAACGATTCGGCGCTGTCCATTTGTTTCAATTTCTTGCAGTGGTAAAGCTTTTGCATTTCTTCCTGATGAGGTAGAGAAAGCGACTATTGTCGGCAATTGTTTTTCAACTAACTCTTCAACAAATGTGTTCCATTCGCTACAAGAGGGGCATTTGCCCAGCCATTTTGGAGCTTCGTACCCACAATTTTGACAGAAAAATGCTGTTTTAACTTTTGCCATATTCGTTTATTTCTTCCAGACGAAAGTAACACAAAAAAAGCCATTTCAAGACGAAATGGCTTTAATTAATTGTTGGGTAAAATTTATTTTATAACAAGTCTTTTTGTCGTATTTCCTCGTTCAGTTTGAAGTGTTACAAAGTAAACACCTTTTGCAAACGTTGAAACATCAATTGTTGAAAGCGTATCTGATGTCGTTAACGAACGAACAATTTGCCCTGTTGTTGTGACAAACTGAATAGTATTTTCACCAACGAATTTGTTTAAATCAATAGTAATAAACTGATTTGTAGGATTTGGAAAAATCGACCAAAATGAATTTAGTTCATTTTCACCAATTCCTGCTCCACTGATACAAAATGTTAGCGAAGTACTGTCGCCGAAATTTGCATTTGCTTCTGTAATTTCTGCTAAAGTATCGTTTAATGAATTTGTTATTTCCAAATGACCGATAGTTGGACAGCCTTGACTTTGGATACCATCGCCATAAGCATCGTAAACTTTTAATTGATAACACCCACTAGATAAACAAACAGATTGACTGATTACTTGTCCGCCTTGATTGTTATCCACATAAGGTCCGCCAGAATAGATGGTAGTTGCGCCAGATGCATCAGTTATCTTCCATGTTGTCTCTGATCCATAACAATCTAAAGTAATACCTAAATCAATAAAATCAGCATTAATTATAGCGTTAAAAGTTGAATTGATGGTGTTGTTTAAAGAATTACCATCTGTTGAAGCGTTTGGATTTGAAACAATTGCTTGGAAAGTATGACTTCCATTTGTTACGGTCGTTGCTGGCAAAGTAATAACAGCCGTTTGGTATTGTGTAAGTGAACCAGTCCAATTGTAAACTAAGTTAGTTGTGCCGTCGTAACCATAATTGATGGTTGCGCTCGTTAGTGTCGTTGTTCCATTATTTGCAATTGTTATTTGTGGCGCAACTTCGCCTGAACAAAACGTTCCACTAACACCTACAGGATTTTGAATACTTGCATCGAGAGCAGGAGCAGGACCAGCGGGGTCATATCCATTGATGAAATTAAATCCACTTGTATTAGGGTCTAACCAATATTTCAATTGATTGGTAGAATTACTTCCCGTTGGTTCCCATGAATTTGTAAAGCGGCCGTAATAATCATTAGCAGTTAAACTTGTACAAGATGCTCCACCTCCCCAAAGTTGACCAATGATTCGGTGATTGTTATCAAAAAGGGGTGAGCCAGAAGAACCTGGTTCAGTAGTTGTATTTCTGTCCCATTGCATTGTCCATGTTGAATTAGGTTCAGTAGAACCCATTCCTTGAGAAATGCCTGGAGCGGCATCATCAAAAGATATTTTTTTGATGTCACCTGAGGGATGATGAATACAAACGGTTGATGTTGGAATTGTTCCACTGTGATCCCAACCAGCAAAATAAGGGGAGTAACTTAGGGGTACCGTGTTGTTGATTAATCCACCTGTAATTTCAACTAAACAAAAGTCAGAAGGAGTTCTTCGCGCGCGTAAAACTGCTCCCGATAACGAAGTAAACGTTGGAGAACTAGCTGGAGCTGAACAAGAACTTGCTTGCCAATTAAATCGGAAAATCCAAGTGGTAGGAGTGCTGTAACAGTGGTTTGCAGTCAGCACATAAGGTTTACCATCGTTTAAAGTGTTATTTACCAAGGCTCCTGTACAAAAACCGTTACTTCCAGAAACCAACATGACTGTACTGTTGCGCTCGTTTACCCAAGCAGCTCCATCTGGACAGTTGACATTCATGTTACATGACCCAGAACTGTTGAATGCTTTTTCTTGGAATTCGTTCGCTGTTCTATATCCGTGCGTGACTTTAGAAAGAGTTAATGATGCCTCTAAGGAGTTATTTTCTGCAGGAACGTAATATTCAATTATTGCTGTGTTTCCCGGAACAAGTTCTGTACCTAATTGCTTTTCATACAAATGATATGCAGTAAATTTTCCTAGAATAAACGATTTATCTGGATTGTAGACAAATAGTTCATTTCCTTCAGGAATCACGACATTTTCAAAGGTTAAATTTACCGTTAAAGCGTTTTCACACGTTATTTTCAATAACCAAATTTTACCACCATCTGCAAGATTTAGCCAAGTTCCTGAATTTTCCATGGTTAAATTTGTTTCGTTATTGTAACCAAATCGCCAAGGGCCATTTCCTTTAATTGCCGTTTCTGCATCTTCTGTTTGCAAAGCAATAATATCTGGTTGTGCAAAATTACGGTGATCGATAGTTTTCGCTATTTTTTGAAAACTAACAACTTTTGGGCTGCCGCCATCGCCTTGTTGCGAATAGCCAATTAGTTGCAAAGCTAGTGCTAGCGTAAATACAAGATTTTTTTTCATTCTAATTCGTGTTAATAGCTTAAAATAGATGTTATCTAGCTTGTTAAATTTTCAAACCAAAACAACATATAAACGATAAATTTAAACAAGATTTTTTAATTTGAATGATAACTTTTGATGAAATACAGTTAACGCACTTTTTCATTCCAATTTTTTATTCGTTCTCTTTCATTGCTTTTTTATATGTTTGTACAAAGCAAAAGCGCTCATTTGTTTTTGCATGAAAATAGAATTTCCGATTGATGATTATTGGTATTTGTGGAGGTAGTGGCTCAGGAAAAACGACACTTTTAAGACGGTTAGCAACTCATTTTGGTGAGATAAAACCAACTGTTTTTTCGATGGATAATTATTATTTACCGATAGAAGAACAATTTGTTGACGAAAACGGTGCAATTAATTTTGATTTACCTACAGCTTTGGACCGACATAAATTGGCGCAAGATTTGACCAAATTACAACAAGGCGAGTCTATAGAAGTGAAGGAATATCATTTTAATGCTCCTCCTGGTAAGAATGTGTTGATTACGTTGGATCCTGCTCCAATCATTATCGTTGAGGGCTTGTTTTTGTTTGAGTACCACGAAGTGCGCAATTTACTCGAGTTCACTATTTTTATGGATGTTGATCACGATGTTCAGTTAGATAGACGTTTGTATCGAGATCAAGAATCGAGAGGTTACTCCCGCGATGCTATTTTATATCAGTGGCAAAATCATGTGACACCTTGTTATCAAAACTACTTGTTGCCGTATGTCAATGAAGCGGATTTTATTTTTAACAACGACCATCAAGCGGATCAAGAATTTGAACGTTTATTAAAGGTCTTGACGCCAAAAATTTCATGTTTAAGCGATTAAAGCGATTCATTAAAAGACACATTCACTTACTTCTTTTTTTATTTGGAAGTGTTTTTTTATTGTATTTATTAACGCCAAATATTACTTCTTCCAACGGACTTTATAACCATTTTCAAACTAATTTTTCCAAGCAAGAATTAGCAAGTAAACAATTTTTATCTGCCGTTAAAAAAGATTGGAACACCTCTAAAAAAGCTACTTTTAAACGCACGTATTTTCAACAAAAAAACAACTTTTTTTTACATGTTTTTAAAGGTGATTCGCTTTGTTTTTGGAACACGAATTCTTTTGCTTTTTCCTCTGTAATCGCGGCTAAAAAAAATGATCAAAAAGCATTCTTTTCAAATAATGGTTGGTACTACTCTTCTGTTGATTCAACCGACAACTTTACCTTTGTAGTTACCTTCGGATTACAACATGTTTATCCTTTTGAAAACGAATTTTTACAGTCAGGTTTTTTTGAACCATTTGACCAAATTGACGCAACCATTCGCCAAGATTTTTCAACAGGTTATGTTGTTAAAAATAATCGTGGAAAAGCTGTTTTTAGTTTGCACAAAACATCAAATCAAACAGGTCGATCGCTACAATCTACTTTGATATTTGTTTGTGTGTTATTCTTGTTTTTAGTGCTATGGTCATGGACTTTGAGGCAATTGAAATCAAACAAACAATTAGTTTTTTTCGCTTTATTCACATTAATTTTGCGATTAATAGCGTATAAACTTCCTTTTTTAACCACTTCTACTGGCGCAGCTATATTTGATGTACGGGTGTTTGCAGTGAATGAATTTATTCCAAATTTAGCTGCTTTTATTTTATGGATATACACAGCGATACTTATTTTAATAACATGTAATAAAGTCAAAATTGATAAAATAAATAAGCGATTTAAAATCGGATTTTCTGTTCTTTTGTTGTCAGCCACCATTTGTTTTTTCCCAATTATTGCACATATAATTATTGAAAATTCAAGTATCAATTTACAACTAAACGAGTTGTTTCAACTGAACTTTTTAAGCATTATTATTTTATTAATAATTGGAATAGGAGGATTGATTTTTGTTTTTATCGCACATAAAGTTGCATTATTTTGGAAAGCAAATTCCATGAATTTTTGGCGTTTTTTATTACTGTTTTCCGCTTCATTTTTTGGTGCATTTTTGGTGCTGATTTTAGTTTATGAAAGTGAAGTTTTATCACTTATATTTTCTGGAATTTTTGCGTTGATTATTCTATTAATAAGTTTTGTTTTTTCCGAAAAATGGTCAGCAACTTCTGTACTAATCACCTTGCTTTTTTTTGCAATTGTTACGGCTTACAAGTTGCAATTTGAAGCATTGGAAAAAGAACGAACAACACGAATTCTTTACGCAAATGAATTATCTGACAATCGTGATATTGCAACCGAAGTTGAGTTTTTATCAATTGCGAAGTCACTGCAACAATTGTCATTTACACGCGCATTGTCATTTACGGAATTAAAAGAACAGCTAGACGATAACGTGTTTACGGAGTTTTGGGAAAGGTATGCGATTGATTGCTATATTTTTGGTAAAAACGATCAAGAATTGATCTATGGAACATCACGAATTGAACTAGATGAATTACTTCAATTTCATAGTGAGCAATCTGAAATATCGCCTAATTTATTTTACATTAAAGACAATGCCCAACAGTTAAATTATTTGTTTAAAATCCCATTAACTGCAACAAAAGATAGTGTGCTTTTTGGGACGTTAAAATCGAAACAACTTCCCGAAGAAATCGGTTTCCCTCGCTTATTAATTTCGGATCAAACGAATGTGTTCGAATCATTAGCAGCATATTCTTTTGCTAGCTATTACCAACACCGATTAACGAATAATTTTGGAGATTATAACTTTCCGTTATACGATCATTCGTTTTTAACGGCGAAAGAAGCTCGAGGAAAATGGTTGAATTTTGAAGGTTATTCCCATTACATTTTTCAACGTTCACCTGATAACGTAGTTGTATTATCCATTCCCAATCCAAGTTTTATTAACAACATTACCGCTGGTGCATTTTTGATGATTGGTTATGGGTTTTTATTGTTGGTAATTCGTGTTTTATTTTTTAATGCAATTAAAATATATCGAAAAAACACGTCATTATCTACAAAAATTCAATTCGTCATGGTTGGTTTGGTCGTGCTTTCTTTGATTGGGTTTAGTGTTGCGAGTAGTTCATTTGTTACACAACAATACAAGGAATACACGTCAGATTTGGTGCTTGAAAAAGCACGCTCGTTATCCAAACAATTGTCCACCCATACAAGTAATAAATTATTTCATTATGGAACAATAGATGCACGTAATTATCAGTTGCAGTTATGGTCAGATATATACATGACGGATTTAAATTATTACGATGTGAATGGAGGGTTACAAGGTAGTTCACGACCAGTAATTTTTTCAAAAGGATTATTAAGCAAGAACATTCATCCTGCAGCTTTTTTCGCTTTAAAAACAAATAAGTCTGTTGCTCATATCCAAACAGAAACAATAGGAAATTTAACTTATTTATCGGCATACATTCCATTATACGACCATAATAAAAGTGTTTTTGGTTACTTAAATGTTCAGCATTTTGATCAACAAACACTCTTTGAAAATCAGATTCAGCAGTTTTTTATTGCAATAATAAATGTATTCATGTTATTACTTGTTGTGTCAATCGTAGGTGCTATTGCAATTTCATCTTGGATAACAGCACCTTTACGAATGATTCAGAAACATTTTAATCGTGTAGCATTTGGAAAAAGTAATCAGCCAATTACTTATGAAGCCGATGATGAAATTGGTGATTTGTTAGCTGCCTATAATCGTAAATTAGCAGATTTAGAAGCTGCAGCTGTTCTTCTTGCTCAATCAGAGCGCGAAGGAGCATGGCGCGAAATGGCGAAGCAGGTAGCGCATGAAATCAAGAATCCGTTAACACCAATGAAATTAAGAATCCAACAATTGGAGCGTGTATTTGATCCAACGGATCCAGATGCGAAACAGAAAATACAGCAAGTTACTCGGTCAATAGTTGAACAAATTGATTCTTTAGCAGATATAGCAAATGCTTTTTCTAGTTTTGCTCAATTTCCAGATCCAAAATTAGAACCAGTTTCCTTGTTTGAACTTGTACAGGGAGTTGCACAAATATTTGAATCGGAACATGTTGTAGATTTTAATTTAACAACACCTTCTAGCTCTATCATTATTGATGGGGATAGCACTCAGTTGATACGGGTTTTTAATAATTTGTTTGCGAATAGTATTCAAGCTGTTGATTTCGGAAAAAAGGCAATTATTTCTATTGACTTTGAACAACAAGTTGGCACGATAATCATTCGCATAAAAGACAATGGTAACGGGATACCTGACGAACAGTTAGACACAATTTTTGAACCATATTTCACCACTAAAAGTACAGGAACTGGCTTGGGATTAGCTTTGGTAAAACAACTAATATCAGGTCACCAAGGAACTATTACTGTTGAGACCACATCAGAAAGTGGCACGACCTTCATGCTTGTTTTTCCTACTAACCAAGCATAAAAAAACCCCGCTTTTTCAAGCGAGGTTAATTTTCAATTGTATAATATTATTTTGTTACAACAACATTGAAACGGCTTTTAGCGCCATTTTCAAAGTCTAATGCAAACACATATGTTCCATTGTTCATTCCAGCAACATTTGTTGTGAATTGTCCATTGTTCACTTTAATTGTTTGTGTTGAAATTAAACGACCAGCAATGTCAGTAATCGATAATGTTGCGTTTCCGGTTGCGTTTAATTTAACAGTGATAACATCTGTAGATGGATTAGGGAAAGCAGCAGCTTCTACATTGTTTTCTGCAACAGAAAGGTTGTCAGAAGTGTTAAATGCTAATGCTGAAGTAATTCCAAAACCACCCATAACAAATGCACCTCCATCAGGACGGTGAGGGAAACGAATTAAATTATCATTAGCAGTGTTTTCATCGTAATAATCTTTCGTTGAGTATGCTAAGTATAATTTAGGTTCATACGTTGTGATACAAGCTAAATATTGTTGATTATTTTGGAATGTAAATACTGGCGGATCCATTAACGGAATGAAAATAGTTTGCTCCGTATCATTTGATAAGTATTCATATGTTCCTGTTGCTACGGCATTGATATTAGATATAGCTGTTGACGCTGTTGTTACATCTGCATCATTCCACTCATAAATAGTTAAATCAACAGCTTGTCCAGTTAATGATAATGTAGCGGTATCTGCAACTGCAATTGCTAAACCACCAAAATAAGCACCGTTTGTAGCAATACGACCTGCATTAGCATCTTTCAATGCGATACACGTTTCAAATGTACTTGAAGGGAGTGTGTTAGAACGGTAGTAACCATCAACATTAACGGTAGTTGCAGTGTCCAAGTGATCCAATGACCACAAATCACCTAAACTAAATTTGTAAGTTGAAATATTATCAGCAGGGTACAAATCAGTACTATCCATTGCAATCGCATATGTAACTTCATATTCCCCAGCTGTATAAGATGCTTGTGAGAATGTAGGAGTAGTAAAGTACAATGAATCACCCGCATTAATTGTTGATCCAGCTGAAGTTTGTGTGTATAATGTTGTACCATTTTTAACAACAGTAGTTGTCATTCGAACATTGTTTTGAGCATCTTGACCGTAATTGAACACCCATCCTCCGAAAGGAACAGAAAATTCACTTGCGTTTTGAGCTAACGGCAATGGTTTTGAGCCATAATCAGCTCTGATTGCACGGTTGTCATAAATAGAAACGTCATTAGCAAACAAACCTGTTTTATCACCGATTAATCCAACTACAGTAGTTCCTCCTTCGATTGTAGTTCGAATAGCATCACCATCTGACTTTTTGATAAAAATCACAGGAATAGTAACGGATGCACCTTCAGTACCACCACTCATGTTTATCAGAGCTTCCTCTCTGTTTACGATAATAACAGCAACTGCTCCATGCGCTTGTGCAAACAAAGCTTTTTGTCCAAACGTACATGTGTTTCTATAAATCAAGGCTATTTTACCAGTTAAATTGTTTACTCCCAAAGAATCACATCCGTGTAACGAATTAGGCAATCCTTGTGCGTTTAAACCGGTACTACCATCGTTCATGATAGCAATTGTATCCAACACAATTGGCTGACCTACTAATGTTGTTAAACCCCAGCCAGAACCATCACCATTGCTGGTAAACGATTTTAAACCTTGAATGGCAGCAGGCTCTTCAACCGAAAAGATAACCTGACCAAACGAAATAGTCGCGCCAATTGCGAGACTTAGCGTAAGTAATAGTTTTTTCATATTTAAGTTTATATTAATGTTCTGCTAAATTTAAAAAAACTTATTTAACTATAAAAATAAATTTTTGGAAAATAAAAAAGGGTGAGAAATCCCACCCATTTCTGCATTGTTTATATTAGATTTATTCTGCTGAAACGATCGCTTTTAAGTACTCACGATTCATGCGTGCAATATTTTCTAACGAGATTTCTTTTGGACATTCTACCGCACAAGCTCCAGTGTTTGTACAATTACCAAAACCTTCTTCATCCATTTGTTTCACCATGTTTAACACACGTTGTTGTGCTTCCACTTGACCTTGTGGCAACAATGCTAATTGAGATACTTTTGCAGAAACAAATAACATCGCAGAAGCATTTTTACACGAGGCAACACAAGCGCCACATCCAATACATGTTGCAGCTTCAAATGCTTTATCTGCATCCGCTTTTCCAATTGGAATAGCATTTGCATCCATTGTTTTTCCAGATGTGTTCACTGAAACGAATCCACCAGCTTGTTGAATGCGATCAAATGCTGAGCGGTCAACTACTAAATCTTTGATTACAGGGAATGCTTTTGCTCTCCATGGTTCAACATAAATAGTTTCACCATCTTTGAATTTACGCATGTGTAATTGACAGGTAGTTACAGCTCTATCTGGTCCGTGAGCTTCACCATTAATGTACAACGAACAACTTCCACAAATTCCTTCACGACAATCGTGATCAAATGCGATAGGCTCTATGCGTGAATTAATTAATTGTTCGTTTAATTGGTCCAACATTTCAAGAAATGAGCTGTCAGTAGAAACATTATCTAATTTATATGTTTCCATTTTACCTTTTGTATTAGCGTTTTTTTGACGCCATATTTTCAGGTTTATATTGATTGTTTTTGATGCCATTTTAAATCGTTTTAAAGTTTTTTATTAGAAAACAAGAAATCACTTATAATTTCTAGCTGCTATTTTAATGAATTCATAATTCAACGGCTCTTTGTGTAAGATTGCTTCATTAATGTCAGAACCTTTGTATTCCCAAGCACTTACAAATTTGAAGTTTTCATCATCACGCAATGTCTCACCTTCTGCATCTTGGTGTTCTTCACGGAAGTGACCTCCACAAGATTCTTCACGCATCAATGCATCACGCGCCATTAATTGACCTAATTCTAAGAAATCTGCTACGCGTAACGCTTTTTCTAATTCAGGATTCAACTCATTTGCATCACCAGGAACAAATACATCAGCATAAAACTCTTCTTTCAAAGCAGCAATTTCTGTAATCGCTTCTTTCAATCCAGCTGCGTTACGTGCCATACCAACCTTGTTCCACATGATTAATCCCAAACGTTTGTGGAAGAAATCAACTGATCTAGATCCGTTATTCGACAAGAATTTATCGATAGTAGCTCTTACTGAATTTTCAGCTTCGTCAAACTCAGGTGAATCCGTTGCGATTTTACCTGTACGAATTTCATCCGCTAAATAATCAGAAACAGTGTATGGTAACACGAAATAGCCATCAGCTAAACCTTGCATCAAGGCAGATGCACCTAATCTGTTTGCACCGTGGTCAGAGAAGTTAGCTTCGCCTGCAACGAAACAACCAGGAATAGATGATTGTAAGTTATAATCAACCCATACGCCACCCATTGTGTAGTGAACAGCTGGATATATTTTCATTGGTGTTTCGTACGGGTTCTCATCTGTAATTTTTTCATACATCTGGAACAAGTTTCCGTATTTACTTTCCACCCATTTTTTACCTAATTCAATGATTTTAGCATCTGAAGGATTGTGGTCACCCGCTGCATAAGCTGCTTGTTTACCTTTTGCTACAATTTCAGAAGAGAAGTCCAAATAAACACCTTCGTTAGTGTCATTCGCTTCAATTCCATAACCAGCGTCACATCTTTCTTTAGCAGCACGAGAAGCTACGTCACGTGGAACTAAGTTACCAAATGCTGGATATCTTCTTTCTAAGAAATAATCTCTATCTTCTTCTGCAATTTGAGTAGGTTTTAATTTCCCAGCACGAATTGCTTCTGCATCTTCGATTTTCTTAGGCACCCAAATACGACCAGAATTACGAAGCGACTCAGACATCAATGTTAATTTTGATTGATTCGTTCCGTGAACAGGTATACATGTTGGGTGAATTTGTACGAAGCATGGATTCGAGAAATGTGCGCCACGTTTGTGTGTTTTCCAAGCTGCAGTAACATTACTTCCCATTGCATTTGTTGACAAGAAATATACGTTTCCGTATCCTCCCGATGCAATAATAACCGCATGTGCTGAATGGCGCTCTAGTTCACCAGTAACTAGGTTACGTGCGATGATTCCTCTTGCTTTGCCATCAACTTTTACTAAGTCAAGCATTTCGTGACGGTTGTACATTTTCACACGTCCCAAACCTGTTTGACGAGAAAGTGCTGAATAAGCACCTAATAACAATTGTTGTCCTGTTTGACCGGCAGCGTAAAATGTACGTTGTACTTGCGTACCACCAAATGAACGGTTGTCTAATAAACCTCCGTATTCACGTGCAAAAGGAACACCTTGTGCAAC